>NZ_CP126604.1:3600000-3918292 GCF_008364625.2 Enterobacter dykesii
GTGGAGATTGGCCCCATCGACCGTATCTTTACCCGCGTCGGGGCAGCGGACGATCTGGCGAGCGGACGCTCAACCTTCATGGTCGAGATGACCGAAACGGCAAACATTCTGCATAACGCGACGGAGCACAGCCTGGTGCTGATGGACGAGGTCGGACGCGGAACGTCAACCTATGATGGTCTGTCGCTGGCATGGGCCTGTGCGGAAAGCCTTGCGAATAAAATCAAGGCCATGACGCTGTTTGCCACCCACTATTTCGAACTGACGCAGCTGCCGGAGAAAATGGAAGGGGTTGCGAACGTTCATCTGGATGCGCTGGAGCACGGCGATACCATTGCCTTCATGCACACGGTGCAGGATGGCGCGGCGAGCAAGAGCTATGGCCTGGCCGTCGCGGCGCTGGCCGGTGTACCGAAAGAAGTGATTAAGCGCGCGCGTCAGAAACTGCGTGAACTGGAAAGCCTGTCACCGAATGCGGCGGCGACGCAGATTGATGGTACGCAGATGTCGCTACTGGTGCCTGCGGAAGAGACGTCGCCAGCGGTGGAAGCGCTGGAGAACCTCGACCCGGATTCGCTGACGCCGCGTCAGGCGCTGGAGTGGATTTACAGGTTGAAGAGTCTGGTTTAGTTTTCTGCGGTCTTTTGCCCGGTGGCGCAGCGCCACCGGGCTTTTTCTTACAGCAGCGGCGGGATCGTCGGCACCTGCGGCGCCTCATCAATATCCTTCTGCGTCATACGGAACGCTTCCGGGTAGTGCTCACGGCTGGTACGACGCAGCGGTTCGGTATCGCGCCAGGTATACAAACAATGCTGGCACTGGTAAACGGTCCAGACCCCTTTCACCGGCGACGTCGCCATCACTTCAATATGCTCATCGGCACAACGTGGACAAATCATCTTTTCCTCCTTATTGACGTGCTGCCAGCATCGCGGTCAGTTTTTCGGCCCAGGCTTTGGTTTCAGGTAGATCCTGTACCGGCTGGCTGTAGTGGCCCCGGGTATCCGGTGCGACAGGCGTGGTCGCATCAATAATCAGTTTGTCGGTAATGCCCGCCGGGCTGGATCCGGGATCGAGTTCAAGGACCGACATGTTCGGCAGTTGCACCAGATCGCCTGCCGGGTTGACCTTCGATGACAGCGCCCACATCACCTGCGGGAGGTTGAACGGATCGACATCCTCATCCACCATGATCACCATCTTCACGTAGCCCAGGCCGTGCGGCGTGGTCATGGCACGTAAACCCACCGCGCGGGCAAAACCGCCGTAACGCTTTTTGGTGGAGATAATCGCCAGCAGACCGTGGGTGTACATCGCATTCACCGCCTGCACTTCCGGGAACTCCGCTTTCAGCTGCTGGTAGAGCGGCACGCAGGTGGCAGGCCCCATCAGATAATCAATTTCGGTCCACGGCATACCGAGATAAAGGGATTCG
This sequence comes from Enterobacter dykesii, assembly GCF_008364625.2. NCBI lineage: Bacteria > Pseudomonadati > Pseudomonadota > Gammaproteobacteria > Enterobacterales > Enterobacteriaceae > Enterobacter > Enterobacter dykesii. Next base: position 3,601,436 of record NZ_CP126604.1, read on the forward strand.
AAAATTGGTTTGGTGCGGTAAGAGACTTTGTCGATACGCACAACCGTCATGTTACGGCCACCGGAGTAGTGCCCGGTAAACTCGCCAAACGGCCCTTCAATTTCGCGCTTACGGCCTTCAATCACCCCTTCCAGGATCACTTCAGAACCCCACGGCACGTCGAAGCCGGTCAGCGGCGCGGTGGCAATCGGGTACGGGCTTTCACGCAGCGCGCCGGCCATCTCATACTCCGACTGATCGTACTTCAGCGGCGTCGCGCCCATCAGGGTGATGATCGGGTCGTTGCCCAGCGTAATCGCAATCGGCAGGTCTTCACCGCGCTCTTCCGCCTTGTGCAGATGCAGGGCGATATCGTGCATCGGAACAGGCTGCAGGCCCAGCTTGCGCTTGCCCTTAACTTCCATGCGGTAGATCCCGACGTTCTGCTTGCCGAAGTTGTCCGGGTCGAGCGGATCGCGCGAGACAACGCACGCTTTATCGAGATAAAAACCGCCGTCACCGTCGTTCAGGCGAAACAGCGGCAGGATATCGAACAGGTTAATGTCTTCACCGTCCACCGTATTCTGCGCCCAGGCAGGATTGGCTCGGCGCTCCGGCGTGACGGGAAATTTATCCCAGCGGCGGATGAACTCGTCGATCTGTTTTTTTACCGGGGTGTTCGCAGGGATCCCCATCGAAATGGCGTGGTTCTGCCAGGAGCCGATGGTGTTCATCACCACGCGGGCATCGGTAAACCCGCGAATGTTGTCGAACCACAGCGCGGGCGCGCCGTCGCCAATGCGGCCGGTCGCGTTGGCTGCCGCCGCCAGATCGGGCTCGGCGTTAACCTCTTCCTCAATTTTCAGCAGTTGCCCTTGCTCATCGAGCGCCTGCAGGAAGCTTCTCAAATCATCAAATGCCATCTTTATTCTCCTGTGAAAAATGTTTCGCCTCCCGCAACCCGTTCCAGCGGCGCGCCTTTTTATGCTCCAGACCGAACTGGTCAAGCACGCGGGTCACAATGTGCTGGGTAATGTCATCGGCGGTTTGCGGGTGGTTGTAATACGCAGGCATAGGCGGCACCATCGCCACGCCCATGCGGGAGAGCGCAAGCATATTCTCCAGATGAATGGTGCTGAGCGGCGTTTCACGGGGCACCAACACCAGCTTGCGCCCCTCTTTCAGCACCACATCCGCCGCACGTCCCACCAGCCCTTCGGCATAGCCCGCGCGGATACCCGCCAGCGTTTTCATACTGCAGGGAATGACGATCATGCCGTCGGTACGAAACGAGCCGGAGGAGATGGTGGCGGCCTGGTCAGCCGGGCTGTGGACAACGTCAGCCAAAGCAGCAACGTCCTGCGCGGTGTATGGCGTTTCCAGCTCAATGGTGGTTTTTGCCCACTTAGACATCACCAGATGCGTCTCCACCTCCGGCATTTCCCGCAGCGCCTGCAGCAGCGCCACGCCCAGCGGAGCACCCGTTGCCCCCGTCATTCCCACGATTAATCTCATTCAACACCTCAATCAATTTGTTCGTACACGAACATTATGAGTAAATTACTCCCTGATCGATTTCCTGACAAGATTGTTCGCATACGATCACACGAATTGCTAAAAAATGCCGCGTTAAAATCCAAGGCAAGAGCAGCTATCATAGAGGGAGATTTTTTCCGTCGGAGTGTTCATGGAACTAAGACAAGAGGCGTTCCACCTGTTACGTCAGCTTTTTCAACAGCATACCGCCCAGTGGCAACATGCCTTACCGGAACTGACCAAGCCGCAGTATGCGGTGATGCGCTCTATTGCCGAGCATCCGGGTATTGAACAGGTGGCGTTGACCGAAGTGGCGGTCAGCACGAAAGCGACCCTGGCGGAGATGCTCAGCCGCATGGAGGCGCGCGGTCTGGTCAAACGCGAGCACGATCCGGCCGATAAGCGACGCCGGTTTGTCTTTCTGACGCCAGAAGGTGAAGCCCTGCTTGCGGGCTGTAAACCGGTTGGCAACGAGGTGGATGAGGCGTTTTTAGGACGTCTTAACAAGGCCGAGCGGGAGCAGTTCTCTGCGCTCATCAAAAAGATGATGCACGATTAATTCACGGTGGTGCGCATAAAATCGATAAAAGTGCGCACCTTCGCCGACACGTGCCGGGCATCAGGATAGACCGCATAGATGCCCTGCCGCGCAAAGGTATATTCCGGTAACACCGGGACCAGTTTTCCCGCATCAAGCGCATCGCGCGCCAGCCATTCCGGCAGTAACGCCACGCCACCGCCCGCGAGTGCAAAGGCCATAAGAGCCTGTGCGCTGTCGGCAAACAGGCGCGGCGCTTTTTTTATCTCCAGCGTTTCAGGCGCACCGCTGGCATCCTTCACCTGCCAGCGCAGCGGCGAGGCCAGGCGCTCGTGAATAATCCAGTCGGCGTGGGCCAGCTGCGCAAGCGTTTCGATCGGATGGTTGACCAGCCACCCGGGCGCCGCGACGGGGAGAATAGAGAAGTGCGAAATCAGCGCGGCGTGGTTGCGCGAATCGGCAAGCGTTCCCAGCCGGATAGCCACGTCAAAGCGCTCCGAGATAAGGTCGGCGTGCAGGGAGGACGAAACATGCCGCACGCGAAGATCCGGATGCTGCTGGCTAAACCTGGCCAGTAACGGCACCACCACCTGGGAGCCATATTCAGGCGTGGTCGTGATCCGCAGTTCACCGGTAAGCCCCGCATGATTCGCGCGGACATCATCCTGCAGCCGTTCTGCATCCTTCAGAAGCGCCACGCTGCGTTGATGAAAAAGCGCGCCCGCCTCGGTTAACGTCAGGCGGCGGGTGGAGCGCAGCAGCAGTGTAACGCCCAGCTCATCTTCAAGCTGGCGAATATTGAAGCTGACGACCGCTTTTGTCAGGCCCATTGCCTCGGCTGCAGCAGTGAAACTGCCGGTATCGGCCACCGCGACAAACATTTGCGTCCGCTGTAGGTTAATCATCATCACGCCTTTTACTGTCAAAATTTTTTTGACAGTATATCGCGCTTTGTCAGGTTTATCCGTGCTTCCCGGATCGATACGATACGCAACCTCACCGGAGGATCCACCATGACGTATCGCAGCAAAGTCGCCGTTGTCTATCTGCTGGGCTTTTTTCTTGATTTGATCAACATGTTTATTGCCAGCGTCGCCTTTCCGGCAATGGCTCACGCCTTTAACACCACGCCTTCAGCCCTTGCCTGGGTCAGTAACGGGTACATTGCCGGCCTGACGCTGGCGATCCCGTTTAGCAGCATGCTCACGCGCCGCTTCGGGCCAAAGCGCGTCATCCTGCTCTCGCTTTTTCTGTTCAGCGCAGCCTCCGCTGCGGCGGGCCTGTCAGCAACGCTTGAAAGCCTGATCGCCTGGCGAGTACTCCAGGGCGTGGGAGGGGGCTTACTGATCCCCGTTGGACAGGCGCTGACCTGGCAACAGTTTAAGCCTCACGAGCGCGCCAGACTCTCCTCGGCGGTGATGCTGGTCGCGCTGCTTGCTCCGGCCTGCTCTCCTGCGATAGGAGGACTGCTGGTGCAGACGCTAAGCTGGCGATGGATATTTTTCGCCACGCTACCGGTCGCTATCGTGACCTTTGTTATGGCCTGCCTGTGGCTTAAACACGAGATGCCCGCGATAAAAGCGGCCAGACTGCTAAACCTGCCGTTGCTCGCGGACCCGCTTTTGCGTTTTTCGATGCTTGTTTATTTATGCGTTCCCGGCGTATTTATTGGGGTGAACGTCACGGGCATGTTTTATCTTCAGCACGTGGCGAACATGAGCCCAGCCGCAACGGGGATGCTCATGCTGCCGTGGTCCGTAGCATCGTTTATCGCCATCACGGCAACGGGACGCTATTTTAACCGCATCGGCCCCCGACCGCCGATCGTCATCGGCTGCCTGCTGCAGGCGACGGGTATTCTGCTTTTGATTAACGTTAGTTCGGCTACGCTGCTACCTACCGTTGCGTTTATCCTGATGGGCGCGGGGGGAAGCCTGTGCAGCAGTACGGCTCAGAGCAGCGCGTTTCTGACGACGCGCCGGGACGAGATGCCGGACGCCAGCGCCCTGTGGAATCTCAATCGCCAGCTGAGCTTTTTTGCCGGTGCCCTGCTGCTTGCGCAGGCGCTGAACCTGGCGCAGGCCTGGCTGCCACCGCTCGCCGCCTGGCACGCGATGTTTATTTTGGCCGCAGGTATCACCTTGCTGCCTGTACCGTACGTTTTTCGTCTTAACAATACGCAGGTGCTAAACCAGCTGCGACAGGAGAATTTATGACGCCTTTCGAACACGACATTATCGACCTCCACATTGCGCTTGAAGACTGGTTAGGCAAAGGTGAAGGCGATCCCGACGCCCTGCTCGCCCGCTTCAGCCCGGATTTTCTGATGATCCCACCGGGCGGTGTGCAGATCGACTATAGTGGTCTTGTCAGTTTTCTGGAAAACCAGCGCGGAAGCCGTCCCGGACTGAAGATCGTCATTGATGAATTATCCACGATCCAGCGCTGGGATCGTGGCGCGGTGCTTCACTACCGCGAGACGCAAACCCGGCCAGATCTGCCCGTTAACGTGCGCTGGTCAACCGCGGTGCTCAATCAGGAAGGCGACAAAATAACGTGGCGTCTGCTGCACGAGACGGCGGCACAGCCGTAACACAAAAGAAAAAGGCCCGTCTCACGACGGGCCTTTTTTGACGAAAGGTTGCTTATTCGCGGAACAGCGCTTCGATATTCAGACCTTGCCCCTGCAGGATTTCACGCAGGCGGCGCAGACCTTCAACCTGAATCTGACGAACACGTTCACGGGTCAGGCCAATTTCGCGGCCGACGTCTTCCAGTGTTGCAGCTTCATACCCCAGTAAACCGAAACGACGTGCCAGCACTTCACGCTGTTTGGCGTTCAGTTCGAACAGCCATTTGACGATGCTCTGTTTCATGTCATCGTCCTGCGTGGTGTCTTCCGGACCGTTGTCTTTTTCATCGGCCAGGATGTCCAGCAGCGCTTTTTCGGAGTCGCCACCCAGCGGGGTGTCAACAGAGGTAATGCGCTCGTTGAGACGCAGCATACGGCTAACGTCATCAACCGGTTTATCGAGTTGCTCGGCAATCTCTTCTGCGCTTGGCTCGTGGTCCAGTTTATGGGACAACTCGCGCGCGGTACGCAGATAAACGTTCAACTCTTTGACGATGTGAATCGGCAGGCGGATCGTACGGGTCTGGTTCATAATAGCCCGTTCGATGGTCTGACGAATCCACCAGGTCGCGTAGGTTGAGAAACGGAACCCGCGTTCCGGGTCAAACTTCTCAACTGCGCGGATGAGACCTAAGTTGCCCTCTTCAATCAGATCCAGCAGAGCCAGACCACGATTGCCGTAACGGCGGGCAATTTTCACGACCAGTCGCAGGTTACTTTCAATCATGCGACGACGCGAGGCGACATCACCACGCAAAGCACGACGTGCGAAATAGACTTCTTCTTCGGCCGTTAGCAGTGGGGAGTAACCAATCTCCCCAAGGTAAAGCTGAGTCGCGTCCAGTACACGCTGTGTGGCGCCCTGCGATAACAGCTCTTCTTCAGCCAAATCGTTATCACTGGGTTCCTCTTCTACTAAGGCTTTTTCGTCAAAAGCCTCTACTCCGTTCTCATCAAATTCCGCGTCTTCATTTAAATCATGAACTTTCAGCGTATTCTGACTCATAAGGTGGCTCCTACCCGTGATCCCTAAACGAGACACCCTGGCTGGCATGCCCCGTCAAATTATCGCTGCGGCAAGTACTGCAGCGGGTTTACGGATTTCCCCTTGTAACGAATTTCAAAATGCAAGCGTGTAGAACTGGTTCCGGTGCTACCCATGGTAGCGATTTTTTGCCCCGCCTTAACTTCTTGTTGTTCCCGGACCAGCATTGTGTCGTTATGGGCGTAGGCACTCAGGTAATCATCGTTATGTTTGATGATAATAAGATTACCGTAACCGCGCAGAGCGTTACCGGCATACACAACGCGTCCGTCTGCGGTCGCGATGATAGCCTGTCCTTTACTCCCTGCGATATCGATCCCTTTATTTCCCCCTTCGGAGGAAGAGAAGTTCTCGATAACCTTGCCGTCAGTTGGCCAGCGCCATGCAGAGATTGGCGAACTGGAGGTCATACTGCTGGCAGTCGGTTCAGTAGAGCTAACCACAGGTGCCGTCACCGGTGCTGTGACAACAGTCGCAGTACCTTTATTATTCGGCAACATTTTGTTAGCAGTCTGATCACCTGAATCCTCAGAATACGTAATTACAGGTTGTGAAGCAACCACCGTGGTGGATTTTTGTGCAGGCTTAACGCTGTTATTTTGAGCCGTCACATCGGCCGCTGAAACGGTGTTGCCAGGCGTGAGCGGCGTACCCGTCGCGTTGCCCACCTGGAGCGTTTGCCCGACTTCCAGACCATATGGGGCCTGGACGTTATTACGCTGCGCGAGGTCACGGAAATCGTTCCCGGTGATCCACGCAATGTAGAACAACGTGTCGCCACGCTTCACGGTATAGGTGCTGCCGCCAGTGTAACTGCCTTTCGGAATGTTCCCATACTGGCGGTTATAGACTATGCGGCCATTCTGGGTCTGGACAGGCTGTTCGACTGGCTGAACCTGCATTGGCTGTGTAACAGGATGTTGCACAGGCTGAATTTGTGGTGTTTGCTGCGGCGCAGCAGTCCCCATTTTAGGTGGCGGCGTGATTAACATTCCGCTGGACGTGTTACCGGAGCCGCTGTTTCCGCCGACGGAACTGACGGGCGCAGGCGCGTTGTTAGAACTTGTACAGCCTGCCAGCCAGAGCGAAACCAGTGATAATGCCGCAACACGGCTGATGGTGAATTTAGGGCTTCCCGCGCTCATTTATCCCCCAGGAATGTGTTAACTACCAGTGACTTAAAATTTACCGTGAAGGCACGAATCTTTCGCGCCACACCATACGCTGAATTTGCCTTAATAACCCTGGATAATTCCGAGTCTCAGGCCAACTCCCCCTTCACCAGAGGCACAAAGCGCACGGCTTCCACGGTGTCGATAATATACTCGCCGCCGCGCCGACGAACGCGCTTCAACAGCTGCTGCTCGTCCCCGACGGGCAAAACCAGAATGCCCCCCTCATCCAGCTGCGACAACAGGGCTGAAGGAATTTCAGGCGGGGCCGCCGTCACGATGATCGCATCAAACGGGGCGCGAGCCTTCCAACCCTGCCATCCATCACCGTGTCGTGTCGAAACATTATGTAAATCAAGTTGTTTCAGGCGACGACGCGCCTGCCACTGTAAACCTTTAATCCGCTCAACGGAGCATACATGATGAACCAGATGCGCAAGGATCGCGGTCTGATACCCCGATCCGGTACCAATCTCCAGCACGCGGGAGTCGGGCGTCAGCTCCAGCAACTCCGTCATGCGCGCCACCATGTAAGGCTGCGAAATCGTCTGACCCTGCCCGATGGGCAGCGCTACGTTTTCCCACGCTTTGTGTTCAAACGCCTCGTCTACAAATTTCTCACGCGGAACCAGGGCGAGCGCTTCAAGCACGTGCTCGTCGCGGATCCCCTGCGCGCGGAGTTGTTCCAGAAGAGTTTGTACACGTTTGTTTACCATTGCGCGTTCACTCCTGCGCGTTCCAGCCAGCCCGAGACCACATCATGCGCGCTATACGCGGTTAAATCTACGTGCAGCGGAGTCACCGAAACATAGCCTTCATCCACGGCGGCGAAGTCGGTATCCGGGCCCGCGTCGCACTTATCGCCGGGAGGACCAATCCAGTAAAGCGTGTTGCCGCGAGGATCCTGCTGCGGGATCACCTGATCGGCCGGATGGCGGCTCCCGCAACGGGTGACGCGAATGCCTTTAATTTCATCAAGAGGAAGATCCGGCACGTTGATGTTGAGGATGCGCCCGGTACGCAACGGCTCGCGGCCGAGCGCCCGCAGGATCGAACAGGTCACCGCGGCAGCAGTGTCGTAGTGCGTGTGGCCGTTTAACGAGACCGCCAGCGCCGGGAACCCCAGATGGCGCCCTTCCATTGCGGCGGCCACGGTACCGGAGTAAATCACGTCATCGCCGAGGTTAGGACCGGCGTTAATGCCGGAGACGACGATATCCGGACGCGGCCGCATCAGCGCGTTCACGCCCAGAAAAACGCAGTCGGTTGGTGTGCCCATCTGCACGGCAATATCGCCATTTTCAAAGGTAAAGGTGCGAAGCGACGACTCCAGCGTCAGAGAGTTAGACGCTCCACTGCGGTTACGATCGGGCGCCACGACCTGCACGTCCGCGAATTCGCGGAGGTGTTTCGCCAGGGTCTGAATGCCCGGCGCGTGGATCCCGTCATCGTTACTCAGCAATATTCGCATAATCACCCGAGGTGTTGATAAGTTCCCTGACAACACTGGTGGCAAAGCTACCTGCCGGTAGCCAGAAGCGTAACTCGACGGTTACGTCATCCCACCAGTTCCAGCTTAACTGCTGCGGATAGAGCAGCATCGCGCGGCGTGCCGCCTCGACTTTTTCCCGCACCAGCAAGGATTGCAATTCTGCCGCATCCGCTACGACTGACTGCTCGGCAGCCAGCGCGTCGCCCTGCGATCCCCAGTCGCCCGTACCCGGCAACGCGGCGGTAATCATCAGCGCTTTTGCGTCCACGCGCGACTGCACATCGGCCATTTCTTCGGCCGTTGCCACAAACCAGCTTCCGCGTCCCGCTAATTGTAGCGCATCGCCAACAACAACTTGATTCGCGTCCGTTTTTTTCAGCCTTTCGCTCACAATCTGATTAAACAACGCGCTGCGGGCCGCCGACAACCAAAAACTGCGTTTATTCCTGTCGCGAACCGGCGCATCGCTTTGCGCCCAGCGCAGCGCGCCCTGCAGGTTGCTGCCGCCAATGCCAAAGCGCTGCGCGCCAAAGTAGTTCGGTACGCCGCGTTCATTGATAGCGTTCAGACGTTTTTCAACGTCTTCGCGGTGGGACACTTCACGCAGCACCAGCGTAAAGTTGTTCCCTTTCAACGCCCCCAGACGCAGTTTGCGCTTATGGCGGGCAAACTCCAGTACCTTACAGCCTTCAAGCTCAAATTTGCTTAAATCAGGCATCGTATTGCCTGGAACGCGCGCGCAGAGCCACTGTTCGGTGACGGCGTGTTTATCTTTCTGCCCGGCAAAGCTCACTTCGCGAGCATGAATTTTGAGGAATTTTGCCAGCGCGTCGGCCACAAAGCGGGTATTGCAGCCATTTTTCAGAATTCGCACCAGGATATGTTCGCCTTCGCCATCCGGCTCAAAGCCCAGATCCTCCACCACGAGGAAGTCTTCAGGGCTGGCTTTCAGCACTCCGCTCCCCTGCGGTTTACCGTGCAGGTAGGTCAGGTTGTCGAAGTCCGTCATTTGCTCGCCTTCACCAGCAGCGCCACGGCTTCACAGGCAATTCCTTCGCCGCGCCCGGTAAAGCCCAGCTTCTCGGTCGTCGTCGCTTTGACGTTCACGTCATCCATATGGCAGCCCAGATCCTCTGCAATAAACACGCGCATCTGCGGAATGTGCGGCAGCATTTTCGGGGCCTGAGCAATAATCGTCACGTCGACGTTGCCGAGGGTGTAGCCTTTCGCCTGAATGCGGCGCCACGCTTCGCGCAGCAGTTCGCGGCTGTCCGCGCCTTTAAATGCCGGGTCGGTGTCCGGGAACAGCTTGCCGATATCACCCAGCGCGGCAGCGCCCAACAGCGCGTCGGTCAGCGCATGCAGCGCCACGTCGCCATCAGAATGCGCCAGCAGCCCTTTTTCATAGGGAATGCGCACGCCGCCAATGATAATTGGGCCTTCTCCGCCAAAGGCGTGTACATCAAAACCGTGTCCAATTCGCATTATGCCTTCTCCTGATGGGTCGAACGGGTAAGATAAAATTCCGCAAGCTGTAAATCTTCCGGACGCGTTACTTTTATATTATCAGCGCGTCCTTCAACAAGCTCAGGGTGGAAACCGCAATACTCCAGCGCGGAGGCTTCGTCCGTGATGGTCGCACCTTCTTTAAGCGCTCGCGTTAAGCAGTCGTGGAGTAATTCGCGGGGGAAAAATTGTGGCGTCAGCGCGTGCCATAAATCGACGCGATCGACTGTGTGGGCGATAGCCTGTTTGCCCGGCTCGGCGCGCTTCATGGTGTCGCGCACCGGCGCGGCCAGAATCCCACCGACCTTGCTTGTTTCGCTCAGCGCCAGCAGGCGCGCAAGATCGTCCTGATGCAGACACGGACGCGCCGCGTCATGCACCAGCACCCACGGCGCGTTTCCGGCGGCCTGAATGCCCGCCAGCACGGAATCGGCGCGCTCGGCGCCACCGTCAACGACGGTAATGTTTGGATGATTTGCCAGCGGCAGCTGCGCGAAGCGCGCATCGCCAGGGCTGATAGCGATAATCACACGCGTCACCCGCGGGTGCGCCAGCAGCGCCGCCACGGCGTGCTCAAGGATCGTTTTATCGCCAATAGAGAGGTACTGCTTGGGACATTCTGTCTGCATGCGCCGGCCAAAACCTGCGGCCGGCACCACGGCGCATACGTCCGAAAAAGTTACTGCCATGTCGTAATCCTGGGCCTGATTATCGATTGTTTTGTGCTGAGCCCTGATTGCGTTTAGACGCATCCGGAACCAGACGATAAAAGGTTTCGCCCGGCTTAGTCATACTGAGTTCATTGCGTGCGCGTTCCTCAATCGCCTCTTGCCCGCCATTGAGGTCATCAATTTCAGCGAAGAGTTGATCGTTTCGCGCCTTAAGTTTGGCGTTTGTTGCCTGCTGAGCCGCGACGTCATCGCTTACCCGGCTATAGTCGTGCAGTCCGTTCTTACCGAACCACAGCGAATATTGCAGCCAGATTAGCAAAGCCAGCAACAGCAGCGTTAGTTTACCCATCCTGCCCCCTGAAAAACGGCATCATCATCCCAAGACTTCCCCAGAGCACTACGCCGGGGTAACAGAGATGCCGCAACATCGCGGGCAAATGTACCACATTTTTTCCGCAGAATCGTCCTGCACAATATCGTTACACAGTTGGTTACGGTTTGAATTATGGCTGAAGTTAGCCCATGAGCCACAAAAATAACAGACCAAACATCAGAACCACCGTCACAATCGTGACCACGGTGCTGTAGAGGAGCTTACCGTTCAGCAGCGAGTGCAGCGCAATGCCGACGACAACCGCCACGGGCATCAGCGCCAGAAAGAAAGGCCAGGTGTAGAGAAAGAAGAACAGTGTGTTGCCGCCGTAGATGAGAAACGGAATGCCAAGCGCCAACAGCCATGAGACGAAGCCAATGATGGCCCCAGGAAATGACCAGGTCGTTTCGTCGTCGGTCGCTAGCGGCTCCGACCCGGTGGTGGTGATGTAATGTTCACTGTTGCGCATAGCTAATCCTGTGACCGTGACTCATCGTTCGGGAAGACAGCTCCCGAACGATACCGCCTCAGGATCTGATAATATCGTCCCGTCTGAGCAGGTCTAATAATTGGCTTACTAAATTTGTTACCAATTGTTGACCTTCAAGGTGAATCTCAGGCGATTCAGGCGCTTCGTAGACCGCGTCAATTCCGGTGAAGTTGCGCAGTTCTCCGGCACGCGCTTTCTTGTAAAGCCCTTTCGGGTCGCGCGCTTCGCAAATCTCCAGCGGCGTATCGACAAACACCTCGATAAAGCGATCCTGGCCCACGCGTTCGCGCACCATCTGGCGCTCGGCGCGGTGCGGAGAGATAAACGCGGTCAGCACCACCAGCCCGGCGTCAGCCATCAGGCTGGAGACTTCGCCCACCCGGCGGATGTTCTCTTTGCGGTCGTCGTCGCTAAACCCTAAATCGCTGCACAGGCCGTGACGCACGTTGTCACCGTCCAGCAGGTACGTGCTTACGCCCTGCTGATGCAACGCCTCTTCCAGCGCGCCTGCCACCGTCGATTTACCCGAGCCGGACAGCCCGGTAAACCACAGCACAACCCCACGGTGACCGTGGAGCTGTTCGCGCTGGGCGACGGTGACCGGATGAGGATGCCAGACGACGTTCTCATCATGGGCGGCCATTACTTGCCTCCCAGCAGATCGCGTGCGCCCCAGTGCGGGAAGTGTTTACGCACCAGCGCGTTCAGTTCCAGCTCGAAGGCGCTGAATTCAGACGTCGCGGCAGCCTGTTTAATCGGTTCGCGAACCATACCGGCCCCGACGGTAACGTTGGTCAGCCTGTCGATAAAGATCAGCCCTCCCGTTACCGGATTCTGCTGATACGGATCCAGCACCAGCGGTTCGTCGAAAGTCAGATCGACCAGACCGATGCCGTTCAGCGGCAGCTCAGTGACGTCACGCTGGGTCAGGTTGTTGATATCCACCTGGAACTGAATACCGTCCACGCGGGCGCGGGTTTTCTTGCCGGCAATTTTGATGTCATAGCTTTGGCCTGCGGTCAGCGGCTGTTCGGCCATCCACACCACGTCCACGGAAGCCCCTTGAACCGCGGCCAGCGTTTCCTGCGCGTCTACCAGCAGGTCGCCCCGGCTGATATCAATTTCGTCTTTCAGCACCAGCGTTACGGCTTCACCGGCGCCCGCGTCCTGGAGGTCACCGTCGAAGGTGACGATACGGGCGATAGTCGATTCCACGCCGGATGGCAGCACCTTGACGCGCTGACCTACCTTCACGGAACCTGACGCGAGGGTGCCTGAGAAACCGCGGAAATCGAGGTTTGGACGGTTCACGTACTGCACCGGGAAGCGCATCGGCTGGGTGTCGACCACGCGCTGAATTTCAACGGTTTCCAGCACTTCCAGCAGCGTCGGGCCGCTGTACCAAGGCATGTTCGCGCTCTGGGACGCGACGTTGTCCCCTTCCAGCGCCGAGAGCGGCACAAAGCGAATATCCAGGTTGCCCGGCAGCTGTTCGGCAAAGGTCAGGTAGCTCTGGCGGATCTCCTCGAACTTCTCTTCGCTGAAGTTGACCAGATCCATCTTGTTGACCGCCACCACCAGGTGTTTGATCCCCAGCAGCGTGGAGATAAAGCTGTGACGGCGGGTCTGATCCAGCACGCCTTTACGCGCGTCCATCAGCAGGATCGCCAGGTCGCAGGTGGACGCGCCGGTCGCCATGTTGCGGGTGTACTGCTCGTGCCCCGGGGTGTCGGCGATAATAAATTTGCGCTTCTCGGTAGAGAAATAGCGGTAGGCCACGTCGATGGTGATGCCCTGCTCGCGCTCCGCCTGCAGGCCGTCCACCAGCAGGGCCAGGTCGAGTTTTTCGCCCTGGGTGCCGTGGCGCTTGCTGTCGTTATGCAGGGAAGAGAGCTGATCTTCGTAAATCTGGCGCGTATCGTGCAGCAGGCGGCCAATCAGGGTACTTTTCCCGTCATCCACGCTGCCGCAGGTCAGAAAACGCAGCAGGCTTTTGTGTTGTTGCGCGTGCAGATACGCTTCCACGCCGCCTTCGTTGGCAATTTGTTGAGCAATAGTGGTATTCATGGCGGCTCCTTAGAAATAACCCTGACGTTTCTTCAGCTCCATGGAGCCTGCCTGGTCGCGGTCAATCACGCGCCCCTGTCGCTCGCTGGTGGTGGACACCAGCATCTCTTCGATGATCTCCGGCAGCGTCTGCGCGCTGGATTCCACCGCGCCGGTCAGCGGCCAGCAGCCGAGAGTACGGAAGCGCACCATCTGTTTTTTGATCACTTCGCCCGGCTGCAGGTCGATGCGATCGTCGTCGATCATCATCAGCATGCCGTCGCGCTCCAGCACCGGGCGCTCGGCGGCCAGATACAGCGGAACGATCTCGATGTTTTCCAGATAGATGTACTGCCAGATGTCCAGCTCGGTCCAGTTGGAGAGCGGGAAGACGCGAATGCTTTCGCCTTTGTTAATCTGACCGTTGTAGTTGTGCCACAGCTCCGGACGCTGGTTTTTTGGGTCCCAGCGGTGGAAGCGGTCGCGGAAGGAGTAGATACGCTCTTTGGCGCGGGATTTCTCCTCGTCACGGCGCGCGCCGCCGAAGGCCGCGTCAAAACCGTATTTGTTCAGCGCCTGCTTCAGCCCTTCGGTTTTCATAATATCGGTGTGCTTGGCGCTACCGTGCACGAACGGGTTAATGCCCATCGCCACCCCTTCCGGGTTTTTATGCACCAGCAGCTCGCAGCCGTAGGCTTTGGCGGTACGGTCGCGGAACTCGTACATTTCGCGGAATTTCCAGCCTGTATCCACGTGCAGAAGCGGGAACGGCAGCGTGCCCGGATAAAACGCTTTACGCGCCAGGTGCAGCATGACGCTGGAATCTTTACCGATGGAGTACATCATCACCGGGTTAGAAAACTCGGCGGCCACTTCGCGGATGATATGGATACTCTCCGCTTCGAGCTGCCGCAGGTGTGTAAGACGTTTTTGGTCCATAACCGTTCCTTAAGCCAAATTTACAACAGAAGAACCAAAGCCTTCTGTATCGGTTGTGTGTTGGAACCAGGCGAGCGTGCTGTGCAGCTGCACCACTTCTCCCACCACAATCAGGGCGGGCATCGGGGCGTCTTTCGCCAGGGTTGCAAGATGTTCCAGCGTGCCCGTCGCAACGTGCTGATCGACGCGCGTGCCGCGAGAAATGACGGCAACGGGCGTCGTCGCCTCGCGACCGTGCTGAATAAGCTGTTCGCTGATGTCCGCCGCCTTCATCGTGCCCATGTAGATCGCCAGCGTCTGGCGGCTCTGGGCGAGATGCGACCAGTCGAACGGCGTGCTGTCGGCCTTGTAGTGGCCTGTCACAAAGGTGACGCTCTGGGCGTAATCGCGGTGGGTCAGCGGAATACCGGCGTAGGCCGTAACCGCAGAGGCCGCCGTGATGCCGGGCACCACCTGGAACGGTACGCCCGCTTCGGCTGCCGCCTGCAGCTCTTCGCCGCCGCGACCGAAAATGAACGGATCGCCCCCTTTCAGGCGCACCACGGTTTTACCCGCTTTGGCGGCGTCAACCAGCATCTGGTTGGTGTCGTGCTGCGGCACCGAGTGCTCGCCAGCCCGTTTGCCGACGCAGATTTGCTCCGCGTCCCGACGGATCAGCTCGCGCACGCCGTCGGTGACCAGATGGTCGTAGAACACCACGTCCGCGTCCTGCAGCACCTGCAGGCCGCGCAGCGTCAGAAGTCCGGCATCGCCAGGCCCCGCGCCCACCAGGATGATCTCCCCGCCCGTGCTGCCGGGGTTATCCAGTTCGTCCTCGAGAATTTTCTGCGCTGCCGTCTCATTACCGGCATGCATCAGGCTGGCAAAGCGGCCGCGAAACACGCGTTCCCAGAAGCGACGGCGTTCCGTCACGCTGGTCAGGCGCGTTTTCAGGTGGTTGCGCCAGTAGCTGGCTTTTTCCGCCATGCGCCCGAGGCTGGTCGGCAGCAGCGCTTCGATTTTTTCACGCAGCACGCGCGCCAGCACCGGTGCGGTACCGCCGGAGGAGATCGCCACCAGCAGCGGCGAACGGTCAACGATCGACGGGAAGATGAACGAGCATAACGGCTGGTCGTCCACCACGTTCACAAGGCGATAACGGGCCTGCGCGGCGTCGGAGATCCGCCGGTTCAGGTCGCGATCTTCGGTCGCCGCAATAACCAGCACCACGCTGTCGATTTGTGACTCGTGAAAATCTGCCTCTGCAACGACCTGCACCTGGGCCCCTGCGCGCTGTAGAAACGCGATTTTGCGATCGGCAATTTCACCCGTGCCAACAACCAGCACCGGCTTCTCTTTTATCGCGGCAAATAAGGGCAGATAGTCCACAAGCAACAACTCACTAACAACGAGGAATAAAGGGACTATAGGGGGCGGCTTAGACCGAATGAAATTACGAATTGGAATGAGTAGTTACTCAATGGAATAACGCCGTGAAAAAGCTAATACCAAAAAGTGCTTAACACGCGAAATTTCGGGCATTTAAGAGCAATTCAAATTGTGTATGGGCGATCACAGTTTCATACTAGGCGGGTTAATATTTTGCTCTGTTTTTAAGGACTCACTATGTTTTCCGCAACGCGCCACCGTATCGCTGCCCTGGCGCTCGGCGTTTGCTTTATTCTTCCTGCCCAGGCAAAAAACCAACCTTATGGTGAAATCGCCACTATGCAGGCGCGGCATATTGCCACCGTCTTTCCTGGCCGTATGACCGGCTCGCCTGCAGAGATGCTCTCTGCGGACTATCTTCGCCAGCAGTTTGCCGGGATGGGCTACCAAAGCGATATCCGCGCGTTTCACAGCCGCTACGTCTATACCTCCAGAAATAAAACGAAAAACTGGCATAACGTGACCGGCAGTACGGTTATCGCGGCGCATGAAGGTCGCGCGGCTGAACAGATTATTATTATGGCGCACCTTGATACCTACGCTCCGATGAGCGATGCCGATACGGATAACAACCTCGGCGGGCTGACGCTGCAGGGCATGGACGACAACGCGGCGGGCCTGGGCGTGATGCTCGAACTGGCCGAGCGGATGAAAGATATTCCAACCCAGTATGGCATTCGTTTCGTGGCCACCAGCGGTGAAGAAGAGGGCAAACTCGGCGCTGAGAATCTCCTTAAACGCATGAGCGCTGAGGAGAAGAAAAATACGCTACTGGTGATCAACCTTGATAACCTGATCGTCGGCGACAAGCTTTATTTCAACAGCGGGCAGAGTACGCCGGGACCCGTGCGGAAACTGACGCGCGACCGGGCGCTGGCGATAGCCCGCAGCCATGGCGTTTTTGCCACGACCAATCCGGGAGGGAATCCTGCTTTCCCACGCGGAACAGGCTGCTGCAACGACGGGGAAGTCTTCGATAAGGCGGGCATTCCGGTGCTGTACGTGGAAGCGACAAACTGGGCACTGGGCAAGAAAGATGGCTATCAGCAGCGCGCTAAATCGAAAGCCTTCCCGGACGGGACAAGCTGGCACAACGTGATGCTGGATAATCAGCAGCACATTGATAGCGCGCTGCCGCAGCGGATTGAGCACCGCAGTCGTGATGTGGTGAAGGTCATGCTGCCGCTGGTTAAGGAGCTGGCGAAGGCGGGGAAAGCCTGAGGTCGTTAAGCATAGCGCGGCCTGATGCCCTCACCCAAACCCTCTCCCACCGGGAGAGGGAGGATAAAGGATCACCCTTCGTGCAGCCCGCACTCGCGCTTCAGCCCAAAGAATCGCGTCTCTTCTTCCGCCATTCCCGGTTCCCATTTGCGCGTGGTATGGGTATCGCCCACTGACAGATAGCCCTGGTCCCACAGCGGATGGTACTTCAGCCCGTGTTTTTGCAGGTACTGATACACCGTCCGGTTATCCCAGTCGATAATCGGCAGCACTTTAAATACCCCGCGCTGGACCGCCAGCACCGGTAAGGTTGCACGGCTGCCCGACTGCTCGCGGCGCAGCCCCGCAAACCACGTCTGCGCATTGAGTTCTTTCAGCGCCCGGTTCATCGGCTCAACTTTGTTGATTTCATTGTATTTCTCAATGCCCTCAACGCCCTGTTCCCACAGCTTGCCGTAGCGCGCCTCCTGCCAGGCCGCGCTTTCCGTCGCGCGGTACACTTTGAGGTTCAGCTTGAGCTTGTCCGTCAGCTCGTCAATAAACTGGTAGGTTTCCGGGAACAGGTAGCCGGTATCGGTGAGGATCACCGGAATGTCCGGACGGATCTGATTCACCAGATGCAGGCTGACCGCCGCCTGAATACCAAAGCTCGACGACAGCACATAGTCTCCCGGCAGGTTTTCCAGCGCCCACGCCACGCGCCCTTCGGCGTCCAGCTTTTCAAGGTGGGCATTGGTTTCTGCCAGCGCCAGAATGCGTTCGACTTTCGGCAGATCGTTAAGGGCGTTTAGATCGAGTACGGACATAATTACCTCTCGTGGTTACTCCCAGAAATCCCTTGCGGGATCGAGCACCGGGCGAATGATGCCCGCACGCACCGTAAAGTCGCCGAAGCCTTCACCCGCTTCGCGCTCTTTCGCCCAGCGCCCGACAAGCTCGTCGATGGAATCAAGGATTTCCGGCTCGGTAATGTTCTCGCGGAACATACGCGGAATGCGCGTGCCGATACGGTTACCGCCCAGGTGCAGGTTATAGCGCCCCGGCGCTTTCCCCACCAGACCCAGCTCGGCCAGCATCGCGCGGCCGCAGCCGTTCGGACAGCCGGTGACGCGCATAACAATATGCTCGTCCGGAATACCGTGTTTTTCCAGAATCGCTTCCACTTTGTCAGTGAATGACGGCAGGAAACGTTCCGCTTCGGCCATCGCCAGCGGGCAGGTCGGGAACGACACGCAGGCCATCGAGTTTTCACGCTGCGGCTTAACCGCATCCATTAACCCGTGGTCGCGCGCCAGCTTCTCGATCTTCGCCTTCTGGCTTTCCGGCACACCGGCAATAATCAGGTTCTGGTTAGCGGTAATGCGGAATTCGCCTTTATGGATCTTAGCAATTTCCAGCAGACCGGTTTTCAGCGGACGGCCCGGATAATCCAGAATACGGCCGTTTTCGATAAACAGCGTCAGGTGCCATTTATTGTCGATGCCCTTCACCCAGCCAATGCGATCGCCGCGACCGGTGAATTCGTAAGGGCGGATCGGCTCAAACTTGATGCCCGCACGACGCTCCACTTCCTCTTTGAACGTCTCCACGCCCACGCGCTCCAGGGTGTATTTGGTTTTCGCGTTTTTACGGTCGGTACGGTTGCCCCAGTCGCGCTGCGTGGTCACTACCGCTTCCGCCACGGCAAGCGTGTGCTCCAGCGGCAGGAAGCCGAACTCGCTCGCGGTGCGGGCGTAGGTTTTCTTATTACCGTGTTCAATGGACAGGCCGCCGCCCACCAGCAGGTTAAAGCCAATCAGCTTGCCGTTTTCGGCAATCGCCACGAAGTTCATGTCGTTGGCGTGCAGGTCGATATCGTTCTGCGGCGGGATCACGACCGTGGTTTTAAACTTACGCGGCAGATAGGTCTGGCCAAGGATCGGTTCTTCGTCCGTTGTCGCGACTTTTTCCTGATCGAGCCAAATCTCCGCATAGGCGCGGGTGCGCGGCAGCAGGTGCTCAGAGATCTTCTTCGCCCACTCATAGGCTTCGGCGTGCAGCTCGGACTCATACGGATTCGAGGTGCAAAGCACGTTACGGTTCATGTCGTTGGCGGTCGCCAGCGCGTCCAGCCCGACCGAGTGCAGCATCTGATGCACCGGCTTGACGTTCTTCTTCAGAATGCCGTGGAACTGGAAGGTCTGACGGTTGGTCAGGCGGATGCTGCCGTAAATCGTGTTTTCACCGGCAAACTTGTCGATGGCCTGCCACTGTTTGGTGGTGATCACCCCGCCCGGCAGACGGCAGCGCAGCAGCATCGCATGGCGCGGCTCCAGCTTCTGTTCGGCACGCTCGGCGCGGATGTCGCGATCGTCCTGCTGGTACATGCCGTGGAAGCGGATCAGCAGGAAGTTGTCGCCTTTGAAACCGCCGGTGAGACCGTCATTCAGATCTTCAGCAATGGTGCCGCGCAGATAGTTGCTTTCCAGCTTCATGCGCTCGGCGTCTGTCAGTTTACCTTCGACCACCAGTGGCCCTGGATGTTTTTCGCTCATTAGTAGACATCTCGCTGATAACGGCGCTCAACGCGCAGCTCACTTAAAAATTCATCCGCCGTTTCGGCATCCATACCGCCGAATTCGGCAATCACTTCCAGCAAAGTCTGCTCAACGTCTTTCGCCATGCGATTGGCGTCGCCGCAGACATAAATGTGGGCACCGTCATTGATCCAGCGCCACAGCTCTGCGCCCTGTTCGCGCAGTTTGTCTTGTACGTATACTTTTTCTTTCTGGTCGCGGGACCAGGCCAGATCGATACGGGTCAGTACGCCTTCTTTTACATAGCGCTGCCACTCAACCTGGTAGAGGAAATCTTCGGTAAAGTGCGGGTTGCCGAAGAACAGCCAGTTTTTACCCGGCGCTTCATCTGCCGCGCGCTGCTGCATGAAGGCGCGGAACGGCGCAATGCCGGTACCCGGGCCAATCATGATGACCGGGGTTTCCGGGTTCGCCGGCAGGCGGAAGTTGTCGTTGTGCTCGATAAAGACGCGCACTTCGCCCTCTTCTTCCACGCGATCCGCAAGGAAACTTGATGCCCCACCCGCGCGGGCGCGGCCTTCGATGTCGTAGCGCACCACCCCGACGGTAACATGCACTTCGCTCTCCACTTCGGCCTGCGAAGAGGCGATGGAGTACAGGCGCGGCGTCAGCGGTCGCAGCAGGCCGATCAGCGCATCGGCATCCAGCTGAGCCGGAGAGAAACGCACCATATCGACAATTGGCGTCGTCGCGGCGTAATGCTGCAGCTTCGCCTTGTCGCCCACCAGCGGCAGCAGGGATTCGCTGCGCGTTAAGGTGGCATAATTTTCGACGATATTCGGGGTATTCACCGTCAGTTCGAAATGCCACTGCAGCGCCTCTGAAAGCGGCTGGGTTTTGCCGTCAACGGTGACGGGCTCGTCCCCCTTCAGCCACAGCAGCTCAACCAGCTCTTTCACCAGAGCCGGATCGTTCTGATACCAGACGCCCAGCGCATCGCCAGGCTGATAGCGCAGCCCCGAGTCGCCTAAATCGATTTCGATATGACGCACGTCTTTTTCTGAGTCGCGGCCGGTAATTTTCTGGTTCACCGACAGGCTCGCCGTCAGCGGCGCCTCTTTGGTGTACGGGCTGGTGTGGATGTCGTTAACAGCCCCCGTCGCGGTGAACGCGGCCTGCGCCGACGTCTCTTTCGGCACGCGCGCTTTCAGCACATCAACGATGCGCGCACGCCATTCGGCGGCGGCGGTCTGGTATTCAACATCTGCGTCAACGCGGTCCAGCAGGCGCTCCGCGCCCAGCTCCGCCAGCCTGCTGTCGAAGTCTTTACCGGACTGGCAGAAGAATTCATACGAGGTATCGCCCAGGCCAAATACGGCAAACGCCGTGCCGTCCAGCTTCGGCGCTTTTTTCGAGAACAGGAACTTGTGCAGCGCCACCGCTTCTTCAGCGGGTTCACCTTCGCCCTGGGTAGAGGCGACCACCACCAGCAGTTTTTCCGACGCGATTTGCTTAAATTTATAATCCCCGGCGTTGACCAGGTTCACGTTCAGTTTCGCGGCCAGCAGGTCGTCACGCAGCGCTTCGGCCACGCGGCGGGCGTTGCCCGTCTGCGAGGCGGAAATCAGGGTAATGGCCGGAATTTCAACGGTCGTTACCGGTGCACCCGCCACAGCGCCAGGCTGCTGATTGAGCATTCCCCAGAAATAACCGGAGACCCAGGCAAGCTGAGTGGGAGAAAAATCAGAGGTGGCAGCCTGAAGGCGCGCCAGTTGCTCCGGGTTCAGGGGAGGCAAATTTGAAGGTGGGGCCTGTGTTGTCATGCGTCGTTATGTTCCAGTAGCCAAGCGGACTTTAAGCGAATAAATCCAAACTGAAGATAAGGTTAACGGCGAGGATAATAACAATTAAAGAAGGGATGGAAATAATAAATAACCAAATGGACTAACCTGTTTTAGTTGTCATACTTAGCGATAAAAGCGATTAATTAACCCACTGAAAATTATCGATAAAAACATCAAAAAACGTCCGTTAATGAGACGCCAGGCTTCAGAGCCGTTTTAGTTAATGCTAAAAATTGTGCTTTCCGGTACTATGCGGCGGTTTTTTCCGCATTACTGAGAGCGATCATGTCCACCACACTGTTTAAAGATTTCACCTTCGAAGCCGCCCACCACCTTCCGCATGTCCCTGAAGGGCATAAATGCGGCCGTCTACACGGGCATTCGTTCATGGTGCGTCTTGAGATCACCGGTGAAGTTGATCCGCATACCGGATGGATCATGGATTTTGCCGAGCTGAAGGCGGCGTTTAAGCCGACCTACGATCGTCTGGATCATTACTACCTGAATGATATTCCGGGCCTTGAAAACCCGACCAGCGAAGTGCTGGCGAAATGGATTTGGGATCAGATGAAGCCGCTGGTGCCACTGCTGAGCGCGGTGATGATCAAAGAGACCTGCACCGCCGGCTGCATCTATCGCGGAGAGTGATCCTCTTCATCACGCCCGTTTAGCGGCATGAACTCATAGAGCACGAGCGCGTTACTTTCCAGTGATTCTGTCATTTGCCAGCCGTCATTAAGCCGTTCATCGCGTAAGGAAAGCGTTGGACGCGCTTTGTGCGCAATCCAGCGCCACATCTCTTCATCAGGCCCGCTGTCGCTGCGTACCCCTTCCAGCAGCGGGTAGAGCGCACCATTGTGCCGATCGAAAAGATGGCGCCTGATGCGCCACTCGCCGCACATCCCCTGTAGCTGCAGATGATATTGCTGTTGAAAACGTTGGATGAAAGCCTCCTCGCTGGAGAGCAGCGGATTGAACACCACCACGTTACGCAGCAGCAGCTGATAGCCCCCCTGATGGCGGAGCAGCAGCACGCTCTTGTCGTTGATGAGCACTTCTCCCCGCAGGCGTTGCCACAGCCAGAGCACCCAGTAGATAGGCCGCGGAAGGCCGTGATTATACTGAAGCGCAAGGCTCGATGTATCGAGGGTGTTGTTCGCCCTGGCTTCCCCCTGCAAACCGGAATTCAGCCAGAATCCCGCCAGCCAGACCTGTTCTGAAAGCCCGAGTAAATTTTGCATAAGCAGCGCGCCGCGAAAAAACCAGCCGTTGGTTGCCCGCGTATTCCCGGTAAGGGTATTCCACGAGAGTAACCATACCGGCAGCGTGCGCTGCCGCTGGCGAAGGGCGGCGAGTATTTGGCGAATCTTCAGCACGGGATAGTTTTCAGCCGAGGAGAGATGTGCAGGATCCAGCCGCGCCAGATCGAGCAGCTCGTTGGCATCCGCCTGACAGGCGAGGAAATCGGCCTGGTCCAGAATGCCAGAATGGAACAGCGCGTCGTCGCCGAGTTCAGTACCCACGGGAGAGAAGCGATGCCACACCCCAAACTTTGCCTGTGGAAGGTAGGCCCCGACCGTCGCCCGCTGAGCCTGCCAGGCGTGCTCCTGGGTTTCCGCGCTTGCCTGAGGAGACCAGTGCATCACGACGTGCCAGCCTGCGGTAATATCGGGTAAAAATCGGTTAACCGACAGCTGCAAAAAGCGCTTCAGAAGATCGCATCGGGTGGTGACCCCCGTGTGCAGCAGGATCGTCCAGCCTTTTTTTGCTACCCAGGTAAACAGCTGCTGCAAATTGTACCAGCAGGCGTAACCCGCCATATGGGGATCGTCCCATCCCGTGGCGAACAGACGGCTGCTGAGAAAAGGTTCAGCGATATCAATCCCCTCAATTGGGATCGCCTCGTGAAGCGCCTCAAGATGCTGGCGAACATCCTCCCGCAGTAAATCGTCGAGCTCGCGCAGGGTGACGACCAGCCGCGCGCGGCGCAGCGCGGACGAGAGCGGATAAAGCTGCTGCAGATCAACTATTCGCTCCTGACGCGGAGAGTGGGTTAGCGGAGCGGGTTCCCAGCAGCGGTTCTCAGCGCCTCTAAGCAGGCTAAACAGCCTATCCACCGCGACGGGAAAGCGCTGCTCGCCCGTGCCTGCCCGCAGCGGAGACGCATCGGAGCGATGCCGTCTGGCCTTACGAAACTCACCCGGAGACATATTGTGATAGCGCCGGAACCGATCGGTCATCATGCGCGTGCTGGCAAACCCGTGCTCCAGCGCAATCTGATGCAAAGGACGGCTGGTGAGGCGCAGGGCGTCAGCCGCTTTTTCCAGCCGCAGGGCGGTGATGTACTGCATAAAACTGACACCCATCTCTTTTCGAAAGAGGCGGGAGAGCCACGCTTCGGAGACGAACTCACTCGCTGCAATTTCGGCCAGCGTAATGCGCCGGGTATAGCTGGCGTTGATCCGCTCCAGCACGCGGGCAATGCGCTTGCTGACGTCGGCGTGCTGGTCCCGGGGTTTCTGGCGGGCAGGCTGCTGAAAGCGGCCAATCAGCAGCAGCAGGATCTCGCTCAGCCAGCGATTTGCCTCCAGCCTGAAGCGGTGCGGATCGTTCACCAGCGTCACCACCAGAAGCTGACGCAGCAGGTGCCGAAGTTCGTCACACTGCGGCCAGTTTCCACCGGACTCTGTCGGAACCGCGTAGTCATGGGCAAAAAAGTCATTGTACAGCTTGATTACCCACCGCCCGGAGAGAACGACACGAAGCGTTACGTTCGCGCTCTGGCTACTGAACCGCCAGCGCTGATAGCGGTTTATCACCGCAAGACCGTTATTTGACACCGTCTCGCGTCCTGCGGCGGTTTGCAGTTCGGCTTGCCCTTCCAGAACCCACAGTATCGTCAGCGAATCACCTTCATCCTGCGTGAGCAGGCGAATGTCTTCAACGACTACCGCAAACTCGTTCCCATGCTGCTCCATTCGGCTCCCCCGCATGGACAAAAAATGATGCGCCATTTTTTGTCATAACTGAATCGTATGAAAAACAATCAGAAAAAAGGCGTCGCTTTACAACAAAAAAGGGCATTTTCCGGCAATGCGATCGACATAAACTCGAAACTAACACCGTTTGGCAGGAAAAGGATAACAAAAATGACACATCCAATTGTTGACGCTCTGCGGGACACCGAAGATCGGTTCACTGAACTTCGTCGCGAATTCCACCGACACCCCGAAATTGGCTTCGAGGAGCACAAAACCAGCGACCGCGTCGCGTCACTCCTTCAACAGTGGGGCTATGAGGTCCACCGGGGAATGGCAAAAACCGGGGTGGTTGGTACCCTGAAGGTGGGCAACAGCAGCAAAAGCCTGGGCCTGCGCGCCGACATGGATGCGCTGCCAATGCAGGAAAACAGCGGCAAGGCGTGGAGTAGCACCGTCGAGGGAAAATTCCACGGCTGCGGGCACGATGGCCACACCACCACGCTGCTCTATGCCGCAGCATATTTGGCTCGCACCCGCAACTTTAGCGGTACGTTACATCTCATTTTTCAACCTGCGGAAGAGCTGCTGTATGGCGGACGCGTCATGCTGGAGGATGGCCTGTTTGAGCAGTTCCCCTGCGACCATATTTTCGGCCTGCACAATATGCCCTCCCAGCCGCTCGGGAAAATCGGCCTTCGCGATGGCGCCATGATGGCCTCTTCGGACACCGTTCATATTGAAGTCAACGGGGTGGGAGGGCACGGCGCCGTTCCGGAACACACCGTCGATGCCACGCTGGTTGCCTGCCACATCACCCTCGCCCTGCAGTCGATTGTGTCGAGGAATATCACCCCGTTCCAGCCGGTCGTCGTGACCGTGGGCAGCATCCAGGCGGGTCATGCTCCGAATATCATCAACGACAAGGTGTTAATGAAGCTGACCGTTCGCACGCTGGATGAAACGGTGCGTCAAACCGTGCTGCAGCGGATCCATGATATCGCCGTGGCGCAGGCTGAGAGCTTCAACGCCACGGCCACGATCCGTCACGTGAACGGGAGTCCGGTGCTAAGGAATAACCCGCAGGCCAATGAAATGGTGCGTACGGTAGCGACCGACCTGTTCGGTCAGGATGCCGTCTCGTCGGTGAATGCCTTTATGGGAAGCGAAGATTTTGCGTTCATGCTCGAGAAAAATCCCAACGGCTGCTACTTCACCCTCGGTGCGGGAGATGAGCCTGAACGCTGCATGGTGCATAACCCAGGCTATGACTTTAACGACAAGCTTCTCCTCACCGGCGCGGCACTCTGGTGCGCGTTGACCGAACATTATCTGCGTTAATTCTCGCCCCCCCCGGAGGCTTGCACGATGAGTACCGTTCCCCTGACAGGCACACCGACCTACGCCGGTAACGATCGGCTGCTGGCCGGTATTGTGATGAGCGTTCTGACGTTTTGGTTATTTGCGCAGTCGGTGATTAACGTTGTCCCGGCAATGAAAAATAGCCTGACTATCTCCCTCGAAACCCTCACGCTGGCGGTAAGCCTCAGCGCCTTGTTCAGCGGCTGTTTTGTCGTTGCCTGCGGGGGATTTGCCGACAAGTTTGGGCGTATGCGCATGACCTATATCGGCCTGATGCTGAGCATCGTCGGAAGCGCCCTGCTTTTCATCTCGTGGGAGCCGGTCCTGTTTTTGCTGGGAAGAGCGATACAGGGGCTGTCAGCGGCCTGCATCATGCCCGCCACGCTGGCGCTGATTAAAACCTGGTATGAAGGAAACGCGCGGCAGCGGGCCATCAGCTTTTGGGTCATTGGTTCATGGGGCGGCAGCGGCCTGAGCGCGTTTGTCGGCGGGACTATCGCCACCACGCTCGGCTGGCGCTGGATTTTTGTTTTTTCCATGCTGGTCGCGGTGGCGGCGCTGCTGCTGATCCGCGGCACGCCGGAAAGCCGAAGCGACGCCGCGAGCCGCCATAAGCTGGATATCAGCGGCCTGGTGAGCTTTGTCTGCATGCTGGTGCTGCTGAACCTGTTTATCAGTAAAGGGCACAGCTGGGGCTGGAGCAGCGTTTTATCGCTACTTGTGCTGGGTGGCGCCGCGCTGGCAGCGGTATGCTTTGTGCTTACCGGGCGACGTAAAGGTGATGTGGCGCTGATTGATTTTGCCCTGTTTAAAAACCGGGCCTACAGCGCGTCGGTATTCTCTAATTTTTTGCTCAACGGCTGCATTGGCACCATGATGATCGCCAGTATCTGGCTGCAGCAAGGACACCATCTTTCGCCGCTACAAACCGGCATCATGACGCTGGGATATCTGGTCACCGTGCTGGCGATGATTCGGGTCGGGGAAAAGCTGCTCCAGCGTTACGGGGCGCGCCTGCCGATGATGACCGGGCCGCTGCTGACCGCAACGGGTATCACGCTGATCTCCTGCACTTTCTTAAGCAAAGAGATCTATATTGTCACCGTTTTTCTCAGCAACATTTTATTTGGCCTGGGGCTGGGGTGTTACGCCACGCCGTCAACGGATACTGCGGTAATGAATGCGCCTGAAAACAAAGTTGGCGTGGCCTCAGGGGTTTACAAGATGGGCAGTTCGCTGGGCGGAGCAATGGGGATCGCCGTTACCGCGTCGCTGTATGCGCTGCTGCTGCCGCTGGGAATGGCCAGCGCCGCACAGTATGCGCTACTCTTCAACAGCGCAATTTGTCTCGCTTCGGCGGGAGTCACCTGGGCATTGCTTCCTTCAGAACGGGCCCCGCGATAGGCGGGGCCGCGCAACGATCAGGCGATATTCAGATATTTGTGCGTCTGCATCGACAGGCGCCAGTTACGCGCAATACAGGTTTCAATGCACAGGCGCGTTGCATCC
This sequence comes from Enterobacter dykesii, assembly GCF_008364625.2. Lineage (NCBI taxonomy): Bacteria > Pseudomonadati > Pseudomonadota > Gammaproteobacteria > Enterobacterales > Enterobacteriaceae > Enterobacter > Enterobacter dykesii. Next base: position 3,628,713 of record NZ_CP126604.1, read on the forward strand.
TCTTTCTGGCTGATAGGCTGCAGGGCAATCACCCGCTGCTTTTCATCCGTCAGCGTGGCCAGCAGTTCTTCCAGCGCTTCGATATCACGCACGCGCCCTACCGGGTGCTTAATCTCATCCGCGCGCTCCAGCGCCTGAGACAGCACGTCATACCCACCGCGCATATTCACTTTTGGCGATACCGTCACCCAGGTCGTGTGTGAACAGCGCACTTCATGGGTGCCGCTGGTTTCAATCTGGCAGCTGTAGCCGTTCTTTTCGAGCAGCTCGGTCAGCGGCGTCAGATCGTGGATGCAGGGTTCACCGCCGGTGATCACCACGTGGCGCGCCGTCCAGCCCTGACGACCAATAATGGCCAGCAGATCTTCAGAACTGCCCGCGCCCCACTTATCGCTCTCTTTGGTTTTCGCCAGAATGCTAAACAGCGACACTTCCCGATCTGCGAGCTTATCCCACGTATGTTTGGTATCACACCAGGCACAGCCAACCGGGCATCCCTGTAAACGAATGAAAATAGCGGGAACGCCGGTAAAGTAACCCTCGCCTTGCAGGGTCTGGAACATCTCGTTAATCGGGTACTGCATAGTCATCTCAGTAAAGGGGATAAACGATAAGTATCGCAGATCCCCGCCGGATGGTCATGCTCCATCGGTGCTTTGCGCGCCAATCGCCGCCATAAAACGCTCGGTAATTTGCTGCGGGCGGGTGATCGCGCCGCCGACGACGACCGTATGCGCGCCCAGCGCCAGGCATCTGGCCGCGCGTTCAGGCGTATCCACGTTCCCTTCGGCAACCACGGGAACCGTCACGGCAGCCAGCACGGCCTTCAGGAACGCGCAGTCACTCTCAGGAAGCGAATGGCCCGCCGTTTCCGCCGTATAGCCGTAAAGCGTGGTGCCGACGCAGTCGAAGCCCAGCGCCTGCGCCGTCACGGCTTCGCCCACGGTGGAAATATCGGCCATCAGCAGTACCGCGGGATAGCGCGAGCGGATGCGCGAGACCAGCGTTTCCAGGGATTCACCACCGGGACGTTCCCGCGCCGTCGCATCAAGCGCAATGATTTCCGGGGAGATGCTCATGAGTTCATCCACCTCTTTCATCGTGGCGGTGATAAACACCTCGCTTTCCGGGTAATCCCGTTTGATGATGCCGATAACAGGCAAAGAGACCTGCTGCTTAATGGCCTCAATATCGACCACGCTGTTGGCACGAATGGCCGCGGCTCCGCCCTGCGCCGCCGCCAGCGCCATCCGCGACATAATAAACGGGCTGTGCAGCGGTTCATTCTCCAGCGCCTGACAGGAGACGACCAGTTTTCCCTTCAGGTTATCCAGTACAGTTTTCATTACGATAAGATCTCTTCCACTTCGTTTTTGATAATCGTGACGTGCGGGCCATAGATGACCTGAACCCCGTTACCGCGCACGATAACGCCGCGCGCGCCGGTGGCTTTCAGCGCCGCGTCATTCACTTTGCTGCCGTCCTTCACCGTGACGCGAAGCCGCGTGGCGCAGCAGTCCACCTCTTCCAGATTCTCTTTTCCGCCTAATCCGGCGATTACCGCAACGGCGCGCTCGCTCTGCGAGAAGGTCACTTCACTGGCTATCGCCTCCTTTTCCCGACCCGGCGTGGCAAAATCGAAGCGGTTAATCAGGTAGCGGAAGGTGAAGTAGTAAAGGAAGAACCACGGCACGCCGACCAGCGGAACGAACATCCAGTTAGTTTTGGCCTCCCCCTGCAAAATGCCGAACAGCACGAAGTCGATGAAACCGCCGGAGAAGGTTTGCCCGATGGTGATATGCAGCATGTGCGCGAGCATGAATGCCAGCCCGTCAAACAGCGCATGAATGACGTAAAGCACCGGCGCAATAAACAGGAAGGAGAACTCGATAGGCTCGGTAATCCCGGTCAGGAACGAGGTTAACGCCGCAGAGAGCAGCAGGCCGGCAACGCGCTTTTTGTTCTCCGGTTTTGCCGTGTGGTACATCGCCAGACACGCGCCGAGCAGGCCAAACATCATCGTAATAAAGCGCCCGGACATGAAGCGCGACGTGCCCTCATAGAAATGCTGCGTGTTCGGGTCGGCCAGCTGGGCGAAGAAGATCCGCTGTGTGCCCTCAACGAGGTGACCGTTAACAATCTCACTGCCGCCGAGCGCGGTGGTCCAGAACGGCAGATAGAAGATGTGGTGCAAACCAAACGGGCCCAGCATGCGTAAAATAAAGCCGTACAGCAGGGTGCCAAGATAGCCGGTGGCATCCACCAGCCCGCCGAGACCAAAAATCAGCTTCTGGAAATGCGGCCAGATCACGGTCATGAGCGCGCCTACGAGTATCGCCGCCAGCGAGCTGATAATGGGGACAAAGCGCGAGCCGCCAAAGAACCCGAGGAACTGCGGAAGCGCAATTTTATTAAACCGGTGATGGAGCGTGCAGGTCACCAGACCAATCACCACGCCGCCAAACACGCCGGTTTCCAGCGTCTGGATCCCCAGCGTCATGCCCTGCCCCACAGCGCCCGGGTTGTCGTGCGCCAGTTTGCCGGTGAGGATCAGCAGCGCGTTGATGGTGGCATTCATCACCAGAAACGCGAGTAGCGCCGCCAGCCCAGCCGTGCCCTTATCGCTTTTTGCCAACCCGACGGCAACCCCAACCGCAAACAGCACCGAGAGGTTTGCAAACACGATTGAACCGGCGCTGCTCATGATGGTGAAAATGGCCTGAAGCCAGCCCACATCTAAAAACGGATAAGCCGCCAGCGTATTGGGATTCGATAGCGCACCGCCTATCCCCAGCAGCAGACCCGCCGCGGGCAGCACGGCGATAGGCAACATAAAGGATTTACCAAAGCGCTGCGCTTTTTCAAACCATCCCCCCGAAGAAGCGCCACTGAACATCTGCATCATTTTTTCATCTCCCCATTAAACGATGAAAATTTTTACCATATAAATTTTATTCATTGAAAATTATCATCAAAAACCAGGAAGCCGATCATACTTTTTCAAAATGACTGGCATCTTTCCCCTCCTTTCCGCCACACTAGTCGCAGCGAAACACATTAAGGACGTGGCATGTCGGACCATGAAAATCTGCTGCTGAAGCTCCGCCAGGAGGCTTCCGGGTACAGCCCAACGCAACAAAAACTCGGCGAGTTTGTCCTCAGCGATCCTGGCCGGGTGCTCTACCTGACGATCACTGAACTGGCGCGCGAGAGCCACACCAGCGAAGCCAGCGTCACTCGCCTTTGCCGGACGCTGGGCTGCAAGGGCTATAACGAATTTAAAATGGCGCTTGCGCTGGATATTCAGCAGGGCCAGCCCGCGCGTCAGGGGGGGGATGAGATTGATAACGTCGTGGATGAGTCGGTGCAGGCTTTGCAGGATACCGCCCGACTCCTCGATCGCACGCTGCTTGAAAAGGCGGCGCTGGCGCTGCACCAGGCGCAATCCGTGCAGATTTATGGCGTCGCGGCCAGCGCGATCCTCGGGGAGTATCTCCACTACAAGCTGTTGCGGCTGGGCAAACCCGCACAGCTGTTTAGCGATATGCACCGCGCGGCCATGAATGCGACAACGCTTTCGAAAGAGACCCTGGTTGTGGCCATCTCCAGCTCGGGTTCAACGCGGGATTTGCTCCACGTGGTGAAGCTTGCCCGCAAGCGCGGCGTTAAGGTTCTGGCACTCAGCAATACGCCCCGCAGCCCGCTGGCGTCTCTGAGCGACATGCAGCTGGTTGCCGCCAAACCAGAAGGCCCTCTAAGTGCAGGCGCACTCAATGCTAAGGTTGGGGTGATGCTGCTGGTCGAGCTGCTGACCACGTCCATGATTGCGCTGGATGGTCATTACGGCGACGTTAGCCAGCAAACAGCCAGCGCCACGCTTCCCCTTTTGCTCTGAAAATCATTCGCAGGCTAAATAAAATAACCTGCGACTTATGTTGTCTGATTTGAGTTAAGTGGCGTTTAAATGATTTATTTGGTAAATGTTTGGTGTAACAAATTATTATATTTATTACATTTTGAATTACGTTCACCATTCGGCGAAGACTTCATAAAAACATTTAAATTCAATTGGTTAAAAATTAAATTTTAATAGAGTGAATTTTTAACATTGCGATAGTGTCCAATATCTCCACCTGATTTCCTTTCCTTAAAATAAGCTTAAGACGCCATTGATTTCGGCGATTTATTATTTAAATGCCGTTTACTTTTGCGCGCCTACAATCCGCCTCATCAATCATAATGAGACGGTATTAATGAAGATGTTACTGATTACAGGCGTGACCGGATTTCTGGGCGGTGCAGTTCTTGAAAAAATCCTGACCAGCGATCAATCCGTAGAACTCCTTTTGCTTGCGCGCGCCGGCGATCCGCAGAGCGGGCTGGAGCGCGTGCTGGATAACATGCGCAAGTTCAACGTTCCCGAGGACAAACTGGCCTCCCTGAAGGTGGATAATATCCTGATTGGCGATCTCAGCCAGCCTGAAGCCTTTCTCAACGATCCCCGTCTGGATCGGGTTACGCATGTCGTTAACTGTGCGGCCGTCGCCTCATTTGGTAATAACCCGCTGATCTGGAAGGTCAACGTTGAAGGTACGCTCGCGCTGGCGCGCCGTATGGAGCAGGTTACAGGACTGCAGCGTTTCCTCCACGTCGGCACCGCAATGTCATGCACGCCGGAGCAGGATTCCCTGGTCGCCGAAAGCGCTGAATTCAGAGATAATGCTGAACACCTGGTGGAATACACGTTTTCGAAGTCAACAATCGAACAGCTGATGCGCCAGGAGTGTCCTAACCTGCCGCTGCTCATCGCCCGTCCGTCCATCGTCGTCGGCCATACCCGTCACGGCTGCACGCCGTCGAGCAGCATTTTCTGGGTCTTTAGCATGGGCCTGATGCTGCAGAAGTTTATGTGCTCAATGGAAGACCGGATCGACGTTGTTCCGGTGGATTATTGCGCCGACGCGATGTTAATGCTGCTCAACAGCAACGCGCGTCCGGGGGAAGTAGTACACATTTCTGCGGGAGAAGAGAACAGCGTTCGCTTTGCGGATATCGATCAGGCAATGGCGCAGGCGCTGGAGAAAGCCCCCGTCGGGGATAAATATGCGCAGGTCAGCTACGAAACGCTGGTCAGAATGCGCCGCGAGCTGAAACATATTTTTGGGCCGTGCAACGAACGTCTGATGCTGAAAGCCATGCGGTTATACGGTGCGTTTGCCACGCTTAACGTGCGCTTCAGCAACGATAAGCTGCTGAGCATGGGAATGCCGAAGCCGCCCCGGTTTACGGATTATATCGCCCGCTGCGTGCAAACCACCCAGGGGCTGACCATTCCGGAGCAAATGGCGGTCGATTTTAAATAGCAAAAAAATGCCAGTCATTCGACTGGCATTTTCATTTTAAGGCTTAAGCAATTATGCCTGGCCTTTGATCTCTTTCAGACCGTTGTATGGTGCTTTTTCGCCCAGCGCTTCTTCGATACGAATCAGCTGGTTGTATTTAGCAACACGGTCAGAACGGCTCATAGAACCGGTTTTGATCTGGCCTGCAGCGGTACCCACAGCCAGGTCAGCAATGGTAGCGTCTTCAGTTTCGCCAGAACGGTGAGAGATAACCGCGGTGTAGCCAGCGTCTTTCGCCATTTTGATCGCAGCCAGAGTTTCGGTCAGAGAACCGATCTGGTTGAATTTGATCAGGATGGAGTTAACGATGCCTTTCTCGATGCCTTCTTTCAGGATCTTGGTGTTGGTTACGAACAGGTCGTCACCAACCAGCTGGATTTTGTCGCCCAGTACTTTAGTCTGGTATGCGAAGCCAGCCCAGTCAGACTCGTCCAGACCGTCTTCGATAGACACGATTGGGTACTGTTTGGTCAGGTCTTCCAGGAAGTGAGTGAACTCTTCGGAGGTGAACGCTTTGTTGCCTTCGCCAGCCAGAACGTATTTACCGTCTTTGTAGAATTCAGATGCTGCACAGTCCATCGCCAGGGTGATGTCTTTGCCCAGCTCGTAACCAGCAGCTTTAACTGCTTCTGCGATAACGGCCAGCGCTTCTGCGTTAGAACCCAGGTTTGGCGCATAGCCACCTTCGTCACCAACAGCCGTGTTCATACCTTTAGCTTTCAGAACTTTAGCCAGGTTGTGGAACACTTCAGAACCCATACGTACGGCTTCTTTCAGGGATTTCGCGCCAACTGGCTGAATCATGAATTCCTGAATATCAACGTTGTTGTCTGCATGCTCACCGCCGTTGATGATGTTCATCATTGGTACAGGCATGGAGTATTTGCCTGGGGTGCCGTTCAGTTCAGCGATGTGCTCGAACAGTGGCATACCTTTAGCAGCCGCAGCCGCTTTGGCGTTCGCCAGGGAAACGGCCAGGATTGCGTTCGCACCGAAGTTAGATTTGTTTTCAGTACCGTCCAGATCGATCATGATCTTGTCGATGCCAGCCTGGTCTTTGGCGTCTTTGCCAAGGATTGCCTGAGCAATCGGACCGTTTACAGCGCCAACCGCTTTCAGTACGCCTTTGCCCATGAAGCGGGATTTGTCGCCATCGCGCAGTTCCAGCGCTTCGCGAGAACCAGTAGAAGCGCCTGATGGAGCAGCAGCCATACCAACGAAACCACCTTCCAGGTGAACTTCGGCTTCAACGGTCGGGTTACCACGGGAGTCGATGATTTCACGACCGATGACTTTAACGATTTTGGACATTAGATTTTCCTCAGTACAAGTTAAACTAAAACTCCAGACAAACAACGCGTACCAAAGGTACGCGTTGCCGTTCTAACTTTTTTTACTTCGCCTGACGCTTCTGGTAGTCGCTAGCGGCCTTCACGAAGCCTGCAAACAGCGGATGCCCGTCACGTGGCGTTGAAGTAAATTCCGGGTGGAACTGGCAGGCGACAAACCACGGATGGTTTGGCACTTCGATGATCTCGACTAACTGATCATCCCCGGAGCGGCCCGCAACACGCAGGCCCGCGGCTTCAATAGGTTTCAACAGCATGTTGTTGACTTCATAGCGGTGACGATGGCGCTCGGTGATGACCGGCTCGCCATACAGCTTGCGAACCACGCTATCATCAGACAGCTGGCAGGCCTGTGCGCCAAGACGCATGGTGCCACCCAGATCGCTCTTCTCGGTACGGACTTCGACGTTACCTTCTTCGTCACGCCATTCGGTGATAAGCGCCACAACAGGGTACTTACAGTCTGGCACAAATTCCGTAGAGTTCGCGTTTTCCATTCCCGCTACGTTGCGCGCAAATTCGATCAGCGCAACCTGCATACCCAGGCAGATGCCGAGGTATGGAATATTGTTTTCACGCGCATAGCGCGCGGTGGCGATCTTGCCTTCAACACCACGGTAGCCGAAGCCGCCAGGGATGAGGATAGCATCCAGATCTTTCAGGATTTCAACGCCACGCGTTTCAACATCCTGAGAATCAATCAGCTTGATGTTCACGGAAACACGGTTCTTCAGACCACCGTGTTTCAGCGCTTCGATCACTGACTTATAGGCATCCGGCAGTTCAATGTACTTGCCGACCATACCGATAGTCACTTCGCCTGCCGGATTGGCTTCTTCGTAAATAACCTGTTCCCATTCAGACAGGTTCGCTTCCGGACAGTTCAAGCTGAATCGTTTACAAATATAATCGTCCAGGCCCTGAGATTTCAACAGGCCCGGGATTTTATAAATGGAATCGACATCTTTCATTGAAATAACGGCTTTTTCAGGCACGTTACAGAACAATGCAATTTTCGCACGTTCGTTCGCCGGAACCGCGCGATCGGAGCGGCAAACCAGGATGTCTGGCTGAATACCAATGGAGAGCAGTTCTTTCACAGAGTGCTGAGTCGGCTTGGTTTTCACTTCACCTGCGGCGGCCATGTACGGCACCAGAGTCAGGTGCATGAACAGCGCGTGCTCACGGCCGATATCTACCGCCAACTGACGAATCGCTTCCAGGAATGGCAGGGATTCGATATCACCCACGGTACCGCCGATTTCAACCAGCACCACATCGTGGCCTTCGCCACCCGCAACAATGCGTTCTTTAATTGCGTTAGTGATGTGCGGGATAACCTGAACGGTTGCACCCAGATAGTCACCACGGCGCTCTTTACGCAGAACGTCGGAGTAGATGCGACCAGTCGTGAAGTTGTTACGACGGGTCATTTTGGTGCGGATGAAACGCTCGTAGTGGCCAAGATCCAGATCGGTTTCAGCGCCGTCTTCAGTAACGAACACTTCCCCGTGTTGGATTGGGCTCATGGTGCCCGGATCGACGTTGATGTACGGATCCAGTTTCATCATGGTCACATTGAGGCCACGGGCTTCAAGAATGGCTGCGAGGGAGGCTGCGGCAATGCCTTTACCCAGAGAGGATACGACCCCGCCGGTCACAAAAATATAGTTCGTTGTCATGCTGAACCTGAGAAGTTAGGGTGAAACGATGGAATAACCAGGACGGGAAAGTAGTATACCCGAACACGGCGAGCGCCACAAACTTTCATTCTCCGTCTCCATTCCAGGCCATGACAAACATAAGGAGTGAGAAAATAGCCCCTTTTGGGTAAATGTTTTTGACGCAAATCAAGCGCTTGTCATTTAAAAAATCACACAAATTGCGCTTGATCGCAAAATTTCGTTAGAGATCAGATTCCTGGCGCTTTACTTCCTGCCAGACTTCTTCCATTGCCTCGAGGTCAATTCCGCTCATTTCCAGGCCTCGCGAGGCGACAATCCGCTCAACTTCGCGAAAGCGTCGTTCGAATTTTAGGTTGGCTTTTTGCAGGGCGGTTTCCGCTTTTACACCCAGGTGGCGAGAAAGGTTGACGGTCGCGAACAACAGGTCGCCCATCTCTTCCTCAAGCTTTGCTTCATCCACTACCGCCTGCTGCGCTTCGTGCATGACTTCGTCAATCTCTTCGTGCACTTTATCCAGCACAGGGCCGAGGGAGGTCCAGTCAAAACCGACGGCGGAGCAGCGCTTCTGGATTTTATGCGCGCGCATCAGCGCGGGCAGGCTCAGCGGAATATCATCCAGCGCAGAGTGCTGGGATTTTTCCGCTCGCTCGGCGCTTTTGATCTGCTCCCAGCGGGCCAGCACCTCAGCGCTGTTCCCTGCGGTGGCATCGCCGAAGATATGGGGATGACGGCGCTCAAGCTTGTCGCTGATGGCAGCGCAGATATCGTCAAAGTTAAAGCGCCCTTCTTCCTGCGCCATTTGCGCATAGAACACCACCTGGAACAGCAGGTCGCCCAATTCGCCGCGCAGGTCGTCAAAATCTTCGCGGGAAATGGCGTCCAGCACCTCGTAGGTTTCTTCGAGGGTATAAGGCGCAATGGTGGCGAAAGTCTGCTCTTTGTCCCACGGACAGCCATTTTCCGGGTCGCGCAGGCGTTTCATGATGCCGAGCAGGCGGTCGATTTGAGTCATAGTTTTTTCCATTAAAAAAGCCGGGTGGCGGAAAAGCCTTACCCGGCCTACAGAAGAGTGTGTTTAACCGCCGTGCAGACGACGCGCGTCTATCACATCCGGCACCTGGTTCAGCTTGCCAAGCACGCGGCCCAGCACCTGCAGGTTGTAGATTTCGATGGTCATATCGATGGTGGCAAGCTGCTCGCGGGTATCGCTGCGGCTGGCGACGCCCAGCACGTTGACCTTCTCGTTGGCGAGAATGGTCGTGATGTCGCGCAGCAGGCCGCTGCGGTCGTTGGCAGTGACGCGCACCACCAGCGAGTAGCCGGCAGAATAGCTCTCACCCCAGACCGCTTCCACGATGCGCTCCGGCGCATGCGACTGCAGCTCGGCAAGCTGGTCGCAGTCGGAACGGTGAATCGAAATTCCGCGTCCCTGAGTGATAAAGCCGACGATATCGTCGCCCGGAATAGGCTGGCAGCAGCGGGCAATGTGGTGCATCAGGTTACCTACGCCTTCAACCACCACGCGGCCGTTGTCTTTGCTGCGCTGCTGCGGCGCGTAGGTTTTCTGCTGCAGCTGCTTCAGCGCCGCCGCGTCCTGCTCTTCCGCGCTTGGCTTATTGAACTGCGCCTGCAGGAAGTTCACCATCTGATTCAGACGAATATCACCGCCGCCAATGGCCGCTAACAGCTCGTCAAGCTCGTTGAAGTTGTAGCGCGGCAGCAGGAATTTTTCCGCCTCTTTCAGGCTGATTCCGATATGCTCCAGCTCGTCGTCGAGGATCTGACGACCGGCAAGGATGTTCTTGTCACGATCCTGCTTACGGAACCAGGCGTGAATTTTTGAGCGCCCGCGGCTGGTGGTGACGTAGCCCAGGTTCGGGTTAAGCCAGTCACGGCTCGGGTTGGGCTGCTTCTGGGTAATGATTTCAATCTGGTCACCCATCTGCAGCTGATAGGTGAACGGTACAATACGCCCGCCAATTTTCGCCCCGATGCAGCGGTGTCCCACATCGCTGTGGATGTGGTAGGCAAAATCGAGCGGCGTAGAGCCCGCCGGCAGGTCGACAACGTCCCCTTTTGGGGTAAAGACGTAGACGCGATCGTCAAAGACCTGGCTGCGCACTTCGTCGAGCATCTCGCCGGAGTCGGCCATCTCTTCCTGCCACGCAATCAGCTTGCGCAGCCAGGCAATGCGGTCTTCGTGGCCAGAACGCGCTCCGCCGGACGTACCTTCTTTGTATTTCCAGTGCGCGGCAACGCCCAGCTCGGCGTCTTCGTGCATCTGTTTAGTGCGGATCTGAATCTCGACCGTTTTGCCGCCAGGGCCAAGCACAACGGTATGGATAGACTGATAGCCGTTCGGTTTGGGGTTGGCGACATAGTCATCGAACTCATCGGGAAGATGACGGAAGTGAGTGTGTACTATCCCCAGCGCGGCGTAGCAGTCCTGCAGACGCTCCGCCACGATACGCACGGCGCGCACGTCAAACAGCTCGTCAAAGGCGAGGTGTTTCTTCTGCATTTTGCGCCAGATGCTGTAGATATGCTTAGGCCGACCGTAGACTTCGGCGCGTACGTTCTCTTCTTTCATCGCCTGGCGCAGCCCGCCGACAAATTCCTCGATATAATGCTCGCGGTCGATACGGCGCTCGTGCAGCAGTTTGGCAATACGTTTGTATTCCGCCGGGTGCAGGTAACGGAAGCAGTAATCTTCCAGCTCCCATTTCAGTTGACCAATCCCTAAGCGGTTCGCCAGCGGCGCGTAGATATTTGTACACTCTTTGGCCGCCAGCACGCGCTCGTCTTCCGGCGCATCCTTCACCTCACGCAGGTGGGCAATACGCTCGGCAAGCTTGATGACCACGCAGCGGAAGTCATCCACCATGGCCAGCAGCATCCGGCGAACGTTATCGACCTGCTCAGATGAGACGGAATCGGTGTGCGCGGCTTTGAGCTGGCGAATGGCCGCCATATCGCGCACGCCGTGGATCAGCGCGACGACGGATTTCCCGACGCTGTCGCGCAGCACATCTTCGCTGACCACGTCCGCATCCGCGAGGGGGAAGAGCAGCGCGGCCTGCAGCGTTTCAATATCCATGTTCAGCATGGATAAGATTTCCACCATCTCCACGCCGCGCCACAGGAGAAGATCGGCATCCGGATGCCCCTGCGTGGTGCGCAGACAATAGGCCCAGGTTTCGGTTAAGCGTTCACACGACTGCTGGCTGGAAATTCCCAGACTTGCGATCCATTTTTGTGGGTCAAACTCCCCAGCTTTATTGAGATGTGCACTTCTTACCGCAACCATTGTCCTCTCCTTTAGGGACCAGGGCCTGTCGAAGTCGACAAGCCAAACAAATTAGATGTGCTCGAACAACACCATCGATTCCAGATGTCCAGTGTGCGGGAACATGTCCAGCATTGCCAGACGCTGAATCTGGTAACCCGCGCTGAGTAATGCCTCGCTGTCTCGTGCAAGCGTTGCCGGGTTACAGGAAACATAGACCACGCGCTTCGGCGCGAGTTTAATAATATGTGCCATCACGCCCGGGGCACCGGCACGTGCCGGGTCGAGCAAAATTTTATCAAAGCCCTGTTTTGCCCACGGCTGTTGGGTGACATCTTCCTCAAGATTTTGATGAAAGAATGTCACATTTTGCAAGCCGTTCTGCTGCGCGTTCTCCTGCCCTTTCGCCACCAGCGCCTCAACACCTTCCACGCCGACGACGCTGGCCGCTTTTCGCGCCAGCGGCAGCGTAAAGTTGCCCATTCCGCAGAACAGATCGAGCACCCGATCGCTTTTCTGAACATCCAGCCACGTCAGCGCTTTCTCAACCATCAGTTGGTTAACGCCATCATTCACCTGAATGAAATCCCGCGGGCTGAACGTTAAGCGTAGCCCGTTTGACGCATACCAGGGTGCCTCACCGGTAACCTGCTCAAGTATCTCGCTTTGTGGTGCAAGGAAAAGCGCCAGGTCGTGGGAATGCGAAAAGCGTTCCAGTTTTTCGCGATCTTTTTTCGACAACGGCGCGGTATGGCGCAGGACCATCAGCGGTCCATTGTTGGCCATGACCAGTTCGACATGCCCGAGGTGGCGAACGCCGTCCAGTCCGGAAAGACAGATGCGCACTTCCGGAAGCAATGCCTCAAGATGGGGCACCAAAATAGGGCACTGCTGCACATCGACAATGTCACTGGAACCGGCCTTGCGAAACCCCATCTCCAGACGTTCCGTTTTTGGCTGATAGCTGAGGCTCAGGCGCGCGCGTCGACGATAGCCCCAGGGCTCGTCGGCGAGGATCTCATTAACGTCGTGTTTAAGCAGGCGCGCCAGCGCGCGGCTTTTGCTTTTTTGCTGTAATCCTGTGCTCGCATGCTGTTGCTGGCAGCCCCCGCAGACGCCAAAATGGGGGCAGCGAGGCACTTCGCGTTCCGGGCTATCGCTCAGTCGGCGCTTTACCTGGCCGCGCGCGTACTGGCGTTTATCTTCCGTCAGCGTAATTTCTGCTCGTTCTGATGGCAGCAAACCTGTTATAAACAGTGTCTTACCGTTGTGCCGCGCCACCCCCTGACCAAAAGGATCGAGGTCCGTGGCTTCAACAGTTATGATCTGACGCGTCGTCACGCGTCGCTTTGCAGAGTAGAATTGCGCCATCGCTGAGATTTTTCTCACATATAAACATAATTGTCCTAATTGTCCCATAACGGAACGCCATGACCAACTACAGCCTGCGTGCACGCATGATGATTTTGATCCTCGCCCCCACCGTATTGATCGGTTTGCTGCTGAGTATCTTCTTTGTGGTGCATCGCTATAACGATTTGCAGCGACAGCTGGAAGACGCCGGAGCCAGCATTATCGAACCGCTGGCGGTCTCCAGCGAGTACGGGATGAACCTGCAAAACCGGGAATCCATTGGTCAGTTAATTAGCGTCCTGCATCGTCGTCACTCGGACATCGTGCGGGCTATCTCCGTTTATGATGAAAACAACCGTCTGTTTGTTACCTCGAATTTTCACCTTGACCCGACGTCCCTGAAAATTCCTGACGGCACGCCGTTCCCGCGCCATCTCACCGTATTGCGGCGCGGCGATATCATGATCCTGCGCACGCCGATCGTGTCGGAAAGCTATTCACCCGATGAGTCAGCGCAATCCGACGCTAAATCCAGCAACAATATGCTGGGATATGTGGCGCTCGAGCTGGATCTCAAGTCGGTCCGGCTACAGCAGTACAAAGAAATTTTTATCTCTGGCGTGATGATGCTGTTCTGCATTGGCATTGCGCTGATCTTCGGCTGGCGCCTGATGCGTGACGTGACAGGCCCCATCCGCAACATGGTTAACACGGTTGACCGCATCCGCCGGGGTCAGCTCGACAGCCGGGTGGAAGGGTTTATGCTGGGCGAGCTGGATATGCTGAAAAACGGCATCAACTCGATGGCCATGTCGCTGGCGGCGTATCATGAAGAGATGCAGCACAACGTTGACCAGGCGACGTCCGACCTGCGCGAAACGCTGGAGCAGATGGAGATCCAGAACGTTGAGCTGGATCTGGCGAAAAAGCGCGCCCAGGAAGCCGCGCGCATTAAATCCGAATTCCTTGCCAATATGTCACACGAGCTGAGAACCCCGCTGAACGGCGTGATCGGCTTTACCCGCCTGACGCTGAAAAGCGAACTGAATCCTACTCAGCGCGATCACCTGCACACCATTGAACGCTCGGCCAACAACCTGCTGGCGATCATCAACGACGTGCTGGACTTCTCCAAGCTGGAAGCGGGCAAGCTGATCCTGGAAAGCATTCCGTTCCCGCTGCGCAGTACGCTCGATGAGGTGGTGACGCTGCTCGCGCACTCATCGCATGACAAAGGCCTTGAGCTGACGCTCAACATTAAAAACGACGTGCCGGATAACGTCATTGGCGATCCGCTCCGCCTGCAGCAGGTCATTACCAACCTTGTCGGGAATGCCATTAAATTCACCGAAAGCGGTAATATCGACGTCCTGGTAGAGAAACGCTCGATCAGCAGTAATAAGGTGCAGATTGAAGTCCAGATCCGCGATACCGGCATCGGTATTCCGGAACGGGATCAGTCGCGTCTGTTCCAGGCGTTCCGTCAGGCGGATGCCAGTATATCCCGCCGTCATGGCGGCACCGGTCTGGGGCTGGTAATCACGCAGCGTCTGGTGAACGAGATGGGCGGCGATATCTCTTTCCACAGCCAGCCAAACCGCGGTTCAACCTTCTGGTTCCACATTAATCTGGATCTCAATCCGAACGTGCTGACCGATGGCCCGGTGACGGACTGCCTGAAAGGCAAGCGTCTGGCCTACGTCGAACCTAATGCGGCGGCAGCGCAGTGTGCGCTCGATATTTTAAGCACCACGCCGCTGGAGGTGGTCTATAGCCCTACCTTCTCAGCCCTTGCCGTTGAGCATTACGACATTCTGCTGATGGGGATCCCGGTCACCTTCACCGGCGAACTGACCATGCAGCAGGAGCGGCTGGCGAAAGCCGCATCGATGACCGACTATTTGCTGCTGGCGCTACCCTGCCACGCCCAGATTAATGCGGAGGAGTTGAAAAACGACGGAGCCGCCGCGTGTCTGCTGAAACCGCTCACCTCGACCCGCCTCCTGCCCGCGCTCACGGAGTATTGCCGTCATAGCCAGCATGCTCTCCCGCTGATTAACGACGAGCAAAAATTGCCGATGAGCGTGATGGCGGTGGATGATAATCCGGCCAACCTGAAGCTGATTGGCGCATTGCTTGAGGACCAGGTTCAGCACGTTGAGCTGTGCACCAGCGGCGCGCAGGCGGTTGAACAGGCGAAGCAGATGCAGTTCGATTTAATCCTGATGGATATTCAGATGCCGGGCATGGATGGCATTCGGGCCTGTGAGCTGATCCACCAGTTGCCGCATCAGCAGCAAACCCCGGTCATTGCGGTCACCGCGCACGCGATGGCCGGTCAGAAAGAGAAGCTGCTGAGCGCCGGGATGAATGACTATCTGGCGAAGCCCATCGATGAAGAGAAGCTTCATAACCTGCTGTTACGCTATAAGCCGGGTCACATTGGCGGGACATACACGGTTTCCAGCGAGCCGGTTGAAATCAGCGTTAACCAGAACGCCACCTTTGACTGGCAGCTCGCGCTGCGCCAGGCGGCCGGTAAACCCGATTTGGCCCGCGAAATGCTGCAAATGCTGGTCGCGTTTCTGCCGGAAATTCGCAATAAGGTGGAAGAGCAGCTGGTGGGTGAAAACCCGGAAGCGCTGCTGGAAGCAATCCACAAGCTGCACGGCAGCTGCGGGTACAGCGGCGTACCTCGGCTGAAAAATCTTTGCCAACTGCTGGAGCAGCAGCTGCGTGCCGGCACACCGGAATCGGAGCTTGAACCGGAGTTCCTGGAGCTGCTGGATGAGATGGATAACGTAACGCGGGAAGCAACGAAGGTGCTGGGAAGCTGAGGTAAAAGCCCGGTGGCGCTACGCTTACCGGGCCTACAATTGCGGTTGCGGCCTGATGTCCTCTCCCACAGGGAGAGGGAGCACTACATTCCCTGCCCCACTTTCAGCACCGCCGCGATATTCCTGGCGGCCATCCTGACGTTCTCGCTGGCATTTTCCAGCGCATCTTCCAGCGAGCAGATGGTGTAGATCACGCTAAACACCGCATCAATGCCGTGATCGTGTACCACGCCAACGTCCGCCGTCAGGCTGCCTGCAATGCCGATGACGGGTTTGTTAAAGCGTTTCGCCACTTTCGCCACGCCCACCGGGACTTTGCCGTGGATCGTCTGGCTGTCGATGCGGCCTTCTCCCGTGATCACCAGATCCGCGTCGGCCACCTGGTCGGCCAAGTGTAGCGCATCGGTCACGATCTCAATACCCTGGCGCAGCTGCGCGCCGCAAAAGGCGTACAGCGCGGCCCCCATGCCACCCGCCGCGCCGCCGCCAGCAAGGTTTAGCACGTCGATATCCAGATCCCGGGCAATGACTCTCGCATACTGCGCCAGCGCGTTGTCCAGGGTAACGATCATCTCGGGAGTGGCCCCCTTTTGCGGACCAAATACGGCTGACGCGCCATCCTTACCGGTGAGCGGATTCGTCACATCACAGGCGACCTCAATCCGGCACTCCGCCAGACGTCTGTCCAGCCCGCTCAGGTCGATACGCGCGAGTTTTCCCAGTTCACCCCCGCCCTGCCCAAGGGGCTGCCCGCTGTCGTCCAGCAGCTTTGCCCCCAGCGCCTGCACCATCCCTGCTCCGCCGTCATTGGTGGCGCTGCCGCCAATGCCAATGATGATATGCTTAACGCCTGCGTCCAGCGCGTGACGAATAAGTTCGCCCGTCCCCCACGAGGTGGTTTTCAGGGGATTACGCTGTGAAGGAACGACCAGCTCCAGGCCGCTTGCCGCCGCCATTTCAATAAAGGCACTCTGCTCGTCACCGGATAAGCCATAAAATCCTTCCACGCGCTCACCCAGCGGGCCGGTCACCGGAACATGCACAATGCGTCCCTGCGTTGCCGCGATCATCGCCTCAACCGTCCCTTCGCCACCGTCCGCGACCGGCAGTTTGACGTAAACCGCCTCGGGAAAGATCTCGCGAAAACCACGTTCTATCGCTGTCGCAACCTCAAGCGCACTCAAACTTTCCTTATACGAGTCCGGTGCGATAACAATTTTCATAAGCCATCCTTACGCATAGTCGTTACGTTAAGCATACACCACGTAAAAGACCGCCCATGGGAGCGGTCCCAATGCGTTTATCGTACCATGCACGGGCGTTTATTGTCGAATGTCCAGTCGGGGATCAGATACTGCATCGCCATCGCGTCGTCGCGCGCGCCCAGACCGTGTTTTTGATACAGCTCATGGGCTTTCATGACCTGGTCCATATCCAGCTCAACCCCCAGCCCCGGCGTGGAAGGCACCTGCACCATGCCACCTTTGATCTCAAACGGCTGCTTAGTCAGACGCTGATTACCTTCCTGCCAGATCCAGTGCGTGTCGATAGCAGTAATCGTGCCCGGCGCGGCGGCGGCAACGTGCGTGAACATCGCCAGCGACACGTCGAAGTGGTTATTAGAGTGCGAGCCCCAGGTCAGGCCAAACTCGTGGCACATTTGCGCCACGCGCACCGACCCCTGCATCGTCCAGAAGTGCGGATCCGCCAGCGGAATGTCGACGGACTGCAATGACAGGGTGTGTCCCATCTGACGCCAGTCGGTGGCTATCATATTGGTCGCGGTCGGCAGCCCCGTGGCGCGACGGAATTCCGCCATAACTTCACGGCCCGAGAAGCCCTGTTCAGCCCCACACGGATCTTCCGCATACGCCAGCACGCCTTTCAGCTGCTTGCCAATTTTGATCGCTTCTTCAAGCGACCATGCGCCGTTCGGATCCAGCGTCACGCGTGCCTGCGGGAAACGTTTTGCCAGCGCGGTGACGGCTTCCGCCTCTTCCTCACCGGCCAGCACGCCGCCCTTCAGTTTGAAATCGTTGAAGCCATACTTCTCGTAAGCGGCTTCCGCCAGGCGCACCACCGCATCCGGGGTCATCGCCTCGTCGTGGCGAAGTCGATACCAGTCGCATTGTTCATCCGGCTGGCTCTGATAAGGCAACGGCGTCAGCCTGCGGTCGCCGACAAAGAACAGATAGCCCAGCATTTCCACTTCGCTGCGCTGCTGCCCCTCGCCCAACAGCGACGCAACGTTAACGCCCAGATGCTGACCCAGCAGATCCAGCATCGCGGATTCAATCCCGGTCACCACGTGAATGGTGGTGCGCAGGTCGAAGGTCTGCAGGCCACGCCCTCCGGCATCGCGATCGGCAAAGGTATTGCGCACGGTGTTGAGGACATTTTTGTACTCGCCCAGCGCTTTGCCCACCACCAGCGGAATGGCATCTTCCAGCGTCCGGCGGATCTTCTCCCCGCCCGGAATTTCGCCCACGCCCGTATGGCCGGAATTGTCTTTGATAATGACAATGTTGCGGGTAAAGAACGGCGCATGCGCGCCGCTCAGGTTCATCAGCATGCTGTCATGACCCGCAACCGGAATGATTTGCATGGAAGTGACGACAGGGGTCGTAAAAGTACTCATCGTGTAATCCTTTTATCAGTGACGTCCAAAAACAGGGCGCTTGCGGTCAAATGTCCAGCCGGGGATCAGGTACTGCATCGGGCCCGCGTCGTTACGCGCGCCGCCCGGTAGCTTTTTATACGCCTCATGGGCTTTATGGATCTGATCCCAGTCAATCTCCACGCCCAGGCCCGGCGCATCCGGTACGGCAATCTTGCCATTGATGATTTCCAGCGGATTTTTCGTCAGGCGGGCTTCACCTTCCTGCCAAATCCAGTGGGTGTCGATGGCGGTCGGGTTACCCGGCGCCGCCGCGCCAACGTGGGTAAACATCGCCAGCGAAATATCAAAGTGGTTGTTCGAGTGACAGCCCCAGGTCAGCCCCCAGTCATCGCACAGCTGCGCCACGCGCACTGCGCCTGAAAGCGTCCAGAAGTGAGGGTCCGCCAGCGGTATGTCGACAGCGTTCAGCATCACCGCATGACCCATTTCACGCCAGTTGGTGGCGATCATATTGGTCGCGACCGGCAGCCCGGTGGCGCGACGAAACTCAGCCATGACTTCGCGGCCCGAGAAGCCCTGCTCCGCGCCACAGGGATCTTCCGCATAGGTCAGGACATCCCTTAGCCCCTTGCACAGGCTAATCGCTTCATCCAGCAGCCAGGCGCCGTTCGGGTCAACGGTGATCCGCGCATCCGCAAAGCGTTTTTTCAGCGCCCGGGCCGTGTCAATCTCCTGCTCGCCGGGCAGCACGCCGCCCTTCAGCTTGAAATCCTTAAAGCCGTAGCGATCCTGCGCCGCCTCGGCCAGACGCACCACCGCGTCGCTGGAGAGCGCTTCCTGGTGGCGCAGGCGATACCAGTCGTGATCGCCCGTGGATCGCGCCAGATAGGGGAGATCGGTTTTATTGCGATCGCCAACGTAGAACAGATAGCCCAGCACGGTGACCGCATCACGCTGTTTGCCGGGCCCCAGCAGCTCGCAAACCGGGACCTGGAGCGCTTTACCCAGTAAGTCGAGCAGGGCGGCCTCCAGCGCGGCGACCGCGTTGACGCGCAGTTCGAACGTCCAGGCACCTTTACCGAACGTATCAAAGTCAGCAGACTGGTTACCCTTATGCACACGCTGAACGACCTTGTTCAGACGGGCAACCTCCTGACCCACGACCAGCGGAATGGCATCAACCAGCGTCTGGTAAATTACCTCTCCGCCCGGGGCTTCGCCCACGCCGGTATTCCCTGCGCTGTCTTTCAGCACGACGATATTACGGGTAAACCAGGCGTTATGCGCCCCACCGATATTGAGCAGCATGCTGTCCTGCCCGGCCACCGGAATGACCTTCATCTCCGTAACGGTTGGGCTCGATTGCGTTGTCATCATCCACGCTCCGCAACAGGTTTAAGTTCGACGCGTTTGATATCCCCTACCAGCACCAGGTAACTCAGTACCGCCACCAGCGCATGCACACCCACGTAGATTAGCGCACCGTTGAAAGAGCCGGTGGTGCCGACGATGTAGCCGATAGCGATTGGCGTAACAATCCCGGAGATGTTGCCGAACATGTTGAACAGACCGCCGCTCAGGCCGCTGATTTCTTTCGGCGCCGTATCCGCCATCACCGCCCAGCCCAGCGCGCCAATGCCTTTGCCGAAGAAGGCCATCGCCATAAAGCCGATAATCATCCATTCGGCGTTGACGTAGTTACAGAACACCATGGTCATGGAGAGCAGCATGCCGAGCACAATCGGCGTTTTACGCGCGATGTTCAGTGACCCAGTGCGGCGCATCAGCCAGTCGGAAATCACCCCGCCGAGCACGCCGCCGACGAAGCCGCAGATTGCCGGGACCGACGCGACAAATCCCGCTTTCAGGATCGACATGCCGCGTGCCTGCACCAGGTATACTGGAAACCAGGTGATGAAGAAGTAGGTTAAGGCGTTAATACAGTACTGGCCCAGATAGATACCGATCATCATGCGCGAGCCGACGAGCTGCTTGATCTGCGCCCATTTCTGGCTGAACGGGACTTTTGCTTTTGCGGATTTCTGATCCATATTGATCAGCGCGCCGCCTTCCGCGATGTACTCCAGCTCTTTTTTGTTCACGCCTGGATGCTGGTTGGGTTCGTGGATCACTTTCAGCCAGATAAAGCTGATGACGATCCCAAGCCCGCCCATGAAGAAGAAGACGTGTGACCAGCCCACCTCATGCGTCAGCCAGCCCATAATGGGCGCAAAGATCACCGTCGCGAAGTACTGTGCGGAGTTAAAAATCGCCACCGCCGTTCCCCTCTCCTGCGCCGGGAACCAGGCAGCGACAATACGGCTGTTCCCCGGGAAGGAAGGTGCTTCCGCTAAGCCTACCAGGAAGCGCAGCGTGAAGAGCGCCACGATAATGCCGAAGCCGCTGAAGATATCGACGAAACCCTGCAACAGGGTAAACATCGACCAGATAAAGATGGACCAGAAATAGACGCGTTTAGATCCAAAACGGTCCAGCAGCCAGCCGCCAGGAATTTGCCCGATGACGTAGGCCCATGAGAATGCGGAGAAAACGTAACCCATGCCCACCGGATCAAGGCCGATATCTTTTGCCATTTCCGAACCGGCAATCGACAGCGTGGCGCGGTCACCATAGTTAAAGGATGTGACGATAAACAGCATCACCACTATCCAGTAGCGGGCATTAGTGCGCTTTTCAGCGCTGCTCGCTGCGTGGCTTAATGTACTCATTGTTGCACTCCTGAAACATAGCTTTCGCCTGGTTCATTCTGTACAGCACCGGTAGGGTAATCAGAATGAGATTGGTATTTGTCGTTTTGGTACGGCCTGACGCCGTTTTATAGTGACCGGAAAAGTATATGAAGGAGTGGTCCGTTCTCTCACCGTGCAAAAACACAGTATTGAAGGGTGCATGAGAGGTTGTTTATGGCATAAGCCCAGGGGAATGGAAGGTGGTTCACGGAATTGGCGTTTGGAGCGGGGCGTATCGCCGGGTGGCGGCTAAGCCTTACCCGGCCTGGAGAACTATTTAAGCAGCGTTGCCCAGTGTTCGACCCACGGGTTTGATTCGCTTTCTGGCTCCGGGTGCTCACCCGCATCAATCAGCAGCATCTCGCCGACGCGCTGGGCGCTCTGCTCCTGCAGGAGCGCATCGAACTGCTTGCCGCCGCCGCAGAAGTTGGCGTAAGAGCTGTCGCCCAGAGCAATGATGCCGTAGTGTACGTCCGGCTGATAGCCAAGCTGGTCTTTAATGCCCTGGAACAGCGGCACGATGCTGTCCGGCAGATCGCCCTGCCCGGTGGTGGAGGTCACCACCAGAATGTACTTATCTTTATACTTTTCCCAGTCTGCCAGCTCCGGGTCTTCATAGACCGTGGCTTTATGGCCCTGGCTGGCGAGTATTGCCTCAGCCTCTTCCGCTACCAGCAGCGAGTTGCCGTACATTGTGCCGACAAAAATGCCTACTTCAGCCATGCTATTTTCCCATATTGAATGCGCTTACTCTTCATCCTGAACGTTGCCCGGTACAAACTCAACCCTTTCATTTTCGGGGAGTTGTCCCAGCCAGCCAAACTGTGACAGCGCTTGCATCCAGACGTCGTCCAGCCCCGCACGGATAGTCAGCGGCTCGCCGGTAAACGGGTGCGTCAGGCTCAGCTCGCTGGCGTGTAACATCAGACGATGGCAGCCAAAGTGTTCGGCCGCGCTGCGGTTCTGGCGTAAATCACCGTGTTTGCTGTCGCCAATAATCGGGTGGCGCAGGTGCGCAAGATGGCGTCGCAGCTGGTGCTTACGCCCGGTTTTAGGCAGAAGCTCAACCAGGCTGTAGCGTGTGGTCGGGAATTTGCTGGTTGCCACCGGCATTTCGGTCGTCGCCATGCCGCGATAGTCCGTCACCGCGGGCTGCGGACCTTTGTCATCGCGGGCAAATTTATCGGCGATTTTGTCCAGTTCCTCCACCAGCGGATAGTCCAGCGTGGCGGCTTCCGTCAGCCAGCCGCGCACGATCGCGTGGTAGCGCTTTTGCATCTGATGCTGTTCAAACTGCTGTGATAGCAGACGCCCCGCCTCGCTGGAAAGCCCCATCAGCAGCACGCCGGAGGTCGGCCTGTCGAGACGATGGGCGGTAAAAACATGCTGACCAATCTGGTCGCGAACGGTCTGCATCACCACCACTTTCTCATCGCGATCGAGCCAGCTGCGGTGCACCAGCCAGCCTGACGGTTTATTCACCGCCACCAGCCACTCGTCCTGATAGAGGATCTCAAGCGTCATGCATCTTCACCGGCGAACAGGGCATCCAGTTTTTCCAGTTCGACCAGCATCACGTCGCGCGCAGGGTGCGTCGCCTCGAGCGCCATTTCATAGTAGGGAGAGACAGCAAACGCCTGCGGCAGCGGGTGACCGCCCTCAAGCAGGGCGTGCATGCGCGGGATTAACACCCACTGCAGCCACTCAAACGGGGCCAGCGTATCCAGGCAGAAGGGCTGAGTGCTCGCGAACGCTTCAGGCTGCGGCGCGGTCTCCTGCCACAGCTGATGTTGGCGCAAAAGGGCTTCGATGGCGTGCAACTGAGCACGAACGCTATCGTGTTGCGTCATAGTAACCTCAACTGAAAAAGTGAACGGCGCGCAGCATAGCATTGCGGAAGGCAGAAATAAAAAAAGGGAGCACTGTAAAAACAGTGCTCCCGGTTCGTTTCGCAGCATTCCAGCTACAATTCGTGCTCCCTGCTCATCCGTGACAACTTTTCCTGAAGCCCGAAGGCCTGGTCATCCGTAAGCCAATACATCCTGCACACATCTTCCTGACGTGTTTGTTTCATCCTGAAACGTCCTGGCCTTCCTGACCCACCAGCCATCCTGACCGGCTCTCGTTCTCCTTCCTGGAGGTGTCCCTTACGCATCCTGCGTTATCCACTTCGCTTCATCCTGAAGCCTTCCTGCAGCGCCATCCTGACGATTCCTGTTTGAGAAACGCCATCATCCTGATGTTCGTTTGTCGTGTCGGCATCCTGTCGACAGAAATAGAATCCGCTATTCCGCTTCGTCTTACAACCCACCCTTTCTGGGTTGTAAGCCGTAAGAAATCCCTGGAAACAATACAATGAACGAGTAATTCGTTGAAAAATAGAGTGATATTAATCTGAATAAAATGAGGTAATACTGAATCTTCAGCGATCTCTCACAAACGTTGTAAGAGATCTCTCACACGCGCTATAGCATCATGGATTACAGAAGTGGCTCAAGTCGGGTGAGGAAATCCGCAAGAGAGGGGGCGAGAGTCTCGCGATTGCGGGTGCCGATAGTCTCTTTAACCACTTCACCTGACAGGTTACAGACGGAGATAACGTCCAGTTCGCTGTCCAGCGTGGCAATAAAGAGCGTAGGAGAAAGCTTAAGGCGTTTTTGCGTGACCAGATGACCAATCAGGTTTTCCTGAACGCGCTGCAGATCTTCTTCGCTCCAGGTCTGCAACAGCGTCAGCTTAATATCAGCAAAGCGTGCGGGCATATCCCCTGCGAACTGCGTGGTATAAAACGC
This sequence comes from Enterobacter dykesii, assembly GCF_008364625.2. NCBI lineage: Bacteria > Pseudomonadati > Pseudomonadota > Gammaproteobacteria > Enterobacterales > Enterobacteriaceae > Enterobacter > Enterobacter dykesii. The sequence continues at coordinate 3,652,787 of NZ_CP126604.1, forward strand.
ATGAACCGCTGGTTGTACCACAATGTCCATTGCCCGTTCAACCGCATTTACATTTTGCTCGCCGTCGAAAGGTTTTGGCTGCCAGATAACATGATCGTCGACTGAAGAGATAATGCACGGCGAAGGTACGCCATACAAATCAGCATTTTGCGGCCATGTCTGGTGCTTTTCATGCCATGCGTCGCAATAGCGGGTCGTGAAGGTAGTGAGGGCATTTGCAGTTTCGATGTCCACCGATTTCTCTCTTCTTGTCAGACAGGATAAACTCAGGCCATAAGTGTACCTGTAAAGTGGCTATGAAACATGTCTTACGAAAATCATCAGGCGTTAACCGGCTTAACGCTGGGTAAATCGACCGATTACCGCGATACCTACGATGCAAGCCTGCTGCAGGGCGTGCCGCGCAGCCTGAACCGCGATCCTCTGGGCCTGCATGCGGATGCCTTGCCGTTTGTCGGCGGTGACATCTGGACGCTGTACGAACTCTCCTGGCTCAACGCGCGCGGCCTGCCGCAGGTGGCAGTGGGCCACGTTGAGCTGGATTACGCCAGCGTGAATCTCGTCGAGTCCAAAAGCTTTAAGCTCTATCTCAACAGCTTTAACCAGACAAAATTCAACAGCTGGGAAGACGTTCAGCACACCCTGGAACGTGATTTAAGCGCCTGCGCGAAGGGAAAGGTAAGCGTTTCACTGTATCGCCTGCACGAGCTGGAGGGGCTGCCAGTCGCCCACTTCAACGGGACCTGCATCGACGATCAGGATATTGAGGTGGAGAATTATGAATTCAGCGCCGATTACCTCGAAAACGCCGCGAGCGGAAAGGTGGTCGAAGAGACGCTGGTCAGCCACCTGCTGAAATCCAACTGCCTGATCACCCACCAGCCGGACTGGGGCTCGGTGCAGATCCAGTACCGCGGCCCGAAAATTGACCAGGAAAAATTGCTGCGCTACCTGGTGTCGTTCCGCCATCACAACGAATTTCACGAGCAGTGCGTGGAGCGTATCTTTAGCGATATTCAGAGTTTCTGCCAGCCAGAAAAACTGAGCGTTTACGCGCGCTACACCCGCCGTGGCGGTCTGGACATCAACCCATGGCGCACCAACACCGATTTTGTGCCAGCAACGGGACGGCTGGTGCGTCAGTAATATAAATATTTTCACAATATGCGCGGTATCTTCCGCGCTTTAGGTTGTGAAACGTCACGCGCCAGGGCTATTGTAATCAACAGGGAAAGACGATAATCGTCCCGTAAGGAGCTCACTTGATTACACATATTAGCCCGCTTGGCTCAATGGATATGTTGTCGCAGCTGGAAGTGGACATGCTTAAGCGCACGGCCAGCAGCGATCTTTATCAACTGTTTCGTAACTGTTCACTTGCCGTACTGAACTCCGGAAGCCTGACAGATAACAGTAAAGAACTGCTGTCCCGCTTCGAAAGCTTTGATATCAATGTGCTGCGCCGCGAGCGTGGCGTGAAGCTTGAAGTCATCAACCCGCCGGAAGAGGCCTTTGTCGACGGGCGCATTATTCGTTCACTTCAGGCGAACCTGTTTGCCGTGCTGCGTGACATCCTGTTTGTTAACGGGCAGATCCACAACGCAGGCCGTTTCCAGCATCTCGACCTGGAAAGCTCGGTCCATATCACCAACCTGGTGTTCTCCATTTTGCGTAACGCCCGTGCCCTGCACGTTGGCGAAGCGCCGAACATGGTTGTCTGCTGGGGCGGCCACTCCATTAACGAAACCGAATACCTTTATGCGCGTCGGGTGGGCACCCAGCTCGGCCTGCGCGAGCTGAATATCTGTACCGGCTGCGGTCCAGGTGCGATGGAAGCGCCAATGAAAGGTGCGGCGGTTGGGCATGCGCAACAGCGTTATAAAGAGGGGCGGTTTATCGGCATGACCGAGCCGTCAATCATTGCCGCTGAGCCGCCTAACCCGCTGGTTAACGAGCTGATTATCATGCCGGATATCGAGAAACGTCTTGAAGCGTTTGTCCGTATCGCCCACGGCATTATCATTTTCCCGGGCGGCGTGGGGACAGCGGAAGAGCTGCTCTATCTGCTGGGTATTCTGATGAACCCGGCCAACAAAGATCAGGTTCTGCCGCTGATCCTTACCGGGCCAAAAGAGAGCGCCGACTACTTCCGCGTGCTGGACGAGTTTATCGTACACACGCTGGGCGAAGCCGCGCGCCGTCACTATCGCATCATCATTGACGATGCCGCGGAAGTGGCGCGCCAGATGAAAAAGGCGATGCCGCTGGTTAAGGAAAACCGTCGCGATACCGGCGATGCGTACAGCTTTAACTGGTCAATCCGTATTGCGCCGGACCTGCAGATCCCGTTCGAGCCAACGCATGAAAATATGGCGAACCTGAAACTCTACCCGGACCAGCCGGTGGAAGTCCTGGCTGCCGATCTGCGTCGTGCCTTCTCCGGGATTGTGGCGGGCAACGTCAAAGAGATGGGCATCCGCGCCATTGAACAGTACGGTCCGTACAAAATCCACGGCGACCCGGAGATGATGCGCCGCATGGACGACATGCTGCAGGGCTTTGTCGCTCAGCACCGTATGAAGCTGCCGGGCTCAGCCTATATCCCTTGCTACGAAATCTGCACATAACGCGCATTAGCATCTCATAAAAGCCGGGTCGCCCTGTCATGCGTCCCGGCTTTTTTATTAATGAGGCAATTCATACGCATCACTTATGTCTTTTACAAACTACGCGCAAAAGCAAACGATTACCTTATTTTTTCAACCGTAAATTATCAGCCTTAATCCAAATTACCTGCCAGAAAATACTAAAAACCCATTTCTTTACAGCTAAAGACACCTATATCACGGGTCAGTCTTTCAGCTCACATGTCGTTGGTGGTAGCCTTCGCGCCCGTAAATTCTCTTTGACGTTTTTTTAACAGAGAAATGGTCTAAAGATGCCCACTTCATAAGTGGATTATTGCATTTGGGATCAGGATCACTGATAGATTCATAACTAGAATGTATCTTTCCGCCCGCCAATAGTTACGGGCAAAAATTATTAAAAAACCGTCACTGAACGAATTTCATATTACCGTCAGGCACTTTTTCATCGGATTTGACTAAAAACCTGACAATTTGCTTCCTCCAGGAGATACAGATGGAAACCACTCAAACCAGCACCGTTGCTTCGATTGAATCCCGAAGTGGTTGGCGCAAAACGGATACCATGTGGATGCTTGGCCTTTATGGCACAGCAATCGGCGCTGGTGTACTGTTCCTTCCTATCAACGCAGGCGTCGGCGGTCTGATCCCGCTGATCATTATGGCTATCATTGCTTTCCCGATGACCTTCTTTGCACACCGCGGTCTGACCCGCTTCGTGCTGTCCGGTAAAAACCCGGGCGAAGACATCACTGAAGTTGTTGAAGAGCATTTCGGCGTGGGCGCAGGTAAACTGATTACCCTGCTCTACTTCTTCGCGATTTACCCTATTCTGCTGGTCTACAGCGTGGCAATCACCAACACCGTTGAAAGCTTCATGATGCACCAGCTGCACATGACCCCGCCGCCGCGTGCCATTCTGTCTCTGATCCTGATCGTGGGCATGATGACCATCGTTCGCTTCGGTGAGCAGATGATTGTGAAAGCAATGAGCGTACTGGTCTTCCCGTTCGTTATTGCTCTGATGGTACTGGCTTGCTACCTGATCCCACAGTGGAACGGTGCAGCGCTGGAAACCCTGTCCCTGAGCAGCGCAACGGCAACCGGTAACGGCCTGCTGATGACCCTCTGGCTGGCGATTCCGGTGATGGTGTTCTCTTTCAACCACTCTCCAATCATCTCTTCTTTCGCCGTTGCGAAACGTGAAGAGTACGGTAATGGCGCAGAGAAGAAGTGCTCCAGCATCCTGGCGCGCGCTCACATCATGATGGTACTGACCGTAATGTTCTTCGTCTTCAGCTGCGTACTGAGCCTCTCCCCGGCGGATCTGGCGGCAGCGAAAGAGCAGAACATCTCTATTCTGTCTTACCTGGCGAACCACTTTAACGCACCGGTCATTGCGTGGATGGCACCAATCATCGCGATTATCGCCATCACCAAATCCTTCCTGGGCCACTACCTCGGCGCGCGCGAAGGCTTCAACGGTATGGTGATTAAATCTCTGCGCGGTAAAGGCAAGAGCATTGAAATCAACAAGCTGAACAAAATCACTGCGCTGTTCATGCTGCTCACCACCTGGGCGGTAGCGACCCTGAACCCAAGCATCCTGGGCATGATTGAAACCCTGGGCGGCCCGGTCATCGCGATGATTCTGTTCCTGATGCCGATGTACGCAATTCAGAAAGTCCCTGCTATGCGCAAGTACAGCGGTCATGTGAGCAACATCTTTGTGGTTATCATGGGTCTTATCGCAATCTCTGCGATCTTCTACTCCCTGTACACCATGTTCTGATTATCACCCGCGCCGTCTTCGGACGGCGCACTCCTCCCTCTCTGACTGAAAGCAATGGACGCATCATGATTAGCGTATTCGATATCTTCAAAATCGGTATTGGTCCTTCCAGCTCTCACACCGTCGGACCAATGAAAGCCGGTAAGCAGTTCACGGATGACTTGATTGCACGCGGCATCTTGCATGACATTACCCGCGTGGTTGTCGATGTATACGGCTCGCTTTCCCTTACCGGGAAAGGCCACCATACCGATATCGCCATTATCATGGGCCTGGCGGGAAATCTGCCGGATACCGTTGATATTGATGCGATCCCTGGCTTCATCCAGGATGTGAACACCCACGGTCGCCTGCTGCTGGCGAACGGTGAGCATGAGGTTGAATTCCCGGTTGACCACTGCATGAATTTCCATGCGGACAACCTGTCGCTGCACGAAAACGGCATGCGCATTACCGCGCTGGCCGGCGACAAAGCGGTATACAGCCAGACGTATTACTCTATCGGCGGCGGTTTTATCGTCGACGAAGACCACTTTGGTCAAACCAATACCTCTTCTGTCGAGGTGCCGTATCCGTACAAAACGGCGGCGGATCTTCAGCGTCACTGCCAGGAGACGGGCCTTTCCCTCTCCGGCCTGATGATGAAAAACGAGCTGGCGCTTCACAGTAAAGAAGAACTCGAACAGCACTTCACTAACGTCTGGGAAGTGATGCGCGGCGGTATTGAGCGCGGGATAACCACCGAAGGCGTTCTGCCGGGCAAGCTTCGCGTGCCGCGTCGCGCTGCTGCGCTGCGCCGTATGCTGGTGAGCACCGACAAAACGACGACGGACCCGATGGCCGTTGTAGACTGGATCAACATGTTCGCACTGGCGGTGAATGAAGAAAACGCCGCAGGGGGCCGCGTGGTCACCGCGCCGACCAACGGCGCCTGCGGTATCGTTCCGGCGGTGCTGGCGTACTACGACAAGTTTATCCGTGAAGTGAACGCGAACTCACTGGCGCGCTACCTGCTGGTCGCCAGTGCAATTGGTTCGCTGTATAAGATGAACGCGTCTATTTCCGGTGCGGAAGTGGGCTGTCAGGGTGAAGTCGGCGTGGCGTGCTCCATGGCGGCGGCGGGTCTGGCCGAGCTGCTGGGTGCAAGCCCGACACAGGTGTGCATTGCTGCGGAAATCGGCATGGAACATAACCTTGGGCTGACCTGTGACCCGGTTGCCGGACAGGTACAGGTACCGTGCATCGAACGTAACGCGATTGCCTCCGTGAAGGCGGTGAACGCGGCACGTATGGCGCTGCGCCGAACCAGCGAGCCGCGCGTCTGTCTCGATAAGGTTATCGAAACCATGTACGAAACCGGTAAAGATATGAACGCCAAATACCGCGAAACTTCTCGCGGCGGCCTGGCGATGAAGATCGTCACCTGCGATTAAGCCTCTCAGGAAGCCTCGTTTTGCGAGGCTTCTTCCTGTTTTCCCCACCATTCATAGTTTCACGCTGCTAACAGTGTTACCCTTCACGCATGAGATAGAAGGGAGATTATCTGTGGCCGTTCATTTACTTATCGTCGATGCTCTTAACCTGATCCGCCGTATCCATGCGGTACAGGGGACGCCTTGTAAAGACACCTGCCTGCACGCGCTGGAGCAGCTTATCCGCCACAGTGAGCCCACCCACGCGGTCGCGGTATTTGATGACGAAGCCCGCAACACGGGCTGGCGACACCAGCGTCTGCCCGACTACAAAGCCGGACGCGCCCCGATGCCGGACGATCTTCACGCCGAATTGCCCATGCTGCGCGCCGCATTTGAACAGCGGGGCGTTCCCTGCTGGGGCGCACAGGGAAATGAAGCCGACGATCTCGCGGCCACCCTCGCCGTAAAGGTAGCCAGTGCCGGGCATCAGTCTACTATCGTTTCAACTGACAAAGGCTACTGCCAGCTGCTCTCGCCGACTATCCGCATTCGCGACTATTTTCAAAAACGCTGGCTGGACGCGCCGTTTATTGCCAGCGAGTTCGGCGTCTCACCTGAACAACTGCCGGACTACTGGGGGCTGGCAGGCATCAGCAGTTCTAAAGTTCCGGGTGTCGCCGGTATTGGGCCAAAGAGCGCCGCGCAGCTGCTGACCGATTTTCAGAGTCTGGAAGGGATTTACGCCCGTCTGGATGAGGTACCGGAAAAGTGGCGCAAGAAGCTGGAGGCGCATAAAGAGATGGCGTTTACCTGCCGGGAGATCGCAACGCTACAGACGGATTTGCAGCTGGACGGGAATTTACAGCAGTTAAGGTTAGAGCGTTAACGCTTTACTGTAGGCCCGGTAAGCGTAGCGCCACCGGGCAATACAACACGGACTATCGCTCGTCGCGACGTCCACCGACCGCAGCCCACCAGCGACGAATATGCACCGTCACTTCTTCACGGTCGTGATACAGCTGACGCGCCTGGATCTCCACGTTGATTCCGTGTTCATCCATCTGCTCCTGAATGTAGGCCAGGTTCTGCGACACTTCCTCATAGCGCTTTTTCATCGGCAGCTTGAGGTTGAAAATGGTCTCACGACACCATCCGTTCACCAGCCAGGAGGCCATCAGCGCGGCGACTTTTGCCGGCTTCTCAACCATATCGCACACCATCCACGAGATGTTGTTACGATTCGGGCGATAGCGGAAACCGTCTTCACGCAGCCAGGTGACCTGCCCGGTGTCCATCAGGCTTTGCGCCATTGGGCCGTTATCAACGGACGATACCCACATGTTGCGTTTCACCAGCTGATAGGTCCAGCCGCCCGGGCACGCGCCGAGATCGACAGCGTACATGCCGTTTGCCAGACGCTCATCCCACTCATCTGCCGGGATAAAGACGTGAAACGCCTCTTCCAGCTTGAGCGTGGAACGGCTTGGCGCATCGGACGGGAAGCGCAAACGCGGGATGCCCATAAAGAAGGGAGAGTTGTTGGTGGTGTACGAATAGCCTGCATAGCAGCAGCCCGGTGCGATAAAGAAGATATGCACCACCGGACGCTTCGGCGTTTCGTAGTTCGTCAGCACGCCTGCATCACGCAGCGCCGCACGCAGCGGCACGGTGAACTTGCGGCAGAACTTCATCAGCTCTTTACTTTCGTTGGTATCCGCCACTTCAACGCGCAGATCGCCGCCCTTCTCCACCACGCCCTGCAGCATGCCGACAATAGGCGTGATGCGGTCTTCCGGCGGAAGATCCTTCAGCAGCTCACCCGCGACAAACATCTGGCGAGCAAAGATCAGCGAGCTGAACGGCAGCTCGCGCGCCAGCTTGTCTGCGTCTTCAGGCTGATAGCACTCGAATACTACATAACCCGCGTTTTCTTTTACGCGGGCAAAGCCGAAGACTTCGCGCTTCGCCGCTTTATCGGTAATTTCCGCGGCGCACTCTTTCTCAAACCCCGGGCGACAATATAAAACAACCTTATTCATGAACAACGCCCTTGCGTTTCAGACGGATAGCTCCGATAAACATTAATACCCAACCCGCCAGGAAGCTGAAGCCACCGACGGGTGTAACGAACGCCCAAAGGCGCAGATGTGAGAGCGCAAGGCAGTACAGGCTACCGCTGAATAACACGGTACCCAGCGCCATAAACACGCTGCTCCAATAAAACCAGATACTGATACGACGCTGCATCGCCACCGCCAGCCCAAAAATCGCCAGCGTGTGGAATGCCTGATATTCAAGGCCGGTCTGGATCCAGCCCATCTCTACAGCGCCCAAAGACTTGCTTAATACATGTGCGCCAAAGGCGCCCAGTGCAACAAAAATAAAGCCACTCACCGCGGCAAAAATCAGCATGAATCGGCTGGTCATGTTTAAGTCCTGAGTTGATGCGTGCCCGGCACACAAACGTTATTGCTCATACCTGAAGCGGAATTTTTCTTGCTCGGTTGCCGCTTTCGCCAGTATCCACTGCCGGAAGGCGGCTATTTTACCCAGTTCTGCCTGACTGTCATGACAAACCAGATAAAACGCATTCTTGCTGACCAGTACATCATTAAAAGGGCAAACCAGGCGGCCTGCCTCAATTTCGGACTGCGCCATAACGTTGTTCGCCAACGCCACGCCTTGTCCGTGAATGGCAGCCTGTAACACCATCGCACTGTGGCTAAAAATGGGTCCCTGCTGCACGTTTATATGTGTAAGACCTAATTGACGGGTATAAGTTTGCCAGTCGCGGCGAGAGGCATCATGCAAAAGCGTATGCTGAGCCAGGTCAGCGGGTGACTTCAGCGCCTTCTCGCCTGTTAACAGCAGGGGAGAACAGACCGGCAGGAGATATTCTGCGTATAATTTTTCAACGCGCAAGCCCGGCCAGTTACCGCGACCATAAAAAATGGCGACATCCACGTCATCGGCCAGCTTGTCCTCCTGACGATCTACCGCCTGGATTCGAACGTCGATCCCCGGATAAGCTGAGTTAAAGCTTGAGAGTCTTGGAACAAGCCAATGAATGGCAAAACTGGGCAATAAACTGACGGTCAGAGCACCTTTTGCACTGCGAGCCTGCAGCTTACGCGTGGCTTCCGTAAGCTGGGAAAAAATCTCTTTAATATCCTGAAAATAGCTCTGCCCCTCTTCGGTCAACAGCAACGAACGGTTGCGTCGACGAAACAGCTTAAGGCCCAGAAAATCCTCAAGAGACTTGATTTGGTGACTTACTGCGGCCTGCGTCACAAAAAGCTCATCTGCCGCGCGGGTGAAGCTCAGGTGACGTGCTGCTGCATCAAAAACACGTAATGCGTTAAGGGGTGGCAATCGCTTTGACATGGTTATCTGGCTTAGATGTTAACGGATTTTAACAAACAGGAAACAACGTTTAACCTATTAGTTTTTTTTATCTGAGCCATTATAATTTGTCCGTTGAGGAACTACCAGCAAATACCTATAGTGGCGGCACTTCCTGAGCCGGAACGAAGAGCTTTTTTCGGAATGCGTGTTCTGAAGGGCTTTTGGCTTACGGTTGTGATGTTGTGTTGTTGTGTTTGCAATTGGTCTGCGATTCAGACCACGGTAGCAACGCTACCAATTTTTCACTTCCTGTACATTTACCCTGTCTGTCCATAGTGATTAATGTAGCACCGCCAATTTGCGGTGCTTTTTTTTCGCCTGCGATCTGTTAATGCTCGATCTCTTTCATCTCTTTCACGTCCGTGCGGTTGATCTGCTGCTTGTTCCCGTTAGCATCTTTGTACGAAATCATCCCGGTATCATTATCGGTAGTCGGTTTCCCTTCCGAAACGATAGAACGACCATCGTTGGTGTGCATCACGTAGTTGTTACCAGAACACGCGCTCAGGGCAAAAGTAAACGCACAGGCAGAAATGATTGCAGCTGTCTTATTCATGATTATTCTCCTTTAGCAATTAATGCTATTCAAACCTCGATTTATAACAGGCTAAAACATCCGCCTAACACTATTTAGCATAACCTGCTTTTTTGAGGTCGTAAGGATAAGCAGACAATTCTGATAGATATCAACCTCCTTGCCCTGCCGCTGAAATTGCGCGACGATCGCTATATTGAAATGAGGAATCCCATGAACGCTTTCAGTCCTGCGCAGTTCCGCGCACAGTTTCCGGCCCTGGCCGATGCCGGTATTTACCTGGATAGCGCCGCCACCGCCCTTAAGCCACAGGCGGTGATTGAGGCCACGCAGCAGTTCTACAGCCTGAGCGCCGGGAACGTGCATCGCAGCCAGTTTGCCGAAGCGCAGCGATTAACCGCGCGCTACGAAGCCGCACGCGATCAGGTCGCGCGCCTGATCAATGGCGAAAGCGGGAAAAACATCGTCTGGACGCGCGGCACGACCGAAGCCATCAATATGGTGGCCCAGTGCTACGCGCGCCCGCTGCTTCAGCCGGGCGATGAGATCGTCGTCAGCGAGGCGGAACATCACGCCAACCTGGTGCCATGGCTGATGGTGGCCGAGCAAACGGGTGCGCGCGTGGTGAAACTCCCGCTAGGTGCAGACCTTCTGCCCGACGTGGCCCGTCTCCCCGAGCTGATTACCCCCCGCAGCCGCATTCTGGCGCTCGGACAGATGTCGAACGTCACGGGTGGTTGCCCGGACCTGGCTCAGGCCATTCGTATCGCCCATGCCAGCGGGATGGTGGTGATGGTCGATGGCGCTCAGGGCGTGGTGCACTTCCCCGCCGATGTGCAGGCGCTTGATATCGATTTCTATGCCTTCTCAGGACATAAGCTCTACGGGCCAACCGGTATAGGAGCGTTGTACGGCAAGCCAGAACTGCTGGCAAAAATGACGCCGTGGCTCGGTGGCGGCAAAATGATCACCGAAGTGTCGTTCGATGGCTTCAAAACTCAGGATGTTCCCTATCGCCTGGAGGCCGGTACGCCGAACGTGGCGGGGGTGATTGGCTTAAGCGCGGCGCTGGAGTGGCTGGCAGAAACAGACATCGTTCAGGCTGAAAGCTGGAGCCGGGGGCTGGCGACGCTGGCAGAGGAAGAGCTCAAAAAGCGCCCGGGCTTCCGCTCGTTCCGCGTTCAGGACTCAAGCCTGCTCGCCTTTGATTTTGCGGGCGTTCACCATAGCGACATGGTGACACTGCTGGCCGGGTACGGCATTGCCCTGCGTGCCGGACAGCACTGCGCCCAGCCGCTGCTGGCGGCGCTTGGCGTTAACGGTACGCTGCGCGCCTCGTTTGCGCCGTATAATACCCAAAGCGATGTCGACGCGCTGGTTGCCGCCGTTGACCGCGCCCTTGAAATACTGGTGGATTAATGACTAGCGCTGCTTTAGCCGGACATCCGTTTGGCACGGTCATCACAGAAGAGACCTTAAGACAGACCTTCGCCCCGCTCCAGCAGTGGGAAGATAAATATCGACAGCTGATCCTGCTGGGTAAACAGCTCCCTGCCCTTTCAGACGATCTTAAAGCGCAGGCGAAAGAGATCGCAGGCTGTGAAAACCGCGTCTGGCTGGGGGTGAGCGTCTCCGGCGAGAAGCTGCACTTCTTCGGCGACAGCGAAGGCCGCATCGTCCGGGGCCTGCTGGCCGTATTGCTGACCGCTGTGGAAGGGAAAAGCGCGGCGGAACTGCTGGCGCATTCGCCGCTGGCGTTATTTGATGAGCTTGGGCTGCGCGCGCAGCTCAGCGCCTCGCGCGGTCAGGGGCTGATCGCGCTCAGCGACGCGGTACTGGATGCCGCACGTCAGGCTCAGGCCTGACGTTCCGCTTTCGCCATCATCTTCTTCAGGGCGTGAGACACCGCCACAAAGCCAAAGGAGGCGGTCACCATGGTGGCCGCACCAAAACCTGAGGCGCAGTCCATTCGTTTTGGCCCTTCCGCCGTGCTTTTCATCGCGCAGACTGAGCCATCCGCCTGCGGGTAGACCAGCGCTTCGGTCGAGAATACGCAGTCGACGCCCAGCTTGCCTTTGCTGTTCTTCACCACGTTAAAATCGCTCTTCAGGCGCTCACGCAGCTTGGCCGCCAGCGGATCCTGGATCGTTTTCGCCAGGTCGGCTACCTGGATCTGCGTCGGATCGATTTGCCCGCCCGCACCGCCGGTGGTGACCAGCGGCACCTTGTAGCGACGGCAGTATGCGATCAACGCCGCTTTTGGCCGCACGCTGTCGATGGCGTCAATCACATAGCTGTAGCCTTTGCTCATGTATTCAGCGACGTTATCGGCCGTCACAAAGTCGTCGATCACCGTCACGCGGCACTCCGGGTTGATCAAACGGATACGCTCCGCCATCACCTCGGATTTTGCCAGGCCGACGTTATCGCGCAGGGCGTGGATTTGACGGTTAGTGTTGGTGACGCAAACGTCATCCATGTCAATCAGCGTGATTGCGCCAATACCGGTTCTCGCCAACGCTTCTGCCGCCCACGACCCCACACCACCAATGCCCACGACGCAGACGTGCGCATCCGCAAACAGCTGCAGGGCTTTTTCACCATATAAACGTGCCGTCCCGCCAAAACGCTGGCGCCAGGCGTCGCTGATTACCACAGACATAAAACCTCAGATGTAAAAAGGGTGAGGTTTTCCTCACCCTGAACAGTAATCCGTATTGCGCTCAGAATACCACAATCAGCCGCTGAATACGTTTCCGGCACCCGGCGCCGCCTTCAGTACCCACACGCGTCCGTAGTGGTTATACCAGCCCGCGCGATGGCCTGCGTCAGGGCCAATGCCCTGATAGATGTCGAAGTGCTGGCCTTTGATCGCCCCGCCGACATCCAGCGCCACCATCAGACGCAGCTCATACTGACCGTTGAACTTGCCGTTATTGTCCAGCAGAGGGACCTCAGCCAGCAGCGTGGTGCCTGCAGGAATAATCGAACGATCCGATGCTACCGACGCGCGGCCAATCAGCGGAACCGCGCTGGCCCCTTTGACCGGCGCGAAGTTTTGCGGTTTGAAGAAGACGAAAGACGGGTTCTGCTCCAGCAGCTCGCGCACCTCGGCTTCGCTGTGTTTCTCGCCCCACTCGCGGATCGCCTGCATCGACATGTCTTCTTTCTTCACTTCGCCGCGATCGATCAGTACCTTGCCAATACTGCGGTAGGCGTGGCCGTTTTTACCGGAATAGCTGAAGAAGTTAAGCGGTGAACCGTCGCCAAAATCAATGTAGCCGCTGCCCTGAACGTCCATGATGAAGTTATCCATCAGGGAGTTGCTGTAGGCCAGAACGTAGTTTTCGCTCAGCGCACCGGCGTAGATCTCAGCGCGCGACGGCAGACGACCGCGTTTTGGCGGCATGCGGTAGATAGGATACTGGAACTCGCCCTGACGCGAGTGCCGTGCCTGAATAACCGGGGTGTAGTAGCCGGTAAACTGGACGTTGCCGTAGTTATCGGCCCCTTCCATCTGCCAGGCGTCGATACCAAACTGGCGCATGTTGCGCGTATCGCCGCCTGCTTTCAGCCAATCCTGGACCGCGCTATAAACACTGTTCTGTGAGCTATACAGACGCGGCGACGCGTTGCGGATCTGGTAGACCTGCTCGGAGAAATCACCGGCATTAATCGGTGCGCCGACGGCATCAGGCTGATTAACTAAAGAGAAAGGCTGGGATAACTTCCCGTCTTTATACTGTTGACCGCGATCGGTCGGTTTGGAAGAACAGGCCGCAAGAATCGCTACCATTGCGCCCGCCATCAGATACTTCGCCCAACGTCCTTTCATTATATCTCGTCTTTAAGTTGCCCATTTCCGCGTGATGAAGATAACAAACCGACAGGGCTAATGAAATGCGATCGCATGCCCTTTGGCAAATTTTGCGCAAAAAATAGTCCAAACAGCCCCATGTCGTTCAATTTGCATACAAAATCATGATAAATGTGAAAAAGGGGTTGCATCACAAACCTATCCGAGTATAGTGCGCATCCACGGACGCGGGGTGGAGCAGCCTGGTAGCTCGTCGGGCTCATAACCCGAAGGTCGTCGGTTCAAATCCGGCCCCCGCAACCAATTAAAATTTGATGAAGTACCTTCTACGACTGTAGAAAGACGGACGCGGGGTGGAGCAGCCTGGTAGCTCGTCGGGCTCATAACCCGAAGGTCGTCGGTTCAAATCCGGCCCCCGCAACCAATCAAATTTGAAGAAGTAAGTTTCTACACGAGTAGAAAGACGGACGCGGGGTGGAGCAGCCTGGTAGCTCGTCGGGCTCATAACCCGAAGGTCGTCGGTTCAAATCCGGCCCCCGCAACCAACACTTCTAAAACAATAAACACCCTTAAGGGTGTTTTTTTGTATCTGTCTTTTGTGAATTTGCCGGGCGTGTACCCGGCTGAAAGATTTACCCGCGTCGCGCCAGCGTCGCCCCGTCAGAGAAATACGCCCGTATCCCCGCCAGAATCGACTCCGCAACCTCCTGCTGGAATTTTGCCGTCTTGAGCTTACGCTCCTCTTCGACGTTACTGATAAACGCGGTTTCGACCAGGATGGACGGGATATCCGGTGCCTTGAGTACTGCAAACCCGGCCTGTTCAACGCTATTTTTATGCAGCTTATTAATGTTGCCCAGCTTGCCCAGCACCGCTTTACCAAACTTCAGGCTGTCGTTAATGGTCAGCGACTGCACCATATCGAACATAGTGTGGTCGACGTAGCGGTCGCCGCTTTTGCTCACGCCACCAATCAGGTCAGAGGCGTTCTGAGAGTCCGCCAGGAATCTTGCTGCGGTACTGGTCGCGCCTTTAGTTGAGAGCGCAAACACCGACGAGCCGCTTGGCTGGCGGCTGGTAAAGGCATCCGCATGGATCGACACGAACAAATCGGCGCGCTGCTTCTGCGCTTTCGCCACCCGGACCTTCAGCGGAATAAAGATATCTTCATTGCGCGTCATATAGGCGCGCATATTGCCTTCTTTATCAATCAACGCCTTCAGGCGGCGTGCAATTTGCAGCACCACGTCTTTTTCACGCGTGCGGTATTTCCCCACCGCGCCGGAGTCTTCGCCGCCGTGGCCGGGATCGAGCATGATCACAATCGGACGATCCCGCCCTGCTTTCCCGGGCTGCGGACCGCTTTGCGCAGGCGGCACCTGACGCTGAAGATCGCCCTTGTTGTAGTCCTCCAGCAGAGCGAGAAGCGGATCCTGGATATCCGTTGCGTTGGCCGGGTAGAGATCCATCACCAGGCGCTCTTTAAAGGTCGCGACGGGCGCCAGGGCGAACAGCTGCGGCTTAACGTTCTGTTTAAGCTCAAACACCATGCGCACGGTTTGCGGATCGAACTGCCCAACGCGCGCTGATTTAATAAAAGGATCGTCGCCGCGGATCTGCGCCGCCATCCCCTTCAGCACGGAGTTGAGGTTAACGCCTTCGAGATCCACCACCACGCGTTCCGGGTTGCTGAGGGCAAATTGCTTATATTTCAGCACGCGATTGGATTCGACCGTCACGCGCGTATAGGTCGACGACGGCCAGACGCGCACCGCCACCACCTGACTCGTGGCGGCAAGACCGACCTGACTGACGCTAAGCAACCACATTGCCCCGGCCCCTTTTAACAAACGGCGGCGGCTTATTGCTGAATTGGATCCCGACATGCTTCTCCCGAGCAAGAACACTGACTGATATACAAAATGTCCAAATTGACCGAAAACTTTAACGAATGACGCATAAACTGTCATCTATAAAAGGGTAAACAATCATACGCTAACGCACGGATTACTTACCAATTTCTGTGGGTCGCGGAAAATTTGCACTTGCACACGCGGTCACAATCGAATAAAAATACAGAAATTACGAATAAACATTCATTAAGGGTTGTGCCATGGTGAAGGAACGTAGAACCGAACTGGTCCAGGGATTCCGCCATTCTGTTCCCTATATCAACGCCCATCGGGGAAAAACGTTTGTCATCATGCTGGGTGGCGAAGCCATTGAGCATGAAAATTTTTCCAGCATCGTCAATGACATTGGCCTGCTGCACAGCCTCGGGATCCGCCTGGTGGTGGTTTATGGCGCGCGTCCGCAGATCGACGCCAACCTGGCCGCTCACCACCACGAGCCGATTTACCATAAACATACCCGCGTCACCGATGCCAAAACCCTGGAGCTGGTGAAACAGGCGGCGGGTCTGCTACAGCTGGATATTACCGCGCGTCTCTCCATGAGCCTGAACAATACGCCGCTGCAGGGCGCGCATATCAACGTCGTGAGCGGCAACTTTATCATTGCCCAGCCGCTCGGCGTGGACGATGGCGTGGATTACTGCCACAGCGGCCGTATCCGTCGTATTGATGAGGAAGCTATTCACCGCCAGCTGGACAGCGGTGCCATCGTGCTGATGGGCCCGGTCGCCGTTTCCGTGACCGGCGAAAGCTTTAACCTGACGTCCGAAGAGATCGCCACACAGCTGGCGATCAAGCTGAAGGCGGAAAAAATGATTGGGTTCTGCTCCTCCCAGGGCGTCGTGGACGACGAAGGAACGATCGTGCCGGAACTCTTCCCGAATGAAGCCCAGGCCCGCGTGGAAGCGCTGGAAGCCGAAAGTGATTACCACTCCGGCACCGTCCGCTTCCTGCGTGGCGCCGTGAAGGCCTGCCGCAGCGGCGTGCGCCGCAGCCATCTGATCAGCTATCAGGAAGACGGGGCCCTGCTGCAGGAGCTGTTCTCCCGCGACGGTATTGGTACGCAGATTGTAATGGAGAGTGCGGAGCAGATCCGCCGCGCCACCATCAATGACATCGGCGGCATTCTGGAGCTGATCCGCCCGCTGGAACAGCAGGGCATTCTGGTGCGTCGCTCACGCGAACAGCTGGAGATGGAGATCGACAAATTCACCATTATTCAGCGCGATAACCTGACCATTGCCTGCGCCGCGCTCTATCCGTTCCCGGAAGAGAAGATCGGTGAAATGGCCTGCGTGGCGGTGCATCCTGATTACCGTAGCTCTTCACGCGGCGAAATGCTGCTTGAACGCGTAGCGGCACAGGCTCGCCAGATGGGGCTGAGCAAGCTGTTCGTTCTGACGACGCGCAGCATTCACTGGTTCCAGGAGCGCGGATTCACGCCGGTGGATATCGATTCTCTGCCGGAAACGAAGAAAGAGATGTACAACTATCAGCGTCGTTCAAAGGTGCTGATGGCTGACCTGGGATGATACGACGCCCTCACCGTCCGGCGAGGGCTTTCGTTCAGAGGGTCTCAAATATCGCGCCCAGCCCGCTGCGGCGTTCCGTTCGGGTGGCGATCGCCTGCACCAGCACCCGTTCATCGGCATACAGCGACAGGCGCTGACGCGCGCGCGTAATGGCGGTATAGATTAGCTCGCGGGTAACGACGGGTGAAAGCTGCGTGGGCAGGATCAGCGCCGCATGGTTAAACTCGGAGCCCTGGGATTTATGCACCGTCATTGCCCAGGCAGTTTCATGCTCGGGCAAACGACTGGGCTGGAAGGACTTCACGCTCCCGTCCGGCATCTGGAACCAGACGCGCAGGCCCTGACCGCAGTCGAGCGCAATCCCGATATCCCCGTTAAACAACCCCAGCGCGCTGTCGTTGCGGGAGATCATCACCGGCCGACCTTCATACCATCGCGAGTGCGGGTTACGGTTAATTTTGCGTTTTTGCACCAGCAGCTGTTCCAGCCTGTCGTTCAAACCCCGGACGCCAAAGGGGCCTTCCCTCAGCGCACAGAGCAGCTGGTATTCGCCAAACGCGGCAATGACCTGCTCCGGCGTACGTTGCTGTTGTACGCCCGTCAGAAAGTGCTGGTACCCCTGCAGGGCGTCGTCCAGCATCGCCTGATACTCTTCCCCGCTTTGCAGCGATCTTTTCTCAATATCCGTAAAGGTACCGTCAAATACCGCTGTGGTGGTGCGGCGGTCGCCCCGGTTCACTGCCGCCGCAAGCTGGCCGATGCCGGAGTCGCTGCCGAAACGGTAGCTTTTTTGCAGCAGACACAGGCTGTCGCGCAGCGCCCCTGCAAGCGAATGGTTTTCAGACGTGAGCGAACATCCGGTGAGACGGGCTAACTCCTGCGCGCGTTCCGCGGTATATCCCAGGCTGGCATAGGTGCAGATATCCCCCAATACGGCCCCGGCCTCAACGGAGGCAAGCTGGTCGCGATCGCCGAGGAAAATGACGCGCGCGTGAGGCGGTAGCGCATCGATCAAACGCGACATCATCGTCAGGTCAATCATCGACGCTTCATCCACGACCAGCACGTCAAGGTGCAGTGGGTTACCGGCATGATAGCGCAGACGCTGGCTACCCGGCTGTGCGCCTAGCAAACGGTGCAGGGTGCTGGCTTCATTGGGGAAAAGCGCAAGCTGCTCCCCGGTCAGCGCCAGTTTTTGCAGCGCGCCGCCTAACGATTCCGTCAGACGTGCCGCCGCTTTACCGGTGGGGGCCGCCAGGCGAATACGGCACTTTTGCTCACCCGATAGCTGAATCAGCGCGGCAAGCAGCTTTGCCACGGTGGTCGTTTTCCCTGTGCCCGGGCCGCCAGAAATCACCGAGATCCGTCGCGTTAAGGCCACGGCTGCCGCCACTTTCTGCCAGTCCGTCGCGTCGTCAGAGATAAACAGCGCATCCAGCGTTTGCCGGAGCTTTACTTCATCGCAGGGAAGCGGGGCGTTGGTCTCGCTGAAGAAGCGCGCCACCGTCAGTTCGTTACGCCACAGCCGGTTAAGATACAAACGCTCGCCGACAAGGATCATCGGCGTCCCGGTATCGGCTCCGCTCACGGCAGGCGAGCCGAGTAATATCCCCTGCCAGTCCACTGCGTCACCCAGCAGCGCGAAACACGCCTGTAAAGCCGGTGGCATTTTCTCATCCACCGCCAGACGCGACAGCGGCAGACATACGTGCCCCTCTCCCGCGTCTTTGCTCAGAATGGCGGCGGCAAGCATGACGGCAGGCTCCTCGCCTGCCACCATCATGGCGAACTGCACATCCAGGTGGCGCAGTAATCGTTGTTCAACCGCGTCCAGCAGTAGCGCCTGCATCGTCATGCCACCTCCTCCGTGCTTGCAGCAAACAGGTTATCCATTTTTTCAATCAGTTCCGCAGACGGACGCGTGCTAAAGACGCCGGAACGCGGGTCGTTTGCATCCACTCCGCGCAGGAACAGGTAAATGACGCCGCCAAAATGCGTTTCGTAGCGGTAATCGGCCATGCGATGGCGCAGGTAACGGTGCAGCGCCAGGGTGTAAAGCTGGTACTGCAGATCGTAGCGATGCATTTGCATGGCAGAGGCCATCGCGTCCTGGGTGTAGGCCTCGCTGCTTTCACCCAGCCAGTTTGATTTGTAATCCAGCAGGTAATAGCGCCCTTCGTGGCGGAAAACCAGGTCGATAAAGCCTTTGAGCATCCCCTGTACCTGGCGGAAATTCAGCGGCGGGCACCCGGCAGATAACGGATCGTACTCGCGGATCAGCGCATCAAGCGCCTCGGCCCTGAGCGGGCTGGCGATGGGGAGATAAAACTCCATCTCCACCTGCTTATCTTTGGCGGTCAACTGGTTCAGGGAGATCCCCTGCGTCGTGAGCGGCGCGTTCAGTACCGCGCGGATCCAGTCGGTAAGAACCGGCTGCCACTGTGCGTCGTAACCACCGCTCTGTAACATCTTCAGCACCCACTCTTCGGATACCGGCTGGGTAAAATCCAGCTCTTCAAACAGGCTGTGCAAAAACGTGCCCGGCGAGGCGCCACGCGGGAACTGGTGCGGCGTAAGCACCGGCTCAGCGGGTACGCTACCGGCTCCTGCGGCGTCCACGTCCAGTTTTGGCATCAGATCCTGCGCAATACTCTGCCCGTGCTGTTGTAGACCGGAGTAGCTGGTGACGCGCCAGTCGTCGGCAATGGTACGCACAACCTTGCGGGCATGGAGCTCTGACTCACGCAGCTCCGGCATCTGCCAGCGGCTGTTGTCGGGCTGCGACGGAATATGCAGGGCAATATGCTCCGTGCAAAGCGATGCGATGCACTGGCGCAGGCCCGCCGCGTCTTTGGGTTCGCCGTGCTGAATAAGCCGCCCCAGCGCGCTCAGATGAAAATCGCTCTCCCCGGTCTTTTCGCCACGGCGACGGAACAGCGGCGCAACGCCCAGGCTGCAGTGCCAGACCGAACGGGTCAGCGCCACGTAAAGCAGGCGCAGGTCTTCCGCCAGACGCTCGGCTTCGGCCAGCTCAACGCTGGACTCCGCGTTGCTGAGATCGAGCACCGCCTCAAAAGACTCGCGATCGTGGTAAAAGGCCTGATCCTGCACGCGATAATTGGCGATAAACGGCAGCCAGACCAGCGGATATTCCAGGCCTTTCGACTTGTGAATGGTGACGATCTGCACCAGATGTTTATCACTCTCAAGGCGCATCTGCTGGCTGGACGAATTACTGTTTGGGTCGGCAATCTGCTGCGCCAGCCAGCGCACCAGGGCGTGTTCGCTCTCCAGCTGCGTACCGGCTTCCTGCAGCAGTTCGCTGATATGTAAAATATCGGTCAAACGGCGCTCGCCGCCTGCTGTCGCCAGCATATTCTCCGCAATGCGGCGCTGCGCCATGAGCTCGCGCACCATCGCCATGACTCCACGCTTCTGCCATTTTTCGCGGTAGCGAACAAACTCTTCTACCACGGCATCCCACGCGGCTTCGTCATTGTTGAGCGCATCGATATCCCGCGCGTTCAGCCCGAGCATCGCGCTCGCCAGTGCGCTACGCAGCGTGCTTTCCCGCTCCGGAGCCAGCACGGCCTGCAGCAGCCATAGCATCTCCTGCGCTTCCAGCGTTTCAAAGACGCTGTCGCGGTTTGAGAGGTAGACGGAGGGAATATTTAGTAACGTCAGGGCGTCGCGGATGAGCGCGGCCTCCTGACGGCTGCGCACCAGCACCGTGATATCAGATGCCTTTACCGGGGCAGGTTTATCCCCCTTCCACAGCAGCGCTTTACCGTGCGCGCCCGCGCTGAGCCAGTCGCGGATTTGTGCGGCACAGTGCTGGGCCATGGCATTTTGATAGTCGGCAACGCCGCAGCCTTCCCCGTCCAGCAGCCAGAAGTTCATGGCAGGCTGCGTCTCGCCGTTGAACTCGAAGCGCAACGAGGCATTTTTCTCGGCGAACTTTACCGGCTGAAACGGGATCTCACGGAACATAAACGCCGTATCCATGCGGCTGAAGAGCGCGTTGACGCTTTCCACCATGCCGGGAGAGGAGCGCCAGTTGATATCGAGCGTGTAGTGCGCGTCAACCTCGCTGCGGGCTTTCATGTAAGTGAAAATATCCGCACCGCGGAAGGCGTAGATGGCCTGTTTCGGATCGCCGATTAACAACAGCGCGGTACCGGGCTGCTGGCGCCAGATACGGCGGAAAATGCGGTACTGCTGAGGGTCGGTATCCTGAAATTCGTCGATCATCGCCACCGGGAAGCGGGTGCGAATCGCGGCGGCAAGCGCTTCGCCATTTTCACTGCACAGCGCCGCATCGAGGCGGCTCAGCATATCGTCAAACCCCAGTTCACCCCGGCGGCGTTTCTCACGCGCGACGGCGTCGCGAATTTCCGTCATGGCGCGGGTAATCATCAGATCGTTGAGCGTTAAGGGCTCAGCCAGCAGGGTTTCAATCGCCACAAACAGAGGATGCTCAGGCACAATGCCGTCGGCTTTGGTCCGCTCAACAAGGAAACGCCGGGAGAATTTCTCCAGCGCGTCCGGGAGCTGGTAGCCTCGCGTTTCTTCCTGCGCCCAGGCGCTGATCTTGTCGATCCATTTCCCCTGATTGCCACGGTTAAACTTGCGACGGTCAATCCCGGAGTTTTCGATGATGGCGTCAATCTCGCCAACGGACTCAATCCATTTTTGCTTGATATCGGCAATTCTCGCGATGATTTTTTCATGGCGTGAGGCCAGGGTTTCATCCGCTGGCGGCGGGGATTTGATGACCGGTGCTTCACCCTGCAGATAACGATCGATAGCGCGCAGCAGCGCCTCCGGGCCCTTCCACAGCGCATGTACCGCTTCGGCGATATCGCGCTGTAACGGGTAGCAGTGGCGACGCCAGAAATCCGCGCAGGCCTGATAGCGAAGCACGGATTCATCTTCAATGAGCTGCTGTTCAAACAGCATTCCGGACTCGAACGCATTCAGGCTCAGCATACGCTGGCAAAAACCGTGAATGGTGAAGACGGACGCTTCATCCATCTGCCGTTCAGCGAGGAGCAGCCACTGGGCTGCCTGTTGCTTATCGGCAATCTCTTCCAGAAGGCTCGCGTAGAGAGGGTTATCCGTGCTCTGACGCAGACAGGCGATGCGCAGCTCGTGGATATTGCTGCGAATACGGCCCCGCAGCTCAGCGGTGGCAGCCTCGGTGAAGGTGACCACCAGCAGCTCTTCCACGCTCAAAGGGCGTGGAAAAGCGGCGTTGCCGCCAAGCCCCAGCAGCAGACGCAGGTAAAGGGCGGCAATGGTGAAGGTTTTTCCCGTTCCCGCTGAGGCTTCAATCAATCGTTCACCCTGCAGAGGTAAACGTAAGGGATCAAGGGACTCAGCGGTATCGGTCATTCTTTCTTACTCCAGGGCATAGATTGCTGCAGCGCGCTGACGCTCTTCCAGACTTTCCAGCCTTTCGGGTTTACGTACTCCGTTTTCCCGTTCTGGCTACCGGAAACCTGAGACAGGATGGTGATTCCCTGCGGCTTAATGACCGCCTGATGGAAGAAGTCGGCAACCTTCTGCGGCGTCAGCTGTTTTATCTCGGCCACTACTTTATCACGCGAATCAAATTTCAGATTACCGCGATCGAAATCTTTGCTCAGCTGTGACGCTTCTTCACCCAGCGTCTGCGGCGGCTGCATCACCTGGGCGATGACGGCCTGCTGGATCTGCGCAAACTCTTCCGGCTTCATGGCGCGCAGTTTTGCTTCCACCTGCGGGAAGAAGGCCTGGTAACGCTTCCAGAGATACGCCGGCTGTTTATCGCTGCTTTGCAGCAGGAAACCCAGCCCCCACTGTCGGCCTACGTTCATGGAGAAGGCAAACACCGCGTAGCCAAGCTGCTCCTCAGTGCGCAACTGGTTATAGAACCACGGCTGAATAATTTGCCCCAGAACGGCACTCTGTGCCGAGCTGGCGAATTCATCATAGCCCGTTGGCACAAATACCGCGGCCAGCGCGGAATCCGTGCTGTTACCCGCCTTTTCAAAAGTCACGTTCTGTTTTTTCTCAACCAGCACGTCCTGGTTGCGGCACCACTCGTCGCCTTTCGAACCGAGCTGAGCGCGCACATTCTCCGCCAGGGTTTTGGCCTGATCCACACTCATGTTGCCGACGATCAGGAACTCCGGACGCGTGTTGGTTTTCAGCGCATCGCGGTACGCCAGCACGTCTTTTAAGGTGATCGAAGGCAACAGCGCACGGCGATCCTCTCGCTGGAAATAAGGAACTTGCGACAGCATTTGCGCCGGCATAAGCGCCAGATCGTAAGCTTTGCCCTTCTCCGCAGAGTCCATCATCTGCGCATACCATGATTTGGCCTGCTCAAGCTGCTCTTCCGTCGGCGTGTAGCTGAAATACCCTTCCAGCAGGGCCTGGAACAGCTGAGGCAAACGCTGGGTATAGCCGTTTGCATTGAGCATCAAACCGTTGTTGGCGTTGGTGGAGAAGCTGATGCCGCCCACGGCCGCCTGGTTGCTGAGCTGATCGAGCGCAATCCCTGCGAGATAGTCATTGAGCGCGAACATCACCTGATTTTTAGCGCTGTTCATCGCTTTCGGGTTACGCAGCACCACGCTGACATCGGCCTTTGGCTCGCTTGCGAAATAGCGGCTAGGGGTATACACCACGCGCAGCGTCGGCTCATCAACGATGAGCGCCGGGTGCGGATAATCTTGAGTCGTTTTGATCAGCGAGAAGTCATCCGGAATATAGGGGTTCAGCTCCGGCAGCTTTAACGCAATCTCCCCGGCCTGCTTCTGCCAGTCGGCGAAGGTCTGCGCGCTGATTTTATCCACCTGATAGGGGGCATCGACAAAATACGCCGTCTTGTTATGCGGTTCGTTCGGGCTGATGTACCAGATGCGGGCATTCTCCGGCGTCATCATCGCAAGGCGGGCTTTTACCGCATCGGCATCATAGCGGTCGGCAATATTGACCGCATCGAGGGTGTGTTCCACCGGCACGCGGATCATGGTATCCGCCAGCCACTCAACGTAATCCATGTCGCGGGTAATGGACGGGTAACGGAAATCGAGATCCAGCACGTGCGCGAGCTCATCAAAGTAGCGCTTATCGACGCCTTTCTCACGCAGTAAAGAGAGGTAGCTGAAGATCGCCGCCACCACTTCATCACGGTTTGCCAGGCCTTTGTCGGTCAGGGTGGCGGAGATCGCCAGCACGCCGCTATTGCCGTTTACAACTGGATCGGAATCGGCGCGAATACCTTCCACCAGCCCCTGTTTTTGCAGCCAGTCAGAAAGCGTACCCGGGCTGCGGTTACCTATCAGGTAGGTCACCAGCTCATCGGTTTTACTGCGAAACTGTGCGGTGTTGTTATCAATGCGGAACTCCACGCGCAGCACTTTGCGCGGCAGCGCCGGCACGTAGTGGATAACGATCCCTTTTTGCGCGTCCGTGACCACCGGTACGTCTATCTGCGGCAGATCGATATTTTTATTCGGCACCCGGCCAAACGTTTTAGCCGCCATGCCGGCCAGTTCTGGCAACGGTTTATTGCTGTAGATGACCGCTTTCATCAGGTTAGCGGAGTAGTATTTATCGCGAAACGCGTGCAGGGCATCAAGCACCGGGCTGTTCGGTTTGTCGCTTAACGTCTCCAGGTTACCGCCGGAGAAACGCGAACCCGGGTGCGCAGGGTTGATGGTTTCAGCGCTGACCTGGGCCATGCGCATACCGTCTCGCGTGCGGGCAAGGGTCAGCTCGGCATTGACGGCATTGCGTTCACGGTCGGCATATTTTTTATCCAACAGGGGGGCGGCGATGGAATCAGCAAGGCGATCGACCGCGCCTTCCAGCGCATCATTTTCGACTTCGAGATAAAAGGCCGTGCGGTACGGTGCCGTACTGGCATTGTGGCTGCCGCCATGCATTTTCAGAAATTCGGACAGGCTATCCGGCTGCGGGTATTTTTTTGACCCCATCAGCGTCATATGTTCCAGATAGTGTGCAAGCCCAGGATGCGCGTCAGGATCTTCCAGCGATCCAACCGGCACCACTAATGCCGAGAGGGACTTCACCGCCTGCGGATCGGAAACCAGCAGTACGGTCATGCCGTTATCAAGACGAATAGCCTGATATTGACGGGTATCTTTTTCGCTTTTACGAATAGTTTCCTGAACGGGTTGCCAACCGGAGTCTGCCTGAGTGACAGGTGCCCAGAGGGCGACAAACAAAACAAACGCTTTAAACAAGGTGCTGCCTGGCATTACGACCTCTTTATCACGGCTACATCATTAACAAATTGCGTGCTGGACACGCCAACATCTCTTTATTGGGTACATCAGTCCGTGATAAGAAGTGCATCATAAATGAACACCCTATGCTGCGCAATTTTTATACAGCGCTCAGGACTGATTATATTTAAACAACGGCAGCAGGTAGCGCTGCGCCTCTTCCGTGATGGCCTCAAAGTACTCTGGCTCAAGCGTTCGCCATAAGCGCTGATACCAGACATCTTCACCTTCGCCCCGCACCATCATGTTTCCTTCGTAGGCCTGCATAAATTTACTGCGCGCTTTCTGCAGTGACGCCTCATCCGTTAACATCGCATCATTCTGCGCGTCATAACAGGCTTTTATCCAGGCACCGCCGCTTTCCGGCAGCAGCAGGAGCGGTTTATTCATTCCCTGACGGTAGCCTTCAATGTACATAGACAGATAACCTAACGCCTGCTCTGCTTCCATCGGCGGGAAGCGCCATTCGCCCTCTTTGCGCACGAATATCCGACTTTCACCTTTATGACCATCCGCACTGTAGACAAGATGTTCCAGCCAGAGTTGCAAACCCTGTGAAACGCTAAGCATAGAAGGCCGCCAGCGCAGCAGCCCGTCCGGCTGAACCTGGGTTAACCAGCCCGTAAGCTCTACGCCATTGCAGTTGAGATCGATTTCAATACTTTTGCCCGGCTGCCGGCACGCTCTTACGCGCTCTGCCAGGGCGGTCATCTCCTGACACTGCGCCTCCCAGACAATTTCCCCGAACGCCCCATAGGGCAGCTGCCCTGCAGCACGATAGCGGCGGTAAAGTCTGTCAGCATCTTCTTCTTCAACCAGCGCATTCAGCAGTTGGAGGTTTAGCTGATAGCGCTCCAGCCCTTCCAGCGTAAAAGGCTCTGCATCAGGAATTTCACTCTCTTCAGAACGGAAGTTGACCTGCAATCGCTGCTGGAAGAAGGCGCGCACCGGATGCGCCCAAAACCGCTGAAGCTGTTCGAAGGTCAGGGTATCGACAGGGCGCGGGTCAAGCTCCTGAATGAAATCGGTATGCGCATTCCCCTCCTTTTTCGCCGCCGGTAGCCACTCCTGCGCATAGCTCTGGCGCTCGCTGGGCGTATAGTTCACCGGGTCAAACGGCATGCGGCTGTGGAAACAGGTGATATGGGCTTTCACCCTCTTCTCGCTTTCATCGCAGTTGCGCTCTTCATCCCCAGGCAGATAGTGACTCTGGCCGATATAGTCCACCAGCTCCTGCACCAGAACAGAGGGAAAACGCTCGCTGTTGTCCTGAATGGAACGGCCGATATAGCTGATATAGAGCTTACTCTGGGCGGAAATGAGCGCCTCAAGGAAGAGGTAACGATCATCATCGCGGCGGCTACGGTCACCCCGTTTTGGATCTGCGCTCATCAAATCGAACCCCAGCGGTGCCAGCGCGCGCGGATAGACGCCGTCGTTCATGCCAAGCAGACAGACCACTTTAAACGGGATAGAACGCATTGGCATCAGGGTGCAGATATTGATGGGGCCAGCAAGGAAACGCTGGCTGATTCGCTCCTGATCGAGCCGCTGCGTTAGCTCATCTCTCAACAGCGAAAGCGGGATGGCCTCCTGATAGTGGGAGTTCACGCCTTCATCGATGATCGCCTGCCACTGCGTTTCAATCAGTGCCATTGCCGCTTCGGTGTCACTGTCTGGCAGGAAGAAATCATTTAGCAATGCCCTGCAAACCGGGAGCCACGCTTCAAGCGGACGCGGCTGCATCAGCTCGTGTCGCCAGCGGTTAAGCTGCATCAGGAGTGACGCTAAATGCCCCACCAGTTCAGCAATTAACCCGCTGGACTCATCGTAAGGCAGCACCTCATTCCACTCGCCCTGGCTGCTCTCCATGGCGTAGCCCAGCAGCATACGCGTCAGGCCAAAACGCCAAGTATGCTGCCCGGTAGGAGGAAGTTCGAACTCCTGAACGTTATCGTCATCGATCCCCCAACGAACGCCAGATTCGTTCACCCACTGACGAAGGTAGCGCAGCCCCTCTTCAGTGATGCTGAAGCGTGCAGCCAGCACGGGAACATCCAGTAACGCCAGGACATCTTCGGAGATAAAGCGGCTATCCGGCAGTGAAAGCAGAGTGATAAAGGCCTGCAGTGCCGGATGCGACTGGCGGGCACGACGGTCAGAGATAGCGTAAGGCAGATATCGCTCGCCCGTCGCACTACCAAAGACAGCCTGAATGAAGGGACTGTAGCTGTCGATATCCGCCACCATCACCACAATATCGCGTGGCGTCAGTTCGGGATCGTCCTGCAGCATCGCCAGCAGCTGGTCGTGAAGCACTTCGACCTCACGCTGAGGGCTATGGCAAACATGGATCGTGACGCTGCGATCGTCAGCATCCAGCTTGCGCTTGCTGTCGCTACGTTCGAATTCTTTCGCCGTCACGCCCATCACGGCACGGTTTTCCAGATCGAGGATATCCAGCTGAATATGATGCAGCAGGCTATCCGGGGTAATATCGACAAAGGCATCCACGTCGCCTTCGCCTGATGAAGTGATGTCTGAAAGCATGTGAATGTAGTCACGCCCCAGCTTCCCCCACGAGGCAAGCAGTGGATTGGGCAGGTTCTGGATACCGTCTTCATCAAAAAGCTGACCGGCAGTCGAGCCGTCTTTAAACAGCGGGACGGAACGTTCTTCAAAAAGACGCTTTCGCTGGCGAGTTACCAGCCGCGCAAGCCAACGTTCGTCGAGTATATCCCCCCAATACTGTCGGCAAGGGTTGGTGAACAAAATATGGATATCAATATGTTTACCCAGCGCGTTCAACGCCTTCAGATAAACAGGCGGTAATGCGGATATCCCGCAGATAAAAACGCGTGACGGCAGTCGGGCCGGGCGCTCCGGGGCATTCTCGAGTATTGAGATAAACCGCTCGTACAGGTTGGCACGGTGCCACTTAGGCTGCCCAAGTTTCTCCGTGTGTTCTACCAGCGCTTTCCACAGCGGTGCCTGCCATATTTGCGCCTCCGGTAGCCCTTCAACCAACTCGCCCGCTTCCCAACGAATTAACCAGTCAGAACGGTAAACAAGGTATTGGTCGTAGAGATCGGCGGTGCGCGACGCCAGCTGGAACAACTTGCGCTTATAGTTATCGTCATTGAGGTAGTGGCGCAGCATGGCGAATTCATCGTGCTGCAGCATTTCCGGCAGCAGCGCCATGAGCTTCCAGCTCATGCCTTGTTTGTTGAAGGCGCTCTGCTCCGGGATGTCCGGTAACACGCGCACAAACATCTCCCAGATAAAGCTCGCGGGCAGCGGGAAATCAATATTTGCGGCTATGCCAAATTTACGGGAAAGCGACATTTGCAGCCACTGTGCCATACCGGTGCTCTGCACCAGCACCATTTCAGGCTCAAAAGGATCGTCAAGCCGCTCGTGCTCTACGATAAATTCCATCAGCGCTTCCAGCACATCCAGACGATTTGAGTGGTAGACCCTTAACATAAACGCTCCCGACTACTGGCTAACCGGGCAATGCAGACGCGTTATCTCACCGCGCCGCCCCAGAGGAGAAATAAGTGTGACCGTGATGCTGACACATCCTGCGTGCGTTGTCTGCCCCCGACTGGCCTGCCAACCTGCCGGGAGAACATTTGTTGAGAGCTGAGACTGATTCCAGGCATGGTGCCAGAGCTGGCGATACTGGTTAAACAGGGTGAACCGCGCCGCCAGCGCCCGGTGATAACCCGACAGAGCCGTCACGACGATCACCAGCAGCATCATCGCCAGCAGTACCTCAACCATGCTAAACCCTTTTTCTCTGCTCACGGCAGCTGACATAACGCACTCTCCTTAAGGGGACAAAAATCACTCCAGCCGTGAGGCGAAAAGCGAACATTCCCGTCGACAATCTCTCCTGCGCGCCAGAGCAGCAGGTAGCTGTCTCCGGCAATCAGTAACACACGCGCTCCATTCAACTGGCGCAAACACACTCGCCACGCCGGTGTCATTTTGCACTGAACCTGTGGCTCCGACGACCAGCTCTGAACTCGTCCCCACTCAAGCGCGGACTGCACCGTCGCCTGCTGCTGAATCGAACTTTTCTCACCGCCAACGAGCGCGCTAAAGGTTGTGAGCTGCTGATTGAGACCGGTGAGGATCAGGGTACCGAGCACCAGTAAAAGCAGAACCATCGCCAGCGAAGACATGCCGCGTTGACGATTCACAGGTTGTACCCCGTGACCGTATACAACGCCTGCCAGGGCTCCCCCTGCTCGCCTTTACGAATCGCCGCCAGTTCGATATTCACCTCTGGCGCAAAACCGGCATGTTCAACTGTCCTCACCACAAAATGCGTGATCGCTAGCCTGTCAGGGTCCGTGAGCTTTTCCCATCCTTTTCCTTCACAGGAGGTCGCTCCACGCTGGGTTTCAAGCGCACCAGACTCCAGTCGAAAACCAGTGCTGTCATTTTCTGATGAGCTGTTATCCCAGCTGCCGTTACTGTTGGCATCCCACCGCACAATGACGCAACCTCCAAGCCTCGCGGTCACCAGCGCCTGTCCCTGACAGTTTCCCGCGCAGTACCCTGCACGCTGAAGCTGTTTGCCCAGGGCAAACAGGTGGTGCCAGACCTCTTCCTCCAGTTGTCTCTGGCCAGATTGCCCTAAGACCGCCCGCTGCAAGCCGGGTAAAAAACGCGATGCGCATATCAGCAGGAGGCTGCTAATCGCCGTGGCAATCAGAACTTCAGTCAGTGAGAAACCTCGCTGCTTCATCGACATGAACCTCCCGCAGAGACCTTACACATCCTGATGCGTCCTCCATTTGAGACAATAATCAGCCATTCTCCTGCACGGCTCTGAACGCGTATCCGCCCTGCCCATGCCGTATCCTTTAATCCATAGAACGCGAGCGACGGCGTGACCTCGCCGATCGCGACCTCAGGCCAGAGTGGTATCAGCACAAAGGGACTGCCCTTCTCACAGCCTTGCGCGGCAGAGCTCACCAGACAGTCCCGCCCCCCCACCCGCCGACGGGTAATTTGATGGTCGCGGTTGTAGCGGTTGGCATGATTGCGCAGAAACAGCAGGTAATCTCGTACCTGACTGGCGGTTTGCCACAGCCGCTGCTGCCGCTGCCAGCTGTCCCAGCCGTAAAGCCCTGAGGCGCTGAGGATAACGACAAGCGAAATCGCGACCAGCGTTTCGATAAGCGTAAAACCGTTCTCTTTTTTCATACCGGGAGTGTGGCGAAGCGCGGTGAACATGACGAGCGACGGATCCTCGTTTTACGAGGCATTATCCGGAGAATCAGGAGTGTTGCAGCGCGTTGCACGCTTTCTGGATAGCGCTTCGGGAAACGGGATAAAGGCGAAAAAAAACCGGCGCTAAAGAGCACCGGTTGTGTCACGCTTTATCGCATCAGATAGCGACAGGCGCTTTGATGCCCGGATGCGGGTCATAACCCTCAATCTCGAAATCATCAAAGCGGTAATCGAAGATTGATGCCGGTTTGCGCTTGATAATCAGCTTCGGCAGCGCACGCGGTTCGCGGGTCAGCTGGAGATGCGTCTGTTCCATATGGTTGCTGTAAAGATGGGTGTCCCCACCGGTCCAGACAAAATCGCCCACTTCCAGATCGCACTGCTGCGCCATCATGTGGACCAACAGCGCATAGCTGGCAATGTTAAACGGCAGGCCGAGGAACACGTCACAGGAGCGCTGATAGAGCTGGCAGGAAAGCTTTCCATCCGCCACATAGAACTGGAAGAACGCGTGGCACGGTGCCAGCGCCATTTTATCCAGCTCGCCGACGTTCCAGGCGGAAACGATGATTCGGCGCGAGTCCGGATCGTTTTTCAGCTGGTTCATCACGGTGGTGATCTGGTCAATATGGCGACCATCAGGCGTTGGCCAGGCGCGCCACTGCTTGCCGTAAACCGGGCCCAGGTTGCCATTTTCATCTGCCCACTCGTCCCAGATTGAGACGTTATTTTCGTGCAGATACGCAACGTTGGTATCGCCTTGCAGGAACCAGAGCAGTTCATGAATGATCGAGCGCAGGTGGCAGCGCTTTGTCGTCACCAGTGGGAAGCCTTCTTGCAGATTGAAGCGCATCTGGTGGCCAAAAATAGAGAGCGTACCGGTGCCGGTGCGGTCGTTTTTCGGCGTGCCCTCGTCGAGCACTTTTTTCATCAATTCAAGATACTGTTTCATGGTTCCTCAGGAAATTTGTTGCTGTGGACGACGACGATACGCCCAAATCATCATAATGGCACCCGCGACAATCATCGGAATGGAGAGGATCTGCCCCATGCTGATGTACTGTACCCATTCGCCGGTAAACTGTGCGTCAGGCTGACGGAAGAACTCGACGATAATACGGAATGCGCCGTAGCCGATCAGGAACAGGCCGGAGACAGCGCCCATCGGACGCGGTTTGCGGATAAACAGGTTGAGGATGATAAACAGCACCACGCCTTCCAGCGCCAGCTCGTACAGCTGAGACATATGGCGCGGCAGCACGCCGTAGGTATCGAAAATGGACTGCCACTCCGGATGTGATGGCAGCAGCGCGATATCTTCTGCGCGGGAGCCCGGGAAGAGCATCGTATACGGCACGCTCGGGTCGACGCGGCCCCACAGCTCACCGTTGATAAAGTTGCCCAGACGGCCAGCGCCGAGACCAAACGGGATCAGCGGTGCGATAAAATCTGAAACCTGGAAGAAGTTGCGTTTGGTGCGTTTGGCAAAAATCACCATCACCAGGATCACCCCAATCAGGCCGCCGTGGAAGGACATGCCGCCGTCCCAGACGCGGAACAGATAGAGCGGATCGTTCAGGAATACCGGGAAGTTATAGAACAGCACGTACCCAATGCGGCCACCGAGGAACACGCCGAGGAAACCCGCATAGAGCAGGTTTTCAACTTCGTTTTTCGTCCAGCCGCTGCCCGGACGACTGGCGCGACGGCCGGCAAGCCACATGGCAAAAATGAAGCCCACCAGGTACATCAGACCGTACCAGTGAAGCGAAACAGGTCCTACTGAGAAAATGACCGGATCAAATTCCGGAAAATGCAGATAACCACTGTTCATCTGTCACCACAAGATGTTGTTATTCCGCTGAAAGTGGACAGCGGTAGAAATGCGATTCTGCCGTAAGCAGAGGCTCCAAAGTTGCGAATCATAGCACAAGGCGGGCGCGGAGGATGCGCCAGAGATGTAAAAGATGTGTATAGGGTTTTGAGTGCGCTGATGCCCTCACCCACAGGGAGAGGGCAGAGAGAACTAGCGGCCACCGCGGATCAGGCCGCCCATACCGCGTCGTTCCATAAACGCCGCGACCTGATGACGAACCTCAGCGGCAAGCTGCGCGTCAAGGCTACGTTCAGCCAGCTCGCGGGCATCGTTGATGTCGATATGCCGCAGCAGGTACTTCACGCGGGCGACAGCGCGACCGTTCATCGACAGATGGCGGTATCCCAGACCAATCAGGATCGCAACGCACATGGAATCCCCGGCCATTTCACCGCACAGGCGTAAATCAATGCCGTACTGTTCCGCTTCACGGGCAATCATCGCTAACGCGCGAATGATCGCCGGATGCAGGCTGTCGTAGATACTGGCCACGCGGGTGTTGTTACGGTCAACGGCCAGGATATATTGCGTCAGGTCGTTCGTGCCGACAGAGATAAAATCAACACGGTTTGCCAGCTGCGGCAGCATAAAGACCATAGACGGCACTTCAAGCATCACCCCGATCCGCGGTTTCGGGATCGCATAGCCGATCATCTCTTCCACTTCACGGCCTGCACGCTCGATCAGTCGCCGGGACTCGTCGATCTCATCAATGCTGGTGACCATCGGAAGTAAAATGCTGAGATTGCCCGTCGCCGCGTTGGCGCGCAGCATCGCACGCACCTGGATCAGGAAGATCTCCGGCTGATCGAGCGTAATGCGGATCCCACGCCAGCCCAGGCACGGGTTTTCTTCGCTGATCGGCATATAGGGCAGCTGTTTATCCGCGCCGACATCCAGGGTTCGCAGGGTGACAGGTTTGTCGTTAAACATCTGCAGCATCCCCTGATACTGCGCCACCTGCTCCTCTTCGGAGGGGAAACCGCTCTGCAGCATGAACGGGATTTCAGTACGGTACAGGCCAATACCGTCGATGCGGCTGCCAAGCTTTTCTTCATGCTCAGGGCTTAAACCGGCGTTGAGCATGACTTTGATCCGCTCTCCGCTCTTAAGCTGTGCGGGCAGGTTAACGTCATCTTCCGCCAGCTTGCTTAATTCATTCTCTTCGCTGATAAGGCGCTGATATTCCTGGAGCAGAACCGGCTCAGGATCGACCAGCAGCTCACCGCGATAGCCGTCAACGACCAGCGTACGGCGGTGCAGCACCGACGGCTGGATATCCGCGCCCATAACGGTTGGGATACCCAGCCGGCGGTGCAGCACCGACGGCTGGATATCCGCGCCCATAACGGTTGGGATACCCAGCGCGCGCACCATAATGGCGGCATGCGAGTTGGCGGCGCCATCGCGCACCACCACACCGGCCAGCCTGTCCTGAGGCAGTTCAGCCAGCGTCGTTGCCGAGAGTTCATCGGCGACCAGAACAAACCGTTTTGGCCAGGCATTCGGCCCCTGAATGGTGTCATCAAGATGGAACAGCAGACGTTGTCCCAGGGCACGGAGATCGCCAGCCCGTTCTTTCAGGTAACCGTCGGTAAGTGCCGCAAATTGATCGGCAAATTTTTCGATGACCTTCTTAACCGCCCACTCTGCGACCGAGCCTTTATCCACCTCCGCAAACAGCTCACGACGCAGACGCGCGTCGGAGAGCAGGTGCGAATAGAGGTCGAAGATGGCCGCCGTCTCTTTCTGTGCGCCTGCGGCAAAGCGCTTGCTGTAACGACGAAATTCATTCGCCGCCTCTTCCAGCGCGGCGGTAAGACGCTCTCGCTCAAGCGCTTCATCTAGCGTAGAGGCTTCGTAAACCTGCTCCATCAGCGGCAGCGTGGCGTCCATCCAGCCTTCAGCAATCGCTACGCCCGGCGATGCAGGAAGGGCACGAATGCGCGTATGGCGATATTGACCAAAGAGCGCGGCAAGCTGGGACTGGGAGAGGATCGCCGCCATCTGCGTGGCCAGCGTGACGAGGAAAGACTCTTCGCTTTCATCGTACTGACGTAGCTCGCGCTGCTGGACGACCAGCACGCCGAGCAGCTGGCGACGCTGGATAATCGGCACGCCAAGGAAAGCGCGGAATCGCTCTTCTTTTACGGAAGGGATGTATTTAAAGCTGGGGTGTTTTTGCGCGTCAGCAAGGTTGATGGGTTCAGCCAGCCGCCCAACCAGGCCCACGATACCTTCATCAAATGCGAGCGTGACGGTGCGTCCACGTGGTTTTTTCAAACCACGGGTCGCCATCAGGTAATAGCAGCGCCGATCGTGGTCGGCCAGATACACCGAACAGACTTCGGTCTCCATCGCAAGACAGATGTCAGTGACCAGAATATTCAGCGCCTCGTTCAGACGCGGAGCACTGGCCACCTTCTCGACTATTTCTCGCAAGCGGGTGAGCATGATTTGCGTAGCTTAACCTCTTTTACGTCGCCATGCAGGTGCGTTCTGCGGCTTAGGCGGGACCTCCTGAAGCTGCATTACCACACTTGCAAACTCTTTCATCACCCTACGGTAAACATCGCGTTTAAATGACACGACCTGACGAACAGGATACCAATAGCTCACCCAGCGCCAGCCATCGAACTCCGGCGTACTGCTGGTTTGCATATTGATGTCTGAATCGTTGCCCACCAACTGCAACAGAAACCACTTCTGTTTCTGGCCGATACAAACCGGCTTTGTGTCCCAACGCACCAAACGTTTCGGTAACTTGTAACGCAACCAGTTGCGGGTCGAAGCCAGGATGCGAACATCTTTTCGGCTTAAACCGACCTCTTCAAAAAGCTCCCGGTACATCGCTTGTTCTGGGGACTCTCCCGGATTGATCCCGCCTTGAGGGAACTGCCAGGAGTGCTGACCATATCGCCGGGCCCACATTACCTGGCCCTGACGATTACAAATTACTATTCCTACGTTCGGGCGGTAGCCATCGTCATCAATCACCGGACTACCCCAAACTAAACCTTATATATGAATGATTGTTTCACACTACAGGGAGGCGGTAAACCACTCTCTTACAGGGCTGCAGCCTAATAACATTTGAATAACTCACAAATAAGTGCTGAGTTATAAACAGATGATAGGTGGTGAAGGGAATTTTATTCACCTTTTCTGTGGATATAGTTGTGAAGAAGTGCCTGATTACCGATGAACAACCTCAAACCCTGCCTTGCCACCGCTTTCACAACAGTTAAATAACTTAATATTTTTCATAATGTTAAATGTATTTCCATGAACCAAAAGCAGAATATCGTGACGATCGTCACATCAGGGATCGTCGTGCTGATGAAAGATCGAACAGCGTCGGTTTTATCCACAGATTGTGCCAATAAGTTAGTCACAATTTGTTTGAAAATTCGAATTTCATCGCACGTCAAGGCTGTAAATTGAAACAGTAGTCAGGGTTATGCCCAGTTATCCCATTTTTCTGTGGATAACATGGTGTAAGATCCTGTTCATTGTCAGTGACCAGATTTGAACAACCAGTTTTCCGCCTCAGATGAAACGATTTCAAACCACTAAAAAAACATATAAATCATACACATGGAATATTGGTACAGAAATAGTTAAACTCTATCCACAGGGAACAATTTCTTCGTTTATTTTTTAATCAAAAGGTTACCTTCATGCATCCGCTTACACCCTTGCTCTCACCGCCGTCCAGCGAGGGCCAGTTGCTACAGCAGGCACAGCGTCTTGCAGGCTTTTCGCTTGGCGAGCTGGCGGCAATGGCAGGGCTTCAGATCCCGAAGGATCTGAAACGGGATAAAGGCTGGATCGGCATGCTGCTTGAAATGTGGCTAGGTGCCAGCGCAGGGAGCAAACCCGAGCAGGATTTTGCAGCGCTTGGCGTGGAGTTAAAAACCATCCCCATAGACAGCCAGGGTAAACCGCTTGAGACCACCTTCGTCTGCGTTGCGCCACTAACCGGCAACACCGGCGTGACGTGGGAAACCAGCCACGTTCGTCACAAGCTGAAGCGCGTGTTGTGGGTGCCGGTCGAAGGTGAGCGTCAGATCCCCCTGGCTGACCGTCGCGTTGGCGCGCCGCTGCTCTGGAGCCCAAACGACGATGAGGAGCAACAGCTGCGTCTGGACTGGGAGGAGCTGATGGACATGATCGTGCTTGGGCAGGTAGAGCGCATCACCGCCCGGCACGGAGAAGTATTACAGCTGCGCCCGAAAGCGGCTAACAGCAAAGCGCTTACCGAGGCAATCGGCTCGAAGGGTGAGCCGATACTAACGTTGCCGCGCGGTTTTTATCTCAAAAAGAACTTCACCGGCGCGCTTCTTGCTCGCCATTTTCTTCTAAAAACATAGTTTTTTACTTATTTTGCGAGCTCTCAAACATAATCAGCTGGTTTTTAAGATTTTACCGCTTCCTCCTGTTGCCATATCGGGTTAAAACTAAACTATGATTTGATACGAGCCAGATGAGGACGATAACGATGAAAAAATGGGCAGTGTTAGTTTCAGCAGTCGGTTTAGCGTTTGCCGTATCGGGCTGTAGCAGCGATTACGTCATGGCGACAAAAGATGGTCGAATGATCCTGACCGACGGCAAACCCGAAGTCGACGATGATACCGGTCTGGTCAGCTACCGCGACCAGGAAGGCAATAAAATGCAGATCAATCGCGACGAAGTATCGCAAATTATCGAGCGATAAACAGAGAGAGGTCAGTCGCTTGCTGGCCTTTTTGATTTTTTTCTTCCCCTTTTGCTTCCCCTCTGCCATGTTTATATTCCTTTGTCGGGTACGCCCTGACGCGGTTTATATGTCTACTGAGGAAGCCGGCTATGCATTATCACCATATCCCCCACAGCGCTCTGGAAATTAGCCAACTGGGGTTGGGCACGATGACATTTGGTGAACAAAACAGCGAAGCCGATGCCCATGCACAACTCGATTACGCCGTCAGCCAGGGGATTAACCTGATTGATGTTGCAGAGATGTACCCTGTTCCACCACGTCCGGAAACGCAGGGACTTACCGAAACCTACGTCGGTAACTGGCTGGCAAAACACGGCAACCGTGAAAAGCTGGTGATTGCCTCCAAAGTCAGTGGCCCCGCGCGCAACAACGATACCGGGATCCGCCCGAATCAGATCCTCGATCGCAAGAATATCCGCGCCGCACTGGACGCCAGCCTGAAGCGCCTGCAAACCGACTACCTCGATCTGTATCAGGTGCACTGGCCGCAGCGGCCAACCAACTGCTTTGGTAAGCTCGGCTACAGCTGGAATGAGAGCGCCCCCGCCGTAACGCTGCTGGAAACCCTGGAAGCGCTGACCGAGTGCCAGCGCGCGGGAAAAATACGCTACATTGGCGTCTCTAACGAAACGGCCTTTGGCGTAATGCGCTATCTTCACCTGGCGGATAAACACGATCTGCCGCGTATCGTCACCATCCAGAACCCATACAGCCTGCTTAACCGTAGCTATGAGGTTGGTCTGGCCGAAGTGACGCAATATGAAGAAGTGGAACTGCTCGCCTATTCCTGTCTCGGCTTTGGCACGCTGACGGGGAAATACCTGAACGGCGCGAAACCGGCCGGGGCGCGAAATACCCTCTTTAGCCGCTTTACCCGCTACAGCGGCGAACAGACGCAGAAAGCGGTTGCCGCCTATGTGGATATCGCGAAGCGTCATGGTCTTGACCCTGCACAGATGGCGCTGGCCTTCGTGCGACGTCAGCCGTTTGTTGCCAGCACCCTGCTGGGCGCGACCACGATGGAACAGCTGAAAACCAATATTGAGAGTTTCCACCTGAACCTGAGTGAAGAGGTGTTAGCGGAGATTGAAGCGGTGCATCAGGTATACACATACCCGGCACCGTAATAAAAGCAAAACGGCAACACAGGTTGCCGTTTTTAGGGTTTGCTTCCTCTCCCTGTGGGAGAGGAGTGGCGTGAGGGCATCAGGCCGCACTTATCAACGCCGACGCTGCCAACCCCACAATCCCGCAATCGCCAGCGCAAACAGCCCACCAAACCCGACGCCAATCCCCACCACCGGCACACCGACTTTTACCGCCAGCGAGTAGAGCCCCAGCATTAGCAGCATCGCCAGGTTTTCACCCAAGTTTTGTACCGCGATGGCATTCCCCGCCCCGACGGTCTGCTTGCCACGTTCCTGCAGCAACGCGTTTAGCGGTACCACGAAGAAACCGCCCAGAATACCAATCAGGATGAGGAGGACATACGCAGGCAATAATGCATGTTGCAGCGAGAAAATAAGCACCACGACGCCAATCAGGATCCCCGCGGGCATGCAGCGTGCTACCGTCTCGAGCGTCACCAGCTTCGCCGCCGCACCTGCCCCCACCACAATGCCGATGGCCACCATCGCGTTAAGATAGGTCGGCGTCGCGTTGTCGGTAATTCCAAGCGCCACCGGCACCCACAGCACCAACAGGAAGCGCAGCGTGACGCCCGCCCCCCAAAACATACTGGTTCCCATCAGGGAGAAACGCGTTTCTCCGTTACGCCACAGCACGCGACAGGCGGTAAAGAAACTGCCGGTCATCGGTTTAAAGCGCCAGGATTGCCCCGGGCGAGCCACAGGTAGTTTAGGAATAAACAGGTTCGCCACAACTGCCCCGCCATACACCACCGCACAGATGCCCAGTGCCGCCAGGACATGCCAGTCGGCCAGTACGCCGCCCGCGACGGATCCGAGCAGGATTGCGGCGATGGTTGACGACTCCATCAGGCCGTTGGCTTTCACCAGCTTATCGCCCGTGGTCAGTTCTCCGAGAATGCCATACTTCGCCGGGGAGTAAGCGGCAGCGCCAATGCCCACCAGCGTGTAACCAATAAACGGATTGAAGCCAAAGCAAATGCTGGCAGCACCCAGCAGCTTGAGGGCGTTGGCAAACATCATCACCCGGCCTTTCGGGAAGCTGTCTGCCACCTGCCCTACAAACGGAGCAAAGATAATGTAAGCGCCCACAAACACCATCTGCAGGATCGGCTGGCTCCAGTCGGGGTAAAACTCGGCCTTCAGCAGCGCCAGCGTGGCAAACAACAGCGCGTTATCACCGAACGCAGAGAGAAACTGCGCAGCGATGACGGCCATCATGCCTTTCGACCTGAGCGATGTGTTAGTGTGTACTGACTCACGCATTTTGCTGTTCCGCCTCTTCAACCATGCCTTTCAGGGTCACGAAATCGGGCTTCCCGCTACCCAGCGCCGGGAGCTGCTTCAGGTAGCGAATATCGCGCGGCACGGCCAGTTCAGGAATACCGTGTTCGCGCGCATAGCTCAGTAACCTGTCGCGCTTAAGCTCAGCGTCGGTCGTAAACAGCACCAGCGCTTCGCCTTTGCTGGCATCACTCTTCACCACCGTCGCATGCATCTTATCCGCAGACACGGCCGTCGCCAGCTGCTCAACCATTTCCAGAGAGACCATTTCACCGGCGATTTTGGCGAAGCGTTTCGCGCGTCCCTGAATCTGTACAAAGCCTTGTTCATCAAAACGGACAATATCACCGGTGTCGTACCAGCCGGTTTCAACCTCACCGTTGACGTTTTCCGCCGTCGGCACCTCAAGCACGCCTGGGTTTTCCACGCGCAGATAACCGTTCATCACGTTTGGCCCTTTCAGCTGCAGACGGCCACCGTCCTCAATGCCCGGCACGGCCAGCAGACGCGCGTCCATCCCCGGCAGAATTCGGCCCACCGTACCCGGCTTCGCTGCCATCGGTACGTTAATCGAGACCACGGGAGCACATTCGGTAACGCCATAGCCTTCAAGAATGCGCAGGCCAAACTTGTCCTGCCAGATCTGACGCGTGCTATCCTGCAGTTTTTCCGCACCGGCCACCACATACCGCACGCGATAGAAGTCATACGGATTGGCGAAACGCGCGTAGTTGCCGAGGAACGTTGAGGTGCCGAACAGGACGGTGCAGTTACGGTCATACACCAGCTCAGGCACAATGCGGTAATGCAGCGGGCTTGGATAGAGGAACACTTCTGCGCCGGTCAGCAGCGGCGTAAAGAGTCCCACCGTCATGCCAAAGGAGTGGAACAGCGGCAGCGCCGACATAAAACGGTCATTCGCGGTAAAGTCGGCAATGCTTTTGATCTGCTCAACGTTCGCCAGAATGCTCTTGTGGCTGTGGACGACGCCTTTCGGGTTGCCCTCCGATCCCGACGTGAAGAGGATAATCGCATCATCTTCCGGCTGCTGTTTGACCTGCGCCAGACGCGGCATCAGCAGGTGAGCAAAAATCCACAGCTTGTCGCCGGTGGTTACGTCCGCTTTCAGATCCTCCAGGAAGACCCAGCGCACCTGGGTGAGCTGCTCGGGAAGATGCCAGAGCTTGCCTTTGTCCAGGAACTGACGAGAGGTAAAGACGGTATTAATCTGGGCCGCGGTGATGGCGCTGGTCAACCCTTTCACGCCCGCCGTGTAGTTCATCATTGCCGGGATGCGCCCCCGGGAAACCGCACCAAAAATCACCGCCGCGCTGATGCCCGCGTTAGGCAGCATCAGGCCAATCTTTTCGCCCTTTTTGCTGTACTTCTCCAGAATGCGGCCCACAAACAGGGTCTTGGTCAGCAGCTTGCGATAGGTATCCGGGGTAAAGTTGACGTCTTCGATGCAGTTTTTCTTCGCGCCATAGCGGTGCTGCGCGGAAAGCAGAGATTCGTACAGCGTTTCGCGCGGGCGCACGGCCATGCGCGCTTCCATCATAATCTGGTGCAGCATTTCCCCGGCGATTTTACGGCGATCGCGGGCACGCGGCGCGTCCGGCATCGGTAACGACGTGGGCGGCAGAATGTGCAGCGTGATTTTTGGGAACAGACGCTGCTTCACCAGCCCTTTCAGGCGGCTAAAATGCGTTAGCTCTGCGCCTTCAATGCGCAGCGGCACCACGGTCGCTTTTGATTTCGCGGCAACAAACCCCGCGCCGTCGTAGATTTTCATCAGCGAACCGGTCACTGAAATACGCCCTTCCGGGAAAATAACCACCGGACGCCCCTGCTCAACCAGACGCACCAGATGCTTAATCATCATCGGCTTTGTCGGGTCGAGCGGCACAAAATCAATCAGCGGCGTGAGCCAGCGCATGTACCACTGCTGGCTGATAGAGGTATAGACCGCAAACACCGGGCGCACGGGTAAAAATAGCGCCAGCAGAATGCCGTCTATAAAGGAAACATGATTTGGCGTGATAAGAACGCGTTCGCCGCGAAGGGCCTGGGCATCGCCAGTGACGCGGATGCGAAAAAGAATACGGAAGAGTGTACGGAAGAACCCAAATAGCATCTCAACTCCCTTTGCCAGCCAGTGTGGAGGGTTGATAGTAAATGGTGGCAGATTACACGAGAAGTGATACGGGAGCGACAGCAAAAGTGGAGGCGAAAAAAAACCTGCGCATCCGCGCAGGTTGGTGCAAGAGATGAGTACGAAGCCGTACTAAGAATTCTCACCAATCAATACCTCTGGGATCTCGACTGTATCAATCCTGTTAACGTTCCCGCTATCAGACAATCGCAACAGCCTGAGGCAAAGTGTAACCAAAGGTTCAGATTGACATTTTTCAGACATGACTGCGCGTGTAACGATTACACTACCAGTGTTGTCCTGCGTCACGTTTGTGGAGAGCGAAAATCCGCTCCCCTTGAATGCGCGGCGCTTTTCCGCAACACTATTTGGTGTGTAAACGCTTACCCCCAATAAGAAGGTAATGAATGGCGACAATAAAGGATGTGGCCCGTCTGGCAGGCGTGTC
Source organism: Enterobacter dykesii (assembly GCF_008364625.2). Classification (NCBI taxonomy): domain Bacteria; kingdom Pseudomonadati; phylum Pseudomonadota; class Gammaproteobacteria; order Enterobacterales; family Enterobacteriaceae; genus Enterobacter; species Enterobacter dykesii. The sequence continues at coordinate 3,695,061 of NZ_CP126604.1, forward strand.
GGTGGCAACCGTCTCCCGCGTGATTAACGATTCACCGAAAGCCAGTGACGCATCGCGCCAGGCGGTACAAAACGCCATGGAATCCCTTAACTATCATCCCAATGCCAATGCCCGCGCGCTCGCCCAGCAGTCCACCGAAACCATTGGGCTGGTGGTGGGCGATGTTTCCGACCCCTTTTTCGGCGCCATGGTGAAAGCGGTTGAACAGGTCTCTTATCAGACGGGTAATTTTTTGCTGATCGGCAATGGCTATCATAATGAGCAAAAAGAACGCCAGGCCATCGAACAGCTGATCCGCCACCGCTGCGCGGCGCTGGTAGTTCACGCCAAAATGATCCCGGATGCCGAGCTGATTCACCTGATGAAGCAGATGCCCGGAATGGTGATCATCAACCGCATTATTCCCGGGTTTGAAAAACGCTGTGTGGCCCTCGACGACCGCTACGGCGCCTGGCTTGCGACCCGTCATCTGATTCAACAGGGCCATACCCGAATTGGCTATCTCTGTTCCAATCACCCGATTTCTGATGCGGAAGACCGCCTGCAGGGCTACTACGACGCCCTGCGTGAAAACGGTCTGCCGTGTAACGATCGTCTGGTGGCCTACGGTGAACCGGATGAGAGCGGCGGTGAACAGGCCATGACCGAACTGCTGGGTCGCGGACGAAATTTCACGGCGGTTGCCAGCTATAACGACTCCATGGCCGCGGGGGCAATGGGGGTGCTGAATGACAACGGGATTGAGGTACCGGCAGAAATTTCGCTGATTGGCTTCGATGACGTGTTGGTCTCTCGCTATGTGCGCCCGCGTCTGACCACCGTGCGCTACCCGATTATCACCATGGCGACGCAGGCCGCCGAGCTGGCGCTAGCGCTGGCTGAACAGCGCCAGCCGCCGGATATTACGCATCTGTTTAGCCCGACGCTGGTTCGCCGTCACTCCGTTGCGTCACCTGCGGAAGCGCAGAGCGAATAACGATAGAGGTGAACCCTCGTGTTGGGGTATTCCAGCCCATCACCAATATACTGCCAGCCGTAACGTTCGTAGAAGTCGCGGCAGGCAGACCAGAGGTGCAGTTCTTCATATCCCGCCTGCGCGGCCCAGGAAATAACATGCTGCTGTAGCTTTCCTGCCAGTCCCTTGCCTCGCGCCGCGTCGTCAACGTAGAGCGCCGCCAGCCACGGAAAGAGATCCTGACGGGTGATCAAATCGCAGCGCCAGAGCCCTACCGTACCAACAAGCTGTTCGTCTTCTACGGCGATAAAGGTCAGCGGTAATGCTCCCGGCGTCTGGCTGTGCTCAATAATGCTGTGGAAAAATTCCCGAGAAAGCCCTTCGCCAAAGGCCTGCCAGAGCCAGTCGGTGACCTGCTCCGCATAGTGCGGTGCCTGGTAAAGCGGGAGGATGGCTATCTTTTTCACGTTTCACCTGCGTTTTCTCATGTTTTGCTGGCCTGTCGCCCCAGCTCGGTTCGGCGATTATTTTACCAGAGTCAGACTATTTCGTTTTACTTCACGCAGGCCAGACGAATCGTGACCAAAAAGCGTGATCGTGGCAGAAGTTTTGCGCTTCCCGCATCGCTTATACGCCGTGAGGTCTGTGTTAAACTGCAAATCATTACGTGGAAGCAGGAATGTAGAATGGCAACAATGCTGGATGTCTCACTGCGTGCGGGCGTGTCGAAGGCTACCGTCTCGCGCGTGCTGAACGGCACAGGTCAGGTTAAAGAGAGTACGCGTCAGCAGGTCTTTGCTGCGATGGAAGAGCTGGGCTATCGCCCGAACTTTCTCGCGCGTTCACTGGCTAACCAGACCAGCAACAGCATTGGCCTGGTCGTCTCGACCTTCGACGGCTTTTACTTTGGTCGTCTTCTCCAGCAGGCGTCGCGGCAGACGGAAACTCACGGGAAACAGCTGATCGTCACCGACGGTCACGACGCGCCGGAACAGGAAGAACAGGCGGTGCAGATGCTGGCCGATCGCCAGTGCGATGCCATCGTGCTTTACACGCGCTATATGAGCGAAAAAGCGATCGTCAAACTGATGAATACCGTGAAAACGCCGCTGGTGGTCATTAACCGCGAAGTGAGCCAGGCGCCGGATCGCTGCGTGTTTTTCGAACAGCAGGATGCCGCGTTTAAGGCCGTGGATTACCTGATCGCCCAGGGCCATCGGGAGATCGCCTGTATCACCGTTCCGATCCATACCCCAACCGGGAAAGCGCGGCTGATGGGCTACCGTAAAGCGCTGGAAAAGCACGGCATTCGCCTGGACGAGCGTCGGATAAAGTACGGCGATGCGGGAATGACGCGGGGATACGAGCTGTGCAAGGAGTTGATTGCCGACGGAGTGCCGTTTAGCGCCTTGTTTGCCTGTAACGACGATATGGCGCTGGGTGCGTCCAAAGCGTTACACCAGGCAGGGCTTAAAATTCCGCAGGATATTTCACTGTTCGGCTTTGACGATGCCCCAAGCGCGAAATGGCTGGAGCCTGCGCTCTCATCGGTTTATCTGCCCATCGACAATATGATTGTCACGGCCATCGATCAGGCGATCCGGCTGGCAAAAAACCAGCCGGTCGATGCCATCCCGCCGTTTACCGGCACGCTGGTGTTACGCGATTCGGTCACAACGGGGCCGTACTTTCATCAGATGAGTTCTAAAGCCAGCAGTTCCTGAATGGTCTGACGACGACGGATCAGCCGTGCCTTGCCGTTATCAAACAGCACTTCCGGCAGCAGCGGGCGGCTGTTGTAGTTAGATGACATCGACGCCCCGTAGGCACCGGTATCATGCAGCACAAGATAATCACCCGGTTTGACCTCTGGCAGCGCGCGGGTCTCCACTTTGCCGCCTTCCTGCTGGGTAAACACATCACCCGATTCGCACAGCGGGCCCGCAACGACCGTCTCAACCCGCGGCGCCTGAGTTAAATCACGGCCGTCGGCGGCCAGGGCGGTAATGTGGTGATAGCTGCCGTACATGGACGGACGCATCAGGTCGTTAAAACCTGCGTCAATCAATACGAAGTGGCGAGACCCCATCTCTTTCACGCTGCGCACCTGTGAAACCAGCACGCCGGCTTCCGCCACCAGGAAACGACCCGGCTCAATTTCCAGCTTCACCGAGTGGCCCAGATGCGCGGCGATTTGGTCACGCGCGGCGCTCCACAGACCGTAGTAGTGATCGGTATCGATCGCCTCTTCGCCTTCGCGATAAGGAATGGAGAGACCGCCGCCGGCTGAGATCGCCTCAAGATCCTGGCCAAAGTCGACAACCTGGCGCACCATCGCGCCGCACACCTGCTCCAGGTGGCCGTAATCCACGCCAGAGCCAATATGCATATGAATACCCACCAGCTTCAGGCCGTAGCGCTGTAATACCTCCAGCGCGGCAGGCATATCGGCATACCAGATCCCGTGCTTGCTGTTTTCGCCGCCGGTATTGGTTTTTTGGCTGTGACCATGACCAAAGCCCGGATTCACGCGCAGCCAGACGCGATGGCCGAAAGAAACCTGACCCAGCTGCTCCAGCATATCCACAGAACCGGCATTCACCGGGATCTGCAGCTCGTGGACGCGCGCAAGCGTCGCATCGTCGATCACATCGGCGGTGAAGACGATCGCGTCGCCGTCGGCTTTCGGATCGAATCCGGCCGCCAGCGCACGCTCGATTTCGCCAAGCGAGACGGAATCGACCTTCACGCCCAGCTCACGCATCAGGCGCAGAATATGAATATTGGAGCATGCCTTCTGGGCAAAACGCACCACGTCAAACTGATGCAGGGCGGCGATCTTCTCGCGAACGATCTGCGCGTCGTAGACCCACACCGGGCAGCCAAACTCGGCGGGCAGGCGCAGCAGGTTGTCGGCGTTCAAATCGGTATCAGTCTGGTTCAGCGGGCGTGGCATGGTCTTCTCCGGGTAAATGCGTTTTGATGATTACGCCACAGCGCGAAGAGAATAAAAAATATCGTTTTATCGCAAGTCTATGCAAAAATGATATGGACAGTTCTCTGCTTTCAGGTGCCCTATGCCCGCCGTCAATTTACGCCATATCGAGATTTTTCACGCCGTGATGACCACCGGCAATCTCACCGAAGCCGCACAGATGCTGCATACCTCGCAGCCGACGGTGAGCCGCGAGCTGGCCCGCTTCGAGAAAGTGCTGGGGCTGAAGCTGTTCGAGCGTACCCGGGGCAGGCTTCACCCGACGGTGCAGGGGTTACGCCTGTTCGAGGAAGTTCAGCGCTCCTGGTACGGACTGGACAGAATAGTGAGTGCTGCGGAAAGCCTGCGCGAGTTTCGCCAGGGCGAGCTGTCGATCGTCTGCCTGCCCGTCTTTTCGCAATCCTTTTTGCCGATGCTGCTGCAGCCCTTTCTGGCCCGATACCCGGAGGTCAGCCTCACTATCGTGCCTCAGGAATCACCTCTGCTTGAAGAGTGGCTTTCGGCCCAGCGCCATGATTTAGGGCTAACCGAAACCCTTTCCACGCCAGCGGGAACGGCGCGCACGGAGCTGATCTCGTTAGATGAAGTGTGCGTTCTGCCCGCCGGGCATCCGCTTGCCGGTAAGGCGTTGCTCACGCCAGAGGATTTCCACGGGGAAAACTACATTAGCCTGTCGCAGACCGACAGTTACAGACAGCTGCTGGATACGCTATTTGCCGAGCATCAGGTCAAACGGCGAATGGTGGTGGAAACGCACAGCGCGGCTTCGATTTGCGCGATGGTGCGTGCGGGCGTCGGCGTCGCGGTGGTGAATCCGCTCACGGCGCTGGACTATGCCGGAAGCGGGATCGTCATCCGCCGCTTTAGCGTTTCCGTCCCGTTCACCGTGAGCCTGATCCGCCCGCTGCACCGTCCGGCTTCCGCGCTGGTGGACGCTTTCACCGAACACTTAATGGAGCACGCGCGTCAGGTGGCGCTTCGTTTACCTGACCTGCAAAACCCCTCATGACAGCATAAACGCCACGGCATCCGCGGCATGGATGGCGGTGGTATCAAATACCGGGACGGGGCTTCGATCGGCCGGCACCAGCAGGCCAATCTCGGTGCAGCCGAAGATCACGCCTTCTGCCCCCTGCTGCGCCAGCTTTTCAATTACGCTGACGTAATACGCGCGGGAAGATTCGCTGAAGGTACCCAGGCAGAGCTCGTCAAAGATAATCTGATTGATGCGCGCCCGATCTTCTTCATCCGGGATCAGGCTCTCGATCACAAATTCACTGTGCAAACGCCCGCGATAAAAATCCTGTTCCATGGTGTAGCGTGTGCCCAGCAGGGCTACGCGGCGCATCCCGGATGCCGCAATCGCACGCCCGGTTGCGTCCGCGATATGCAGAAACGGCAGCGCGCAGCGGTCCTCAATATGCGACGCCACTTTGTGCATGGTATTGGTACAAAGCACGATACCCTCGGCGCCGGCGCGCTCCAGCCCCAGCGCCGCCTGGGCCAGGATCTCCCCGGCTTTATCCCACTCACCGCTCGACTGGCAGGCTTCGATTTCATGGAAATCAACGCTGTGCAGCAGCAGGCTGGCGGAGTGCAGACCGCCAAGACGCTGCTTTACCCCTTCATTAATCAGGCGGTAATAAGGGATTGTCGATTCCCAGCTCATTCCACCTAACAGGCCGATCGTTTTCATCATCCCTCCTTATCTTTGTTCCTTTTGTAACACAACCGAAGTACATAAAAAAAGGCGCTTTATTCAGCGCCTTTTTAAACAAAAATCGGTTAGCTTCTGCATACGTTAGGATACGTAAACAGGCAATACAATCACACACCGATGTTCCGCAGTTTCTCGCCAGCCATCAGCTTGCGCTCGATGTGTTCCAGCGTCACGCCTTTGGTTTCCGGGATCAGCCAGAACGTGACGCCAATAAACGCTACGTTCAGCACCGTATAGAGCCAGAAGGTTCCCGCTGCGCCAATCGCGTCCAGCAGCGTCAGGAACGTCGCGCCGATGATCATGTTCGACACCCAGTTGGTGGTCGTGGAACAGGTGATGCCAAAGTCACGGCATTTGAGCGGCTGAATTTCGGAGCACAGGATCCACACCACGGGCGCGGCGCTCATCGCGTAACCTGCGATACACATCATGGTCATCCCGACAGAAAGCCAGGAGAGTCCGCTTGAGGCCGTGCCGTTATCAAACTGCATCAGGCAGTAGCCGAGAATCAGCGTGCCGAGCGCCATCACGCTGAAGCCAATTTTCAGCGCCGGTTTACGCCCGGCTTTGTCCACGGTGAATACCGCAATAAAGGTGGCGAACATGAAGGTCAGCCCGACCACCAGAGTCGCGATCATCTGCTGTTCCGTGGTGGTGAATCCGGCCATTTTGAAAATGCGCGGCGCGTAGTACATGATGATGTTCATGCCGGTGAACTGCTGCATCGCCTGCAGCAGCATGCCGAGGAAGACCGCGCGGCGCACGTTGCGGTTGATCTTAAACAGCGCCCAGCCGCCCTGCTTTAGCTTCAGGCTTTCGCGGATTTCGTTCAGCTCTTCGCGCGCTTTTTCCGAGGTATCGCGCAGCATGCGCAGGACCTCTTCTGCCTCCACGTGACGCCCTTTTTGCGCCAGCCAGCGCGGACTGTTTGGCAGGAAAATCACCAGGACGATCAGTACCAGCGCCGGTAAGGCCAGCACGCCCAGCATCGCGCGCCAGTTGCCGCTGTAGCTGAAGTAGGTATCAGACAGGAACGCCAGCACAATACCCAGCGTGACCATCAGCTGATACATGCTGATCATCTTGCCGCGCACGTTTTCGCTCGCCATTTCGGAGAGATAAAGCGGCGCGGTGTAGGACGCAATCCCCACCGCCACGCCCAGCAGCACGCGGGAGAGCAGCAGGATTTCAACGTTAGCGGCAAACGCCGAGCCAATGGAGCCGGCAACGAACAGAATCGCCCCGACCATCAGGCTGTATTTGCGCCCCAGACGGAACGACAGCCAGCCGTTGAACAGCGCGCCAATGGCCGCGCCGAGCATCATGCTGCTCACCACCCACTCCTGCAGGCGACTGCTGAGGGTAAAGTGATCGGTAATAAACGGTAACGCGCCGGCAATGACGCCGATATCCAGTCCAAATAACAGGCCCGCCACGGCGGCGGCAATGGAGACAAACTGGTTCATGCGGCGAGTATCGCGCAGCGCAGCGGGCATTAGGGTAGAGTCATTTATCGATGTCATATTTTTCCTGCCTCAACAGCAAAATTCGTTAACTGAAATTACGAGAAAGCGAGGAAAAGTGTCAGGCCGGAAATCGCGAAGTTATGGATTATTCCGCTACGGCATGCGGTTCTGTGATGGACATTACAATTTCAACTCGTGTCGAATAATCACGCATTTTTACTAATCAGTTAATATTTAAGCAATAAAAGTGTGATTGCCGTCATTTGTGATTTTTTAGTATGGATTTTTCATCTTTATCGATATGGACTAAGCCAATTATTGCGCAAAAAAACCTCCGCCCACAGGCAGAGGTTCTTAATACGGGTGGAATTAACGCGCCAGCCAGCCACCGTCTACAGCCACGGTGTAGCCGTTGATGTAATCCGATGCGGAGGAGGCCAGGAAGACAATCGGCCCCATTAGATCGCTCGGCAGCCCCCAGCGTCCCGCCGGGATGCGGTCGAGGATTTCCGCGCTACGCTGCTCGTCCGCACGCAGCTGCTGCGTGTTGTTCGTCGCCATGTAGCCCGGCGCAATCGCATTCACGTTGATGTTATGTTTCGCCCATTCGTTTGCCAGCAGGCGGGTCACGCCCATTACGGCGCTTTTGGACGCGGTGTACGACGGCACGCGGATGCCGCCCTGAAACGAGAGCATAGAGGCAATATTGATGATTTTGCCGCCTTTCCCCTGCGCAATAAAATGCTTCGCCGCCGCCTGGGACATGAAAAATACGCTCTTGATGTTCAAATCCATCACGTCGTCCCAGTCGCGCTCGCTGAAGCTGATGGCGTCTTCGCGGCGGATCAGCCCGGCGTTGTTCACCAGAATGTCGATATGTCCGAATTCAGCCACCGCGCGGTCCAGCAGTTCAGGAATGGCATCGATTTTACGCAGGTCAGCGGTCAGGCTCAGGAAACGGCGGCCCAGGGCCGTCACGCGTTCGATGGTTTCAGTCGGTTCAACGATATTAATTCCGACGATATCGCAGCCCGCTTCCGCCAGGCCTAACGCCATCCCCTGACCCAGCCCGGTGTCGCACCCGGAAACCACAGCCACTTTTCCCTGCAGAGAGAATGCATCCAGAATCATGTTTATTCCTTACTCTTTCAGAGCCTGTCACTCACAGGCAGGTTTATGCTTCACCGCCCGCGACTAGCGCAGATCGCTGACCGCAATATGGTCCATATCATCGAAGACCTGGTTTTCACCCACCATTCCCCAGATAAAGGTGTAGGCTTTCGTCCCTACGCCGGAGTGAATGGACCAGCTCGGTGAAATCACCGCCTGCTCGTTGTGCATCACGATATGGCGCGTTTCCTGCGGCTGTCCCATCATGTGGAACACGCAGGCGTCCTCATCCATATTGAAGTAGAAGTAGACTTCCATGCGGCGCTCGTGGGTATGGCACGGCATGGTGTTCCACAGGTTGCCCGGTGCCAGCTCGGTCAATCCCATGCTGAGCTGACAGGTCTCAAGCACGTCCGGCACGAAGTATTTATTGATGGTGCGGCGGTTGCTGGTGAGGTTATCGCCCAGCGTCACGGGTGCGACGTCTGCGGTGGTCACTTTTTTGGTTGGGTAGGTGGAGTGAGCCGGCGCGCAGTTGTAGTAAAACTTCGCGGGCCTGCTGCCGTCGATGCTGGCAAAGTCTACGTCTTTCGCCCCTTTACCCACGTACAACGCCTCACGATGGCCAATCTCATAGCACTTTCCATCTACGGTGATGGTGCCCGGCCCGCCGATGTTAATCACCCCCAGCTCGCGACGCTCCAGGAAGTAGCTCACGCCCAGCTGTTTACCGACCTCACCGCCCACGGAGACGCTTTTCGTGACGGGCATAATCCCGCCCACAATAATGCGATCGATATGGCTGTAAACCATGGTGTACCTGTCGGCCTCGAATACCTGCTCGACTAAAAATGCATTGCGCAGCCCCTGAGTATCCAGCGTTTTGGCGTGCGCACTGTGGATGCTTTCTCTGACGTCCACGGTAACCTCCAGATGTGGTCATGCCCTAAGGCGGAAATAAACGAAACAGCGTTCCGTTTTTCATAATAAGCACATACTATCGGCATAAAGTGGGCTTTTCAATTATATTTAAAACAACGTTTCATTTTTATTTTTGTTTATAACGAAAATGATGTTCGGATCACATTTAAGCCGCTGGGAGAAAAAGAAGGCGAAAAAAAACCTCCCGAAGGAGGTCATTTTCAATAAGGAGAAGTTAGCGTTCGATGGCCAGCGCCACCCCTTGCCCGCCGCCTATACAGAGCGTGGCAATCCCTTTGCGGGCATTGCGCTTCTTCATTTCGTGGACCAGCGAAACCAGGATCCGGCAGCCGGACGCACCGATAGGATGACCCAGCGCGATCGCGCCGCCGTTAACGTTGACCCGCAGCGGATCCCACTCCAGCATTTTTCCGACGGAGATCGCCTGCGCGGCATAGGCTTCGTTCACTTCGATCAGATCCACATCCGAAAGCTGCCATCCCGCGCGCTCCAGACAGCGGCGGGTCGCGTAGACCGGTGCGATCCCCATTAACGCAGGATCGACCCCTACGCTAGCGAATGCTTTAATGCGGGCCAGGACGGGAAGATCGAGTTCAAGGGCTTTACTTTCGCTCATCATCATCACGGCGGCAGCGCCGTCGTTAATGGAAGAGGCATTTCCCGCCGTCACCGAGCCCTGCATTTCAAACGCGGGGTTCAGTCTCGCCAGGCCTTCGGCACTGGCGTCGGTACGGGGCTGTTCATCGGTATCAACGAGGATACGCTCGCCGCTCTGACGCTGCGTGCTGACCGGGACAATTTCGTCGCGAAAACGACCGGAATCAATCGCCGCGCGCGCTTTTTGCTGCGAGCTTAGCGCATAGGCATCCTGCACCTCACGGCTGATGCCGTACTCGCGCGCCAGGTTTTCCGCCGTCACGCCCATATGATAGTCATTGAACGCATCCCACAGCCCGTCATGCACCAGACTGTCGAGCAGCTGACTGTTGCCCAGCTGTGCGCCGGTCCGGCTGTCGGTCAACACGTGCGGCGCGCGGCTCATATTTTCCTGCCCGCCCGCGATGATCACATCCGCTTCACCACACTGAATGGCCTGCGTCGCGAGATGCAGCGCTTTTAATCCTGAACCGCAGACGTCGTTGATGGTGATGGCTGAAACGGTATTGGGCAGCCCGCCCTTCAGCGCCGCCTGACGCGCAGGGTTTTGCCCGGCACCGGCCGTGAGGACCTGTCCCAGGATCACCTCATCAACTTCATGTGCTGCGATCCCGCTGCGTTCCACCAGCGCTTTTACCACTACGCTGCCCAGGTCTACCGCCGAGTGACGCGCGAGCGATCCCTGAAAACAGCCGATAGCTGTACGCAACGCACCCACTATTACGACATCTTTCATCACGACCTCTGTGTTAAATGACATGACGATAGTAGAGGATTGTTACTGGCAATTATCTTAATTGTTTAAAAATAGTGAGTTTAATCACAAGGATCAGCGCGCATCCTGCAGATACTGCCGCAGCCAGCTTCCGGCAACGCCGGGAGGGGATCGTTTATTCCACAGCAGATCGATGCCGATCGCCCGCGGCCAGCCGGGAACATTGAGCTGTACCAGGGATTTCGCGGCGGCAAATTCATCCACCAGCGCGCACGGCAGCACGCACCAGCCAAATCCCTGTACCGCCATACTCAAGAGTAACAGGTAATTCGGCGCTGACCAGACGGGCCCGCGCGCGATCTCAGCCTCGCGCTCAAGATAGGTGCTGAGCCGCAGCTCCCGCCAGCCGTGCAGCTCATCATGCTGAACGTCATGTTGTCCGGCCAGCGGATGCGTGGTCGCGACGTAGATCGCCATGCGGGTCTGCATCGGCAACCGGGTGACGCCAATATCCGTAGGATAACTGTCTCGCGCTTCCGTCAGGCCAATCTGCGCTCGCTCCTTTTGCAGCAGATCGATCACGTCCTCCTCCTCACCAATCAGACATTCGAATTCCGTATGGGGAAAACGCGCGTCAAACTGTTTCATCATCTCTTCCAGCACGTCCGGGTTGAGGGTATCGGAAAGGACAAACGTCAAACGCGCCTCCGTTTGCGCCGTTAGCGACACCGCCAGCTCGTCCAGCCGCGTGCTGGCGGCCAGGATGGCCTGCACGTAGCCCAGCACCTGTTCTCCCTGCACCGTTAACACCGGCTGGCGCGCCGAGCGGTCAAACAGCTCGAAACCCAGATCGGCTTCAAGATTGGCAATCGACGTACTGATCGTCGACTGGCTTTTACGCAGCCTTCGCGCGGCAGCGGAAAAAGAGCCCGCCGCAACGGTCTCGACAAACGCCTTAAGGGCTTCGGGTGAATAGCGCATAACCTATCTACTTTAGCGATGGATACCATCTTTAATATATCAGCTTTAGCGATAAAAAATAGGCCACATCAACGCCCATACCGGCGAATTAATGAGGTCTATGACTATGCAATATCAGGATGCACTCCAACGTAAACTACCGGAGCGGATCTTTCATGCTGTCTGTTTTGAAGGGATTGCGACGGCGATCCTCGCCCCTACGGCGGCGTGGCTCATGCAGCGTTCCGTGGTGGAGATGGGTGGGCTGACCATTATTCTGGCCACCACCGCCATGCTGTGGAACATTATTTATAACTTCGGCTTCGACCGTTTCTGGCCCGTTCAGCGCGTCAAACGTACCGCAAAAGTGCGTGCGCTGCATGCGCTGGGGTTCGAATGCGGGTTTATCGTGATTGGCGTGTCGATTGTCGCCGCCGTGCTGGGCGTTACCCTGCTTCAGGCATTCACGCTGGAAATAGGTTTCTTCCTGTTCTTCCTGCCGTACACCATGTTCTATAACTGGGCATACGATTGCCTTCGCGAGAAATTTCTTAAGCGTCGCCAGCAACGGCGCGCCCTGGCAGGCTAAACCGCCTCTGGCCGGACGCCCGTTCCGGCCAAACTCCGTCGAAGCAACTGCGCTCTCCGTGCATAACTATGGTAAATTGCACTCCATTCCGATGGTTTGATAGTTGATACGTTGCTCTAATGTCGAAAATTTGGTCAAAAGATGAGACTCTCTGGAGTTTCGCTCTCTACGGCACTGCCGTGGGTGCAGGGACGCTGTTTTTACCCATTCAGCTGGGATCCGCAGGCGCTATCGTCCTGTTTATTACCGCCCTCGTGGCCTACCCCTTAACCTACTGGCCGCACAAAGCGCTGGCGCAATTTATCCTGTCGTCGAAAACAAAAGGCAACGAAGGGATCACCGGCGCCGTTTCGCACTACTACGGCAGGAAGATTGGCAATCTGATCACCACGCTCTATTTCATCGCCTTCTTTGTGGTGGTGCAGATTTATGCGGTGGCCATCACCAACTCGTTAACAGAGCAGCTGGCGAAACACCTGACGGTGGATACCGCCGTTCGCGTGCTGGTCAGCCTGGGGGTGGTGCTGGTCCTGAATCTGATCTTCCTGATGGGGCGCCATATCACGATAAAAGTGATGGGCTTCCTGGTGTTTCCGCTGATTGCCTATTTTCTGTTTGTCTCGCTCTATCTGATCGGCAGCTGGCAACCCTCGCTGCTGACCAGCCAGATGGCGTTCGATCGCCATACGCTGCACCAGGTCTGGATTTCGATTCCGGTGATGGTGTTTGCTTTCAGCCATACCCCGATTATCTCAACGTTTGCCGTTGACCGTCGCGAGAAGTTTGCCGACGGCGCCATGGATAAATGCAAGAAAATCATGAAGATGGCGTACCTGATCATCTGCCTGAGCGTGCTGTTCTTTGTCTTCAGCTGCCTGCTCTCAATTCCGCCGTCGTATATTGTGGCCGCCAAAGAGCAAGGGGTAACGATCCTGTCCGCGCTGTCGATGATGCCTTCTTCACCGGCGTGGCTGGGCATTTCCGGGATTATCGTGGCGATTATTGCGATGTCGAAATCGTTCCTCGGCACCTATTTTGGGGTGATTGAAGGGGCGACGGAGATCGTGAAGTCGTCGCTCAATCAGGTGGGCGTGAAAAAGAGCCGCGCCTTTAACCGCGCGATTTCCATTATGGGGGTGTCGTTAATCACCTTTGCCGTCTGCTGCATTAACCCGAACGCCATTTCGATGATTTACGCCATCAGCGGCCCGCTTATCGCCATGATCCTGTTTATCATGCCGACGCTGTCGACGTATCTGATCCCCTCGCTAAAACCGTACCGTTCCATTGGCAACCTGCTAACGCTGATCGTCGGCGTGCTGTGCGTGTCGGTGATGTTTGTCGGCTAACTCCCTTTCATGCCCGGCGTTCTGCCGGGCATGACTCTCAGTCTCGCCCTGCGGATTCCAGCGGAAAAGGCCTGTCCTGCACGACCGTTTTCATGACAAGCGTAGATCGAAGATGCTGCACGCCGGGCATGGCGGAGAGCTTCTCGTCATAGAGCTTCTGGAAAGCGGAGAGGTCGCGGGTCACGACGTGCATCAGATAATCGGGATCGCCAAACAGACGCTGTGCCAGCACGATCTGCGGAATTTCCTCCACCGCCGCTTCAAACGCGCTAACCGCCTTTCTGTCACCCTCCTTCAGCGTCGCAAACACTATCGCCAGGAAGTTGAATCCCATTTTGGCGGGGTCGAGGCTGGCACGGTATCCCGTAATCGCCCCGCTTTGCTCCAGCGCCCGCACGCGACGATGGCACGGCGAGAGGCTCAGATTCACTCTTTCCGCCAGCTCGGTAAGGGATAAACGGCCATCAGACTGTAGCTCAGCAAGAATTTTTCGATCGATGCTATCCATGTGGAAGATTTTCTCATTTTCACGGTGTTATGAGCATAACATTGAAAGCCTATTTCGCAGGGTTAGCGATATTCTTTTTCTCAACGTTTGACGCACTGCGGGAGTTTTCAGGACGATGGAAATGAGTATTGTGGCCGGCTTTTGGGTGGTTTCTTTTCTGCTTATCATGACGCCGGGCGCCGACTGGGCCTACGCCATTAGCGCCGGGATTAACGGGCGACGCGTGGTACCGGCGGTGATGGGGTTAATGTCCGGGCATCTGTTAGCCACGCTGATTGTGGTGGCTGGCGTGGGCGTAGTGATTGCTCAACATCCGCTGGCGTTAACCGGGCTGACCGTCGCGGGGGCCGCGTATCTCCTGTGGCTTGGCATAACGTTGCTGCGTCATCCGGCCGCCCCGGAAAAGGCCAGCCACTACGCGGGAAACTGGAAACAGTGGGCGGTGAAAGGGCTCTGCATTAGTGGCCTTAACCCGAAAGTTTTTTTGCTGTTTTTGGCGCTGCTTCCGCAGTTTACCGACCCGACCGGAAGCTGGTCGATAGCGATGCAGATGTCCGCGCTTGGCGTGATGCACCTTATCACCTGTACGCTGGTCTATATGCTGGTGGGGTATGGTTCGAAAGCGGTACTGGCGACCCGGCCACAGGCAGCGCGTCTGGTGAGCAGGGCGTCGGGAGGGATAATGGTGCTGATCGCGATGGTATTGCTGTTTGAGCAGGTAAGATAAAAAAACACCGGCCATCGCCGGTGTTATTTACGCCCGAATATCGTCATATTCCCGCGTTTTATCAAACTCATGCTTCGCGAACGGGCACAGCGGGATAATTTTGCGGTTCTCACCGCGCATCTTCTCCACCACTTTCGCCACCAGCTGTTTACCGACGCCCTGCCCTTTCAGGCTCTCATCCACGTCGGTGTGCTCGATAATGCTCAGGTGCTCGCCGGTCGGCACGAAGACAATCTCCGCAACCTGGTTGCCGTTCGCATCATTGACGTAAAACTTGTTATGGCCTTCCAGAATATCCATGGTTCCTCGCTTATTTTTGGCGATACTTCAGCGCACCGCTCGGGCAGGTATCAATTACGCGTACAACCGTTTCAACGTCCACTTCATCGGGAATGATCCACGGCTTACGTTTCAGATTAAACAGCTTAGCGCTGCCACGCACGCAGTTACCTGAGTGTTTGCAGATCCCGGTATTGAAGTAAACGTCAATTTTCTCGCCGGTATAGGCCCGGTAACCCGCATCCAGTAGTTCTTTATCCATGACATTGCCTCTGTAATTATTATCGTGCTGAATGAAGCATAGCCTTACGGGATCCTGATGGCTATATACCCGTCATACTTCAAGCTGCAGGTGCGTTGGCTGCACTCACTCACCCCAGTCACGTACTTATGTACGCTCCCGGGGATTCGTTCCCTTGCCGCCTTCCCGCAACTCGAATTATTTAGGGTATAACGCCGAAAACGAAAAGCCAGGTCACAACTCTTTTCTCGCCAGATTGCGTCCGCTATTGGCCCATGTCAGGCTCGGCAAATGTCACTTTTACATAACTTCCGCAGGTTGAATGAAACGCAGACTCTCTTTTCAGGTAAAGCTGTTTTTAGCGCTGGTGTGCTTCTCCTGCCTGCTGTTAGTTCTGCTGGGAACAATCCTGTTCCATTTTATTGACCGACAGCTCCACCACGATCTCGGCCAACGCGCCCGGGTTCAGGCCAGCCAGATCGCGCTGATGCCGGGTCTGGCGGCAATGGTTGCGGCCAGGGATATTCCGGGAATAGCCCGCTTAATTCAGCCGCTGCGCGCCGAAAGCGATGCCAGCTACATTGTGATTGGCGATACCGAGGAACAGCACCTTTATCATTCGGAATCCCCGGAGCGGATTAATTTACCGATGATCGGCGGCGATAATGCGGAGGTGTTAAAGGGTAAAACCATTATTTCTGTGCGTCAGGGCGGAATTGGGGTTTCACTGCGCAGCAAAGCGCCGATTTTTAACGCGCAGCACCAGGTGATTGGCATTGTCTCGGTCGGCTATCTGACGTCGTATATTGCCAATATTAACGCCCGCATTCTCTGGCAGGCCGGGCTTTACGGCGCAGCGCTTCTGCTGCTGCTGTTTATTTTCTCCTGGCTGTTTACCCGCAATTTAAAAAAACAGATGTTCCGGCTGGAGCCGAAAGATATCGCTCAGCTGGTTTTGCAGCAGCGCGCGCTATTAGAAGCCATGTACGAAGGCGTATTTGCCGTTAATGGCGAGAAGCAGCTGATTTTAATTAACCGCGCGGCACGCGAAATGCTGGATATTCGGCAAAGTGAGAAAGAGCTTATCGGTAAACCGCTGGAAGACATTCTGCAGACGGCGCCGGGCTTTTTATCCCAGCGCTACGCCTCGGTAAGCAGCGGCAGCCATGACCAGATTGCGGTGCTGAACCAGCGCGAGGTGATCGTCAACCGGGTAGCGATTGAGGTCGAACCGGGCGTTGAAAGCGGTTGGGTGTACAGCTTTCGCGACAAAAATGACATCAACACGCTCAGCAGCCAGCTCAGCCAGATCAAACGCTATGCGGATAACCTGCGCATTATGCGCCACGAACAGCTGAACTGGACCGCCACGCTGGTGGGGCTGCTGCAGATGAAGCACTATGACGAGGCGATCCGCTACATTCAGGTACAGTCAGAAGGCGCGCAGCGCGTGCTGGACTTTGTCTCAGCCCATTTTGTCTCCCCGGCGCTGTGCGGGCTGCTGCTCGGAAAATACGTCAGCGCGCGCGAAAAAGGCATCGAGCTGCTGTTTGACCCCGCCTGCCAGCTCACCCGCATGCCTGCCGCGCTGAGTGAAACGGAGCTGATGTCCATTATTGGTAACCTGCTGGACAACGCCGTGGAGGCGACCCTCAACGCCCCGGTTCACGCGCCGGTAGAGCTCTACATTTCTGATCGTAACCAGGAGCTGCTGATCGAGGTGGCTGACCGGGGCTGCGGGGTGGACGATGCGTTGAAGCCGCACATTTTCCGCCAGGGATTCAGCAGTAAGCCGAACAGCGAAAACGACATTGTGGGTACCGAGCACGGTATCGGCCTGTTCCTGGTGGCAGGATATATCGACAAGGTCGGCGGCAGCATTGAGATTGCCGACAACACCCCGCAGGGCACTATTTTTTCTGTGTTTATCCCGAATGGACAAAAGCATGACCCGACCACTTGACGTTGTGATCGTTGAAGATGAGCCGCACCTGGCGGAGCTGCATCGCGAGTATATTGAGCAGAATTTTCATTTGCGCGTGGTGGGCATCGCCGCGTCGATTGAGCAGGCATGCAGCCTGATTCGTCAGCATCAGCCGCGGCTGATCCTGCTGGACAACTATCTCCCGGACGGTAAAGGCGTGGAGCTCATCGATAATCCGCTGCTGAAAAGCTATGAATGCTCGGTGATCTTCATCACCGCCGCCAGCGATATGCAGACCTGCAGCCACGCCATGCGCAGCGGCGCGTTTGACTACCTGATTAAGCCCGTCTTTTTCCAGCGCCTGCACGCCTCGCTGGAACGGTTTATGCGCTTCATCCACACCGTGCAGCAGGTGAAGGTGGTCGACCAGCATGCGCTGGATCGCCTGTTTAATCTTCCCGCCGCGGAAGCCTCCATTACGCCGTCGACGAAGGGCATTGAACCCCAGACGCTGGAACGGATTAAATGCCTGTTCGCCGAGTATCCCGACACCGCGATGTCGGTTGAAGAGGTGGTGGAAAGCGTGGGGATCAGCAAAACCACGGGGCGTCGCTACCTTGAATACTGCGTGGAGAGCGGGTTAATCAGCATTGAAATGCTGTACGGCAATATTGGTCATCCGCGCAGGTTATACCGCAAAGCGCCCGATAAACCGTGATCCGTAACCGTTCGTTGGCTAACGTTCGCGGATTTTATGGTGTTAATTGCTGAAACGACGGCGACAATCACACTTCGGAATCATTGCCCGCTTCACCCTCTTGTGGGTGGAGCCCGATACGCTATGTTGACAATTAGTTCCTCAAATGTAACTAAAAGGTTAACTATAATGTCGAACACGTTCCGAATTTCTCTGCTTACCGCTACTGTATTGTTCTCTGCTTCTGCACTTTCTGCCCTGCCGCAGGGCTATCCTGCTGAGTATCAAAAAGTTGTTGATGCCGCAACGAAAGAGGGCAAGGTTGTTATTTACTCCACCACCGACATTAAGGCCGCCGGGCCGCTGATCCAGGGCTTCGAAAAAACCTACCCGGGCATTAAAGTTGAATATAACGACATGAACAGCACCGAGCTGTACAACCGTTTTATCAGCGAACAGGCCTCCGGTGGGGTGAGCGGCGACGTGGTCTGGAGCTCCTCTATGGACACCGGCCTGAAGCTCGCCACCGACTACGCCATGGAGTATAAATCGCCGGAGCAAAGCCAGCTGCCGAAATGGGCGGTCTGGAAAGATAAGGCTTATGGCACTACCTATGAGCCGGTGGTCTTCATCTACAACAAGCGCCTGATCCCGGCCGGCGACGTGCCGGATTCTCACGCCGCGCTGGCGAAGCTGATTGCCAGCCAGACGGATAAATTCAAGGGCAAAGTCACCACCTACGACATCGAAAAATCGGGTCTGGGCTTTATGCTCTCAGTTCAGGATCACAACGCCGATCCTAATTACTTCAAAACCCTGGCCGACGTCGCCAAAGGTGGCTTATCGGTGCAGTCCTCTACCGGCACCATGATGGAGCGCGTCTCCTCCGGTGAAAACCTGATCGGCTTCAACATCCTCGGTTCCTACGCGGAAGCGCGTGCGAAGAACGATCCGTCGCTCGGCATCTCCTATCCAAAAGATTACACCCTGGTGCTGTCGCGCGTGTCGTTCATCAGTCAGCAATCGCAAAACAGCAACGCCGCGAAGCTGTGGCTGGACTATGTGCTGTCTGAGCAAGGGCAAAGTATTCTGGCCAGTCAGGCGGATATTCCCTCCATTCGTAACGATATCGAAGGGAAAAATGATATCGACGGCCTGACCAAAATCCTCGGCAACGCGCTGAAGCCAATTCCGGTTGATGAAACGCTGCTGGAATACCTGCAGCCGAAAAAACGCCTGGAGTACATCAAAGAGTGGCGTACCGCCGCCGGTAAATAAGCGTCTGAGTGCGGCGCAGGCCGCCGCGCTCCCTTATCGACTGAGTTCGTTTTTCTGGGCTGCAACACCAGGGATACCCCATGAATACATTACGCAGAAAGTGGCAAAGCCTGCCGCGAGGCATCGTCGTGCTGATAACCGCCCTGGTTATCTATACGCCGCTGTCGTTTATCGTGATACAGAGCTTCCTGTCCGCCCCGTTCTTTTCGCCGTCAAAAGAGTGGAGCTTTGAATCGTTTGAGTTTATTTTCACCGACCCTGATTTTTATAAGGCCCTGAAAAGCGGCTTTATTCTTGCTTTCGGGCTGGTCTTTATCTCCATCCCGCTGGGCGGCGTGCTGGCGTTTCTGATGGTGCGTACCGACCTGCCCGGCCGCCGGCTGATTGAGCCGCTGATCCTGGTCCCGATTTTCGTTTCACCGATGGTGCTGGGCTTTGGCTACGTGGTGGCCGCCGGTCCGGTGGGCTTTCTCTCCCAGTGGGCTCAGGCGCTGATTGGCTTTGTGCCGTGGAATATCTACGACATGTCGAGCATTGTGGTCATCGCCGGCCTGACGCACGTCCCGCACGCCTATCTGTATATCTCGTCTGCGCTGCGCAGCGTGGGCTCCGATGTGGAAGAAGCCGCGCGCACAGCGGGCGCGTCGCCCTGGCAGGTGATGACCTCCGTCAGCCTGCCGATGGTGCGCCCGTCCATTCTGTACGCCACCGTGCTGCTGTTCTTCCTCGGGCTGGAAGTGTTCGGCCTGATGCTGGTCCTCGGCGACCCGGAAGGCAACATGGTGCTGGCGACCTATCTTTATAAGCTGACGAACAAGATGGGCACCCCATCCTATAACCTGATGGCGGCGGTTGCCGTGGTGCTGATATGCATCACCATCCCGCTGGTGATGCTCCAGCGTCGCCTGATGCGCACCGCCAACCGCTTCGTCACCATGAAGGGCAAAGCCTCGCAGGCCCGCGCGCTGCCGCTGGGTAAATGGCGCTGGGTGGCTGGCGGAGTGATTGCCTTCTGGCTCACCGTCACCATCGGCGTTCCGCTGCTCGGCGTGGTATTGCGCGCGTTTATCTCCAACTGGGGCGTGGGCGTTTCGCTGTGGGACGAGCTTTCTCTGAACACCTTCCGCACCATCTGGGCGCAGCCCAACCTGCTGCGCGCCATCGTCAACTCCATGGCGATTGGCGTCATTGGCGGCGCGCTGGCCGTGGTGTGCTACCTGTTTGTCGGCATTGCCATGCACCGCAAGCCGGACAACACCACGCGTTTTCTGGACTACAGCGTGCTGGTGCCTCGCGCCGTGCCTGGCCTGCTGGCGGGTCTGGCGTTCCTGTGGGTGTTCCTGTTCCTGCCGATGTGGCTGGATAACTCGCTGAAATCCGGCTGGCTTTCCGGGTTCGCCTGGACCGACTGGATGCGCGAAAACGTCATCGTCTGGCTGCGTTCGCTGCGCAGCACCATTTTCAGCGTCTGGCTGGCCTATACCGTGGTGTGGATGGCTTACGGGCTGAGGCTGATCTCTTCCACGCTGCTGCAGGTAGGGCCGGAGCTTGAAGAGGCGGCGCGCAGTACCGGGGCGACGCGCGGGCAGATCACCCGCCACGTCACCATTCCGCTTTCCCGCTACGGTCTGATCGGTTCGTGGCTGCTGATGTTCCTAATCTTTGAGCGCGAATATTCAACGGGTGTGTACCTGCTTTCACCCGGCACGGAAACCATCGGCTCGATGCTGGTTTCCCTCTGGGCCGCGGGTGCCATCGATATCGTGGCGGCGCTCTCTTTCATTAACATCCTGCTGGTCGTGGTAGGTCTGGGCATTGCCCTTCGTTTCGGAGTGAAAATACATGATTGAATTAGCGGTTGACGATCTGCACTTAACCTACGGCGACAATCCTGTTTTAAAAGGTGTCTCCATGAACCTGAAGCGCGGCGAAGTGGTCTCCCTGTTAGGCCCCTCCGGCAGCGGTAAAACCACCCTGCTGCGCGCCGTCGCGGGTCTGGAAAAACCGACCCAGGGGTCGATTGTTATTGGCAACAATAAGGTTTACGACGGCACGCCGCGCAGCGAGGTCCCGGCGGAAGAGCGTAACCTGGGGCTGGTATTCCAGTCCTATGCCCTGTGGCCGCACAAGACCGTGTTTGAGAACGTGGCCTATCCGCTCAAGCTGCGCAAAGTCCCGGCCAAAGAGATCCAGCAGCGCGTGCAGGACGTGCTGGACCAGCTTGGTCTGGGCCATCTTGGCAAACGTCACCCGCACCAGCTCTCCGGTGGGCAGCAGCAGCGCGTGGCGATTGGCCGGGCGCTGGTGTACAACCCGCCGGTGATTTTGCTGGACGAGCCGCTTTCCAACCTCGACGCCAAGCTGCGCGAAGAGGCCCGCGTGTTCCTGCGCGAGCTGATTATCAAGCTCGGGCTATCGGCGCTGATGGTGACGCACGACCAGAACGAAGCGATGTCGATTTCCGACCGCATCCTGCTGCTTAACAACGGCAAAATTGAGCAACAGGGCACGCCGCAGGAGATGTACGGCTCGCCGAAAACGCTGTTTACCGCCGAGTTTATGGGCAGCAACAATCGCCTGCACGGCAAAGTCACCGATGTGCGCGACGGCAAAGCGCGTATCGAAGGAAAAGGCTGGGTGCTGTGGGGCCAGGCCGGTGAAGGGGTGCAGAGCGGTGAAGAAGCCACGGCGGTGATCCGCGTCGAGCGCGTGGCGGTGGTCGAGGGGCCTGGGGAAAATCAACTTGAGCTGCCGCTGCTCACCAGCATGTATCTCGGCGACCGCTGGGAGTACCTGTTCCGCACGGTGGGGGATGATTTTGTCATTCGCGCGTATGGGCATGAGGTTCGGGATCCGCAGCACTGCCATCTTTCTCTGCCTGAGAAGCATGTTTGGGTGTTCCCGAAAGGGTGAATTTTAAAAGGCTGCGTAATGCAGCCTTTTTACATTAGAAAACAGGAACAGCGTACCAAAAATCCTCATTTTTTTAGATAGGGCAGAATCGTCTGCCGGGGCGGAGTAAATCTATAAATGACTTTGAGGTCTCTGTTAAACCCGTGGTGATTCAGGGGCGGTTTGCCCCCTTATTCTTTGGGATAAGAAAATTCAGCAGTGACTAAATGCGATTCTGATTTACCAGATTGGACGTCATACGCGAAGTTATACCGCTCTCCAGGTGCAAACTTAAATCCGAACACAGGAAGACACCCGCCCTTTTGAACATACACGGGCTTGTCATAAAAAATCTTGT
The DNA here is from genome assembly GCF_008364625.2 of Enterobacter dykesii. Taxonomy (NCBI): domain Bacteria; kingdom Pseudomonadati; phylum Pseudomonadota; class Gammaproteobacteria; order Enterobacterales; family Enterobacteriaceae; genus Enterobacter; species Enterobacter dykesii. The sequence goes on from NZ_CP126604.1 coordinate 3,717,423, forward strand.
GAAGAGAGTCGCTATTATCGCTGTTGATTTGGATAGCAGTGATCCGTTCCTGTGGCTCCAGTGGTGACACCACACAAACTTGATTATCTTTGATTAATGCCGTTGTAGATTCACGATCTACCATTCGATCACCAGGCCCAGGGCATCCCGTTAAGATGAATACAACACCCAGCAACATTTTGTTCTTCATGTTTAACGCCCCTTCCCTGTTACGATTTTCTGGTAAAGCGAAGGGACATCCTGCAACAAATCTACGCCCCTGTACATCCCCATGCGCCCTGGTCTCTGATAGTAAGACCACTTACTGACCCCATAAACCAGCAGTAACCAGTAATCAGCTAAAATAGAGGCTTGCTGTTCAAGAGAGTAATCAATGAGTTTTTCTTTATCCAGCCTGTAGGTATATTCAGCTGCCCAGCTAAAAGCTCCCCGCATTCTCACCCATTGCCCGTGTTGGTGTTGCCAGACATGCCCCAGCTCATGGATGAAAACATATTTATCTTCGATGAAAATCGAGTTTGCGGAAAAGTCTTCTCTGTACATCGACTTTCTGTACCATAACTCTCCGTTTGGAGTCATCGCGTAGTTTTGTTTTTGTAGTCCGAATGGTAAATAACTGTCGCAATGAATCCAGACACGGCTATAAACTATCGAATCACCGAACACCCTACGAGCCATTGCAATCTCGCCTAACGTCATCCGGCGTAATGTTCCTTCCTCTGCCTGTGCGCTCATTAATTGTCCTCCTTGTATGATTTATATCAGGGTATCCAGGGAGCATAAAACGCGCAACTAACAGATTTAGGACAATAGAAGTCATAAAGCCCCGTTGGTGATACAACAACAAGCGGAGCGTAGCGACTTCATCAGGTTGTCAGAGGGATCACACCTTATCAGGATAACCGTATACCCTTGCGGAGCGTGATTGAAACGCTGATAGAGCCTACATATCGTTTGTACCATACCTGTTTACATGGCTCATAAGGCCGCACGTCGGGCTTTAATGCATGTGATCAATCTGTCGATGACATAACGATGCCTGGATGGGCTTTTTCTTCACGTTTTGCTATTGAGGTGTGAGGATGCAACTGCCGCCAACGCTGAGTTATACGGTCATCTCACCATGTAACTTAGCGTGACAGTTACCAAGGGCGGATCAGAATGGTAGAACCCATAGGTTACAAAAATAGGTAACTATTTCAGTTCCTGATAGAAAAGGCTTTAAATACTTGTTTACAAGCGGAAATTCTGGAGCGGGCGAAGGGAATCGAACCCTCGTATAGAGCTTGGGAAGCTCTCGTTCTACCATTGAACTACGCCCGCTTTGAGGTGCGTAAGGCATTATAGACCTTACGCACCTTCATACAAGCCTATTCACAACTAACCGGCTATTAAATAATCACTTAGCACTTCGGTTTGCTGCCGGGCGCAGGAAGATAGCGCTGCGGGTCGATGGCCGTTGCCTTATAGCGAATCTGGAAGTGCAGCTTCACTGCGTCCGTACCGGTGCTGCCCATGGTGGCAATCTTCTGCCCGGCTTTGACGTTCTGCCCGTTGTTGACCAGCATCGTATCGTTGTGCGCATACGCCGTGATGTAGTCTTCACCATGCTTAATCATGATCAGGTTACCGTAGCCGCGCAGCTGGTTACCCACGTAAACCACCTTCCCGGCCCCGGAGGCATAAACCGGCGTACCGCGCGCAGCGGCGATATCAATACCCTTGTTGCCACCTTCAGAGAGCGAGTAAGGGGCGACCACTTTACCGCTGGCAGGCCAGATCCAGCAGCGCTGACCGACCGGCGGCCAGGATGATTGAGGCACCTGATAGGACGGCGTCACTTTGGCGGTTTTGCCTTTCGAAGAGGATTTTTTACCCGATGACGATCCGCCGCTAACCTTCAGCTGCTGCCCCACCTCGATGGTGTAGGGCGGCGAGAGGTTATTCAGCCGCGCCAGATCCTTCACGCTGGTTCCCGTTGCGCGCGAAATTCGATACAGGGTATCCCCGCGCTTAACGGTATAGACCGAACCGGAATAGCTACCCATATCCGAAGATTTGCTCCCTGAACAGCCCGCCAGCAATAGCGTCAGCGTCAGGCAAAAAATGGCGATGATGGGATTTCTCGTCAGGCTTCCTGCAAACAAAACAGATCCTCGGTCAGCGTGAATGGCGTACTATGATAACAGCCAAAACGAATATGGGTCATGCCCTTTTCCGCTCTACGCGCCAAACCGTTCGTATAAGAATGCAGTATAATGATCCGGCTGATGGTGCTGAACCACTCGGCATTTTGGCACTGGAGCATCAATGAGTATTCAAGAACACGTTATTTTGGTAAACGACCAGGGAATGGTGATTGGCACTCAGGAAAAATATGCCGCGCACACCTTACATACCCCGCTGCATCTGGCTTTCTCTTCCTGGCTTTTTAACGCAAAAGGCGAGTGTCTGATCACCCGACGCGCCTTAAGCAAAAAGGCCTGGCCCGGCGTCTGGACCAACTCCGTCTGCGGGCACCCACAGTCCGGCGAAGAGACAGTCCAGGCGATAATCCGCCGCTGCCGCTTTGAAGTGGGCGCTGAGCTGGCCGATATCACCGCCGTCGCCCCTGAATTTCGCTATCGGGAAACCGACCCGTCCGGGATCGTGGAAAACGAAATTTGCCCGGTATTCGCCGCCCGCATCACCAATGACGTGACGATAAACGAAGATGAAGTGATGGACTATCAGTGGGTTGAGCTGGACGCGTTATTCCGCGCGCTGGACGCGACGCCCTGGGCCTTTAGCCCGTGGATGGTCATGGAAGCGACAACCGCCCGCGAAAAACTCAAAGCCTTCGCGGCGCAATAAAAAAGCCCCTTTCGGGGCTTTTTTGACAACTAAACGCCTTATTTCACCGGGCGCATCGCCGGGAACAGGATCACGTCGCGGATGGTGTGGCTGTTGGTGAACAGCATCACCATACGGTCGATGCCAATACCCAGACCCGCCGTTGGTGGCAGGCCGTGCTCCAGCGCGGTCACGTAGTCTTCGTCGAAGAACATCGCTTCGTCGTCGCCTGCCGCTTTCGCGTCAACCTGATCCTGGAAGCGCTGAGCCTGGTCTTCCGCATCGTTCAGCTCGCTAAAGCCGTTGCCGATTTCACGGCCGCCGATGAAGAATTCGAAGCGATCGGTGATTTCCGGGTTCTCGTCATTACGACGCGCCAGCGGAGAGACTTCAGCCGGGTATTCGGTGATGAAGGTCGGCTGAATCAGGTGCGCTTCGGCCACTTCTTCGAAGATCTCGGTCACGATACGGCCGAGACCCCAGCTCTTCTCAACCTTGATACCGATGCTTTCCGCGATCGCTTTCGCAGAGTCGAAGTTATCCAGATCCGCCATGTTGGTTTCCGGACGGTACTTCTTGATCGCTTCGCGCATGGTCAGTTTTTCGAACGGCTTGCCGAAGTCGAAGACTTCTTCACCGTAAGGAACCTGCGTGGTACCCAGAATGTCCTGCGCCAGGGTGCGGAACAGGGATTCGGTCAGCTCGATCAGATCTTTGTAATCTGCATACGCCATGTAGAGTTCCATCATGGTGAACTCTGGGTTATGACGAACGGAGATACCTTCGTTACGGAAGTTACGGTTGATTTCGAACACGCGGTCGAAACCACCGACCACCAGACGCTTCAGGTACAGTTCCGGCGCGATACGCAGGTACATGTCCAGGTCCAGGGCGTTGTGATGGGTGATGAACGGACGCGCAGACGCGCCGCCAGGGATCACCTGCATCATTGGGGTTTCCACTTCCATAAAGTCGCGGTTCACCATGAACTGGCGAATACCGGCCATGATCTGGGAGCGAATTTTGAAGGTCTTGCGGGATTCATCGTTAGAGATGAGATCCAGGTAGCGCTGACGGTAGCGCGCTTCCTGATCCTGCAGGCCGTGGAATTTGTCCGGCAGCGGGCGCAGGGCTTTGGTCAGCAGACGCAGCTCGGTGCAGTGGATAGACAGTTCACCGGTTTTGGTTTTGAACAGTTTACCTTTCGCGCCCAGAATATCGCCCAGGTCCCACTTCTTGAACTGCTCGTTGTAAATGCCTTCCGGCAGGTCGTCACGGGAAACGTACAGCTGAATACGGCCGCCCACGTCCTGCAAGGTCACGAAGGAGGCTTTGCCCATGATACGACGGGTCATCATGCGGCCAGCAACGGCCACTTCAACGTTCAGCGCTTCCAGCTCTTCGTTCTCTTTAGCGTCGAAGTCAGCGTGCAGTTGGTCTGAGGTGTGGTCACGACGAAAATCGTTCGGGAACGGCACGCCCTGCTCGCGCAGTGCTGCCAGCTTCTCACGGCGGGTTTTCAGTTCGTTGTTAAGATCGACTACCGCGTCAGCGCCCTGTGCTTGTTGTTCAGACATGTTGGTTCCTCATAACCCTGCTTTCAAACTTGCTTCGATAAATTGGTCCAGGCTGCCGTCCAGCACCGCCTGCGTGTTGCGGGTTTCAACCCCGGTACGCAGGTCTTTGATGCGGGAGTCATCAAGGACGTAAGAACGGATCTGGCTGCCCCAACCGATGTCGGACTTGTTGTCTTCCATCGCCTGTTTCTCAGCATTTTTCTTCTGCATCTCCAGCTCATAAAGCTTTGCTTTCATCTGCTTCATGGCCTGGTCTTTGTTCTTATGCTGGGAACGGTCGTTCTGGCACTGTGTTACCAGCCCGGTTGGAATGTGGGTAATACGCACCGCTGATTCCGTACGGTTAACGTGCTGACCACCCGCGCCGGATGCGCGATAAACATCGATACGCAGGTCCGCCGGGTTAATTTCGATATCAATATCTTCATCAACTTCCGGATAAACAAACGCGGAGCTGAAGGAGGTATGACGACGGCCACCGGAGTCGAACGGGCTCTTACGCACCAGGCGGTGAACGCCGGTTTCAGTACGCAGCCAGCCGTAGGCGTAATCGCCAATGATCTTGATGGTGACGGATTTCAGACCCGCAACTTCACCTTCAGACTCTTCGATGATTTCGGTTTTGAAGCCGCGCGCTTCAGCCCAACGCAGGTACATACGCGTCAGCATGCTGGCCCAGTCCTGCGCTTCGGTGCCGCCAGAACCAGCCTGAATATCGAGATAGCAGTCAGCGCTGTCGTATTCGCCGGAGAACATACGGCGGAATTCCAGCTGCGCCAGCTTCTCTTCCAGCACGTCGAGTTCTGCCACGGCTTCGTTAAAGGTTTCTTCGTCGTCGGCTTCGACGGCCAGCTCCAGTAAACCGGAAACATCTTCCAGCCCCTGGGCCATTTGATCCAGCGTATCTACGATAGCTTCGAGAGAGGAACGCTCTTTACCCAGCGCCTGTGCGCGTTCAGGTTCGTTCCAGACGTCCGGCTGTTCCAGCTCGGCGTTTACTTCTTCAAGACGCTCTTTCTTGGCATCGTAGTCAAAGATACCCCCTAAGAACGTCAGAGCGCTCCGTGAGGTCCTGAATACGGTTTTTTACCGGATTAATTTCAAACATGGTCTGTTTTCTTTTATGGACTTGTCAAAATGCGGTGATAAGAGCGGGATTGTACCGAATCCACGCCCTTTTTTATAGAGATTACTGCCGCTAAATTGGCCAGATATTGTCGATGATGATCTGCAGGGTGCGGTTACCGCGAAACTCGTTGATGTCCAGTTTGTACGCCAGCTCGACCTCGCGCACGCCGTTATCCGGCCAGATGGAGGTATCGACGTTGAAGGCAATGCCGTCCAGAAGCGGTCCTCCGCCCACGGGCTCGACCATCACCTTCAGATGACGTTCGCCGACGATGCGCTGCTGCAGCAGACGGAAACGACCGTCAAACAGCGGTTCCGGGAACATCTGCCCCCACGGGCCGGCATCGCGGAGCATTTGCGCCACGTCCATCGTCATCTCAAGCGGTGAAAGCTCGCCATCGGACACCACTTCCCCCTGCAGCAGGGCCGGGTCAATCCAGTCGGTGACAAGCTCACCAAACAGCCGCTGGAATTCGTCGAATTTCGCCTCTTCCAGCGACAGGCCTGCCGCCATCGCATGGCCACCGAACTTGATCATCAGACCCGGGTACAGCGTATCGAGACGCTCCAGCGCATCGCGCATGTGCAACCCCTGAATCGAGCGGCCAGAGCCTTTCAGCGTGCCGTCACCCGCGGGCGCGAAGGCGATCACCGGACGGTGGAAACGTTCTTTAATGCGCGACGCCAGAATGCCGACAACGCCCTGATGCCACTCGGGATGGTACATCGCCAGGCCGCCCGGCAGCGTATCGCCGCTGCGTTCAAGCTTTTCGCACAGGGTCAGCGCTTCGGCCTGCATCCCCTGCTCAATCTCTTTGCGGGTCTGGTTCAGCGCGTCCAGCTCGTTGGCCAGCACACGCGCTTCACCGATGTTGTCGCACAGCAGCAGCGCCACGCCGACGGACATATCGTCCAGCCTTCCGGCTGCGTTAAGACGCGGGCCGAGGGCAAAGCCCAAATCGCTTGCCGCCAGCTTGAGCGGATCGCGGTTAGCAATCTCCAGCAGCGCCTTGATCCCCGGACGGCACTTGCCCGCGCGAATGCGGCTTAGGCCCTGCCAGGTCAAAATGCGGTTATTGGTATCGAGCGGTACCACGTCCGCGACGGTGCCCAGCGCCACCAGATCGAGATATTCGGCCAGGTTCGGCACGGCAATACCGCGGGATTCGAACCAGCCCTTATCGCGCAGCAGGGTCCGTAACGCCAGCATCAGATAAAACGCCACGCCTACGCCCGCAAGGGATTTCGATGGGAAATCGCAGTCGCGCAGGTTGGGGTTAATAATCGCTTCCGCATCCGGCAGCGTTTCGCCCGGCAGGTGGTGATCGGTAACCAGCACCGGGATCCCCAACGCATGGGCATGATCGACGCCCGCATGGGAGGAGATCCCGTTATCGACGGTCATGATCATCTGCGCACCGCGGGCGTGGGCCTGATCGACCACTTCCGGGCTGAGGCCATAGCCGTCTTCAAAACGGTTAGGCACCAGATACGTGACGTTATCGCAGCCCAGCGCGCGCAGGCTGAGCACGCTCAGCGCGGTGCTGGTTGCGCCGTCGGCGTCGAAATCCCCTACCACCACAATCCGCGTTCCTTCACGCAGCGCGTTGTAGAGCATTTCGGTAGCTTTTTCGATACCGCTCAGCTGCTGCCAGGGCAGCATCCCTTTCACGCTGCGCTCAAGATCCTCAGCGCGACGCACGCCGCGGCTGGCGTAGAGGCGCTTAAGCAGCGCCGGGAGATCGTCTGGCAAATCAACCGGTTCAACCGCCTCGCGGCGGCGCAATTTTATCGGGGCTTTCACGCGGATTATTTACCACCAAACTGTTTCTGGTGCGCGTCGAGGAACTCTTTCATCTCTTTTGGCCCCTGATAGCCCGGAACGACATAGCCGTTGCTCAGGACAATCGCAGGCGTACCGCTCACGCCAAACTGCACGCCGAGCGCATAGTGGTTAGCGATATCAATGTCGCAGGAGGCCGGCTTAACGCCTTTGCCGTTCATCGCGTCGTCAAACGCTTTGTTGCGGTCTTTCGCACACCAGATAGCCTTCATGTCCTGCTCGGGCTGGCTCTGCACGCCCGCGCGTGGGAAGGCCAGATAGCGCACGGTAATGCCCAGCGCGTTGTAGTCTTTCATCTCTTCATGCAGCTTGTGGCAGTAGCCGCAGGTGATGTCGGTGAAGACGGTAATAACGTGTTTTTCCTGCGCCGCTTTATAGACGATCATCTCTTTTTCGAGCGCGTTCAGGTTTTTCATCAGCAGCTGGTTGGTGACGTTCACCGGCTGCGCGCCGCTCACGTCGTACATTGGCCCCTGAATAATGTGTTTGCCGTCTTCGGTTACGTACAGCACGCCGCTGTTGGTCAGTACCGTTTTCATCCCAGCGACCGGTGCTGGCTGAATATCGCTGCCGGTGACGCCAAGCTTAGCCAGCGACTGTTTGATGGCGGCATCGTCCGCATGGGCGAAACCGGTAAATGAGGCTGCCAGCAGGGTGAACAGCGCGAAAGACTTTTTCATATGTGATCCTGTTACAATTCGTCGGCACTCACGCACGAGGGTGGTGCTGTTGGTGTAGCTGCCGCAGGCGTTCCGTCGCGACATGGGTGTAAATTTGCGTCGTGGAAAGATCGCTGTGCCCCAGCAGCATCTGCACCACGCGTAAATCAGCGCCGTGGTTTAACAGATGCGTCGCGAAGGCGTGACGCAATACGTGCGGCGAAAGCTTTTCACTGTCGATACCCGCCAGTGTGGCGTAATGCTTGATGCGATGCCAGAACGTTTGCCGCGTCATCTGCTGGGCGCGCTGGCTCGGAAACAGGACGTCGATAGACGTACCATTGAGCAGCCACGGACGGCCGTGCTCCAGGTACGTTTCCAGCCAGTAAACCGCCTCTTCCCCCAGCGGAACCAGCCTTTCCTTATTTCCTTTACCAATGACGCGCACCACGCCCTGACGCAGGCTGATGTCGCTCATCGTCAGGCCAACCAGTTCCGAAACGCGCAAGCCGGTAGCATACAATAGCTCAAGCATGGCTTTATCGCGTAACTCCAGCGGCAGGTCAACAGCCGGTGACTGTAATAATCTCTCAACTTGTGCTTCGCTGAGATCTTTCGGCAGCCGCTGCGGAAGCTTAGGGGAAGCCAGCAGCGCGCTGGGATCGTCTTCGCGAATCTTCTCACGGTAGAGATGCTGGAACAGCCGACGCATGGCGCTAAGCAAACGCGCGGAACTGGTGGCTTTATAGCCCCCTGCAATACGTTCCCCAAGCAGCGCCTGCAGGTCGTCACGCTGCGCGCTCGCAAGGGATAACCCCCGGTGCGCAAGCCACTCCACCAGCATGGTGAGATCGCGACGGTAGGCGCTGAGGGTATTCTCGGCCAGATTTTTCTCCAGCCACAGCGCGTCGAGAAACTGTTCGATCAGTGCGAGATCCTTTTCCACATCAGCCCCTTTGATTCTGCAGTCAGGCCATTATGCCTGATTGCGACCGGTTTCTGGTACACTACGCGCATAGTCAAAGCAAGAATTGAGATAGTTACGCGATGAATATTGGTCTGTTCTATGGTTCCAGCACCTGCTACACCGAAATGGCGGCAGAGAAAATTCGCGACATCATTGGCCCGGAACTGGTGACGTTGCATAACCTGAAAGATGACGCGGTCGCGCTGATGGAACAGTACGATGTCCTGATCCTTGGCATCCCAACCTGGGATTTTGGTGAGATACAGGAAGACTGGGAAGCCAACTGGGCTCAACTCGACTCAGTCAACCTCGACGGCAAAATCATTGCCATGTACGGCATGGGGGACCAGCTCGGTTACGGGGAATGGTTCCTGGACGCGCTCGGCATGCTGCATGACAAACTGGCACCGAAAGGAGTGTCGTTTATCGGCTACTGGCCAACCGAAGGTTACGAGTTCACCAGTAAAAAACCGATTATTGCCGACGGCGAGCTGTTTGTTGGGCTCGCGCTGGATGAAACCAACCAGTACGATCTCAGCGATGAGCGCCTGCAAAGCTGGTGCGAGCAGATTCTGGGCGAAATGGCAGAAAAGTTTAGCTAACGCGCATTACCCCTGCGTCGTCTGTTGCAACAGCATCCGGCGCAGGTCTCGCCACTCGGCAGAATCCATACTGTCAGCCGCCAGCCACAGATGCTGGCAACGCCCGCCGTCCACCTTGCGTAACCGTAACATCATGCCGCAGTTGAGCATCCAGGGCATACCAAGAATATCCCACTCTTTACCCTGCCAGCGCAGGCGGGAATCCATCAGTAGCTTGATCTCTCCCTGACGGGCATTAATGCGACGCTGGCTGCGTACGCTGTCAAACACGACAAACGAGAGTAACAACAGCCACAGCGGGGTATAACTCAGCGGCCACGGCATCAGCAACACAAAGGCCGCAACCAGGCCGTGGAGCAATAAAGACATCCACTGCGAGCGCCACGAGACGCGAAGATCAGATTGCCACAGGACCACGTTCCCGATTCCGTGTTTGAATTAATTGCACCATCCGTTGCAACTCGGTGTCGGCGGGTTTGCCGTGGTTCATCAGCCAGTTGAATAAATCCGGATCGTCAGACTCAAGCAGGCGAACAAACAGACGCTTATCATCGTCGCTTAAGCTGTCATACTCATATTCGAAGAAAGGCATGATGGAAATATCAAGTTCACGCATGCCGCGACGGCACGCCCAGTGAATACGGGCCTTGTTGTTAATATCCATGTTCAGTTTCCTGCATTACGTTTGGCACAGTCGGTACCCCGTTCAGTGTTCTTTATTTCTCTACGGGGACACCAGCTAGTGTAACGTGTTTTTGACCGTTCCATTACTGGAATATTGCGATCGCCGAGCAGGCTTCCAGAATAATCCCTACAAAGACAGCGGATTACATTATTTTGCGTAGCGCTACGCATAACCGGTTTAGGGCACAAATGGTCTGTTGAAAGCGCTTGCATTGCCTGCAGGCTCTTTTACCATTAGGCATTATCAAAGCGTTAAGCAATTCAGGATATCGTTATGGCATTTACACCATTTTCTCCTCGCCAGCCCGCCGCCTCTGCGCGTCTGCCGCTGACGCTTATTTCTCTTGATGACTGGGCGCTGGCAACGCTCACCGGTGCCGACGCCGAAAAATATCTGCAGGGCCAGGTGACCGCCGACGTCAGTCAGATGACCGAACACCAGCACCTGCTGGCCGCGCATTGCGACCCAAAAGGCAAAATGTGGAGCAACCTGCGCCTCTTCCGCCGTCAGGACGGCTTTGCCTTTATTGAGCGCCGCAGCCTGCAAGAGGCCCAGCTCAAAGAGCTGAAGAAGTACGCGGTCTTTTCCAAAGTCACTATCGCCCCGGACGACGAACATGTCCTGCTGGGCGTGGCTGGTTTCCAGGCGCGAGCGGCGCTGAAAAATCTCTTCAGCGAACTGCCGGACGCAGAAAAGCAGGTGGTCAGCGAAGGCGCGACCTCCATCCTGTGGTTTGAACACCCGGCGGAGCGTTTCCTGTTAGTCACGGATGCGGCAACGGCCGAACACGTGACCGAAGCGCTGCGCGGCGAAGCGCAGCTCAACAACAGTCAGCAGTGGCTTGCACTGAACATCGAAGCGGGTCTGCCGGTGATTGACGCAGCAAACAGCGCGCAGTTCATTCCTCAGGCAACGAACCTGCAGGCGCTGGGGGGCATCAGCTTTAAAAAGGGCTGTTACACCGGCCAGGAGATGGTGGCGCGAGCAAAATTCCGCGGGGCAAACAAACGAGCGCTCTGGACGCTGGCGGGTCATGCCAGCCGTGTACCTGAAGCGGGTGAAGACTTAGAGCTGAAGATGGGTGATAACTGGCGCCGCACCGGCACCGTGTTAGCCGCCGTACAGCTGGATGATGGAAGTCTTCTGGTTCAGGCCGTCATGAACAACGATATGGAAGCTGACAGCGTGTTCCGCGTGCGTGACGATGCGAAAACGCTGAGCATCGAGCCGTTGCCGTATTCGTTAGAAGAGTAATTGTCTTCAGGTGTATTCCCTCTCCCTTTGGGAGAGGGCCGGGGTAAGGGCAACCGCCCGCACGGTGGAAAAAACTACGCCTGCCCTACGTACAAATAGATCGCCAAAAAGTGGCATACGCTGCCGCCAAGCACAAAGCCGTGCCAGATGGCATGGTTGTATGGGATGCGCTTGCAGACGTAGAAAATCACGCCGAGCGAGTACACCACGCCACCTAAGGCCAGAAGCGTCACGCCCCCTACCGACAGTTTGATTGCCAGTTGATACACCACAATCAGCGACAGCCAGCCCATTGTCAGATAGGTGACCAGTGACAGCACCTTAAACCGGTGCGCGATGGTCAGCTTAAACAGGATCCCCAGCAGTGCCAGGCTCCAGATAACAATCATCAGGCCACGCGACAGCGGTGAGTTGAGCCCCACCAGCAAAAACGGCGTGTAGGTGCCTGCAATAAGAAGATAGATAGCGCAGTGGTCAAATTTCTTGAGCCACATCTTGGCCCGCTGATGCGGGATCGCGTGATACAGCGTCGACGCCAGGAACAGCAGGATCATACTCCCGCCATACAGGCTGTAGCTGGTAATGGCCATCGCGCTGGCATTGGCGTCTACCGCCTGTACCAGCAATAACACTAAACCGACAATCCCAAACACCAGGCCAATACCGTGGCTGATGCTGTTGGCTACTTCCTCAGCCAGCGAATATCCCTGTGCGATTAATGGTCTGCTCACCATACAAAACTCCGGGAAAACAAAAGATGATTATTCATCGCATAACTATGCTAACTGAGAATGATTCCAGTGAACACCTGTTAGCTAAAATAATTTCATTTCAAAATTTATACCTAAAAATCATAGATATAATGAAATCTTTCACCTAACAATTGTTCACATAAAAATTTAATCATTATGAATCAAGAGTATAAAAATGGATCCTGCCCTCCGGGTGCATGTTATGATATGACGATGAGTTCAGAATGAGAGTTATGCCATTGTGAGTATGTTCACCCATTCCGCCATTGCCAGTCTCAATAACCTGGAGATGATGGTCTACAACTATGTCATAAAAAATCGTGATAAAGTGATGTACATGACCATCCGCGAGCTGGCGGATGCGGCAGACGTCTCAACCACCACTATCCTGCGCTTTTGCCGCAAGCTTAACTGCGAAGGGTATTCTGAATTTCGGGTGCGCTTTAAGCTTTATCTTGAACAGAACGAGCCCCAGCAGGCGAATTTCGGTGCCAGTGAAATTATCAGCTTTTTTAAAAGCGTGAATAATGAAGAGTTCGATGCGTTATTAGATAAGGCGGTTGATATTATTTTATCGTCCGAGCGAATTATATTCGTCGGTGCCGGAACATCGGGTTCGCTGGCAAAATATGGCGCACGCTTCTTTTCTAATATCGGGAAATTCAGTAACCATATTGATGATCCTTATTTCCCGGTCACCAATGATATGGCGAAAAATGCGCTGGCGATTGTGCTCTCCGTCTCGGGCGAGACCGAGGAGATCCTGCGCTTCGCCAGCCAGTTCAGCCTGCATCACTGCAAGGTGCTCTCGATAACCAGCCACGAGCACTCGCGTCTCGCAAAACTGGCGGACTTTAATCTCTCCTGGCATGTTCCTCAGACGCGTATTGCAGGCGTCTACGACATCACCACGCAAATTCCCGTCATTTATATTCTGGAATCTCTCGGACGTAAACTGGCGAAGAAACTCACAGAATAAAACACCCTGTTTTTTTGATGTGACAAATCACATTTACTGTGAATTGTTATATCGTGACATTCAATTTCGCTTTGCTAGACTCGATGCCAATAAGCCATTTATTGAGAAGAGCAGCGATGAAAAAATTAACCTTACCAAAAGATTTTTTATGGGGCGGCGCGGTTGCCGCTCACCAGGTTGAAGGCGGCTGGAACAAAGGCGGCAAAGGGCCAAGCATTTGTGACGTATTGACCGGCGGCGCGCACGGCGTCCCGCGCGAAATCACCCAGGAAGTCGTGCCGGGTAAGTACTACCCAAACCACGAGGCCATCGACTTCCACGGTCACTATAAAGAAGACATCAAGCTGTTTGCCGAGATGGGCTTCAAGTGCTTCCGCACCTCTATCGCCTGGACGCGCATCTTCCCGAAAGGTGACGAAACGCAGCCAAACGAAGAGGGGCTGAAGTTCTACGACGACATGTTCGACGAGCTGCTGAAATATAACATCGAACCGGTGATCACCCTCTCCCACTTCGAAATGCCGCTGCATCTGGTGCAGGAGTACGGTAGCTGGACCAACCGTAAAGTGGTCGATTTCTTCGTGCGCTTCGCGGAAGTGGTTTTTGAGCGCTACAAAAACAAGGTCAAATACTGGATGACCTTCAACGAAATCAACAACCAGCGTAACTGGCGCGCGCCGCTGTTCGGCTACTGCTGCTCGGGCGTGGTCTATACCGAACATGAAAATCCGGAAGAGACCATGTATCAGGTCCTGCACCACCAGTTTGTGGCCAGCGCCCTGGCGGTGAAAGCCGCACGCCGCATCAACCCTGAGATGAAAGTTGGCTGCATGCTGGCCATGGTGGCGCTCTATCCATTCTCCTGCAAGCCGGAAGACGTGATGTTCGCCCAGGAATCGATGCGCGAGCGCTATGTCTTTACCGACGTCCAGCTGCGCGGATACTACCCGTCCTACGTGCTGAACGAGTGGGAACGCCGCGGCTTCTCCATCAAAATGGAGGCAGGCGACGAGCAGATCCTGCGTGAAGGTACCTGCGACTACTTAGGTTTCAGCTACTACATGACCAACGCGGTGAAAGCGGAAGGCGGTACCGGCGATGCGATTTCCGGTTTTGAAGGCAGCGTGCCAAACCCGCACGTGAAAGCGTCCGACTGGGGCTGGCAGATCGATCCGGTAGGCCTGCGCTATTCCCTGTGCGAACTGTACGAGCGTTATCAGAAACCGCTGTTTATCGTGGAAAACGGGTTCGGCGCCTACGATAAGGTGGAAGAAGACGGCAGCATCAACGACGATTATCGCATCGACTACCTGCGTGCCCACGTGGAAGAGATGATCAAAGCCGTGACGCACGATGGCGTGGATCTGATGGGCTATACGCCGTGGGGCTGTATCGACTGCGTGTCATTTACCACCGGCCAGTACAGCAAGCGCTACGGCTTTATCTACGTGAACAAGCACGACGACGGCACGGGCGACATGTCGCGTTCCCGCAAGAAGAGCTTTAACTGGTATAAGGAAGTGATTGCCAGCAACGGCGAGAAACTTTAACGCCGGGCGGCGCTACGCTTGCACCGGCCTACGATTGATCCCCTCTCCCTTTGGGAGAGGGTTAGGGTGAGGGGGTTTACTTCCCGCCCGCCAGCTCAATAAAACTGCCCGTTACGTACGACGCCTTCTCGCTCAGCAGCCAGACAATCGCCTGCGCCACCTCTTCCGGCTGGCCGCCGCGCTGCATCGGCAGCAACGATTTCACGCGATCCACTCGCCCCGGCTCTCCGCCGGACGCATGAATATCGGTATAAATCAGACCCGGACGTACGCAGTTGACGCGAATGCCCTGCGCCGCCACCTCCAGCGATAGCCCGGTTGTCAGCGAATCCACCGCCCCCTTCGACGCGGCGTAATCCACATATTCACCCGGCGCGCCCAGGCGCGACGCGGCGGAAGAGACGTTCACTATCGCCCCGCCCTTGCCGCCATGCTTAAAGGACATGCGTTTTACCGCTTCCCGGCAGCAGAGAAAGTAGCCCGTGACGTTGGTCGCCAGAACACGGTTAATGCGCTCTGCGGACAAATTCTCGATAGTCGATTGCTCAAACAGAATGCCCGCATTATTGACCAGCGCACGAAGCGGCTCGCCTTCACGATCGAGGCTGTCAAACATCGCCAGCACCTGGGCTTCATCGCTGATGTCCGCACGTACGGCAAAGGCTTTACCGCCCGCTTCAACGATCTGGTTGATCACATCCGTCGCGGCTTTAATGTTGTGATGATAGTTCACCGCCACGGTGTAGCCTTCGCGAGCCATCTGCAGCGCGGTGGCTTTCCCAATTCCGCGGCTGGCGCCGGTGACCAGTGCAATTGCCATTATCTTCTCCCAATAAAAAAGCCGGGTGGCGCTTACGCTTACCCGGCCTACAGTACGGCAAAGAAATTACTGGTATTCGCTCATCGGTACGCAGGAGCAGAACAGGTTACGGTCGCCGTAGACGTCATCGAGACGCTTCACGGTCGGCCAGTATTTGTTTGCCACGCCTGCCGGGAAGACCGCCAGCTCACGGGAGTAACCGTGGTTCCACTCTGCCACCATTTCGTGCTGGGTGTGCGGGGCGTTGACCAGCGGGTTATCTTCCAGCGTCCACTCGCCGTCCTGCACGCGGTCGATCTCCATGCGGATGGCCAGCATCGCGTCGATAAAGCGGTCCAGCTCGGCTTTGCTTTCAGACTCCGTTGGCTCCACCATCAGCGTGCCCGCAACCGGGAACGACATGGTTGGCGCGTGGAAGCCGTAGTCGATCAGGCGCTTGGCGATATCCAGCTCGCTGATGCCGGTCTGCTCTTTCAGCGGACGAATATCGAGGATGCACTCGTGCGCCACGCGACCGTCACGGCCGGTATAGAGCACCGGGAAGGCGGACTTCAGGCGAGTTGCAATATAGTTAGCGTTCAGGATCGCCACCTGGCTCGCCTGCTTCAGCCCTTCCGCGCCCATCATGCGGATGTACATCCAGCTGATTGGAAGGATAGAGGCGCTGCCGAACGGTGCCGCAGAGACCGCGCCCTGACGGGTTAGCATGCCTTCAATCTGCACCACGCTGTGGCCAGGCACAAACGGCGCCAGGTGCGCTTTCACGCCGATTGGGCCCATGCCCGGTCCGCCACCGCCGTGAGGGATGCAGAAGGTTTTGTGCAGGTTGAGGTGCGACACGTCCGCGCCGATAAAGCCCGGAGAGGTAATGCCCACCTGAGCGTTCATGTTCGCGCCGTCGAGGTAAACCTGACCGCCGAACTGGTGCACCACTTCGCACACTTCACGGATAGTCTCTTCGTACACGCCGTGGGTAGACGGGTAGGTCACCATGATGCAGGAGAGCTTGTCGCCCGCCTGCTCGGCTTTCGCGCGCAGGTCGGCCAGATCGATGTTGCCGTTCTTATCGCACGCCACCACAACGACTTCCATACCCGCCATCTGGGCAGAGGCCGGGTTGGTACCGTGGGCAGAGCTTGGGATCAGGCAGATATCGCGGTGACCTTCGTTGCGGCTTTCGTGATAGTGACGGATTGCCAGCAGGCCCGCATATTCACCCTGCGCGCCAGAGTTCGGCTGCATGCAGAGCGCGTCGTAGCCGGTCAGCTTCACCAGCCAGTCGGAAAGCTGGTTGATCATCATATGATAACCTTCCGCCTGCTCCGGCGGGCAGAACGGGTGCAGCTCGGAGAATTCAGGCCAGGTGATCGGGATCATCTCCGCCGCGGCGTTAAGCTTCATGGTGCAGGAGCCCAGCGGGATCATCGCCTGGTTCAGCGCCAGATCCTTGCGCTCCAGAGAGTGCATATAGCGCATCATCTCGGTCTCGCTGTGGTAGCGGTTAAAGACCGGATGCGTCAGGATCGCGTCGTTACGCAGCATGCTTTCCTGAATGGAGCGGCTGTCGAGCGCGACCTCTTTGTCGAGCGCATCAATGTCCAGACCGTGCGCGTCACCCAGCAGCACGCTGAACAGGTTCAGGATATCGTCGCGGGTGGTGCTTTCATCCAGCGTAATGCCGACGGCGTTGTGGATGTCGCTGCGCAGGTTGATCTCTGCCGCATTCGCACGCGCCAGCACGGCCGCTTTGTCCGCCACGTCCACGCACAGGGTGTCGAAGTAGTGGGCATGGCGCAGCTTAAGGCCTTTCTGCTGCAGGCCGCAGGCCAGAATATCGGCCAGACGGTGAATGCGGCTGGCAATGCGCTTCAGGCCTGCCGGGCCGTGGAACACGGCGTACAGGCTGGCGATGTTTGCCAGCAGCACCTGGGAGGTACAGATGTTGGAGTTCGCTTTCTCACGGCGGATGTGCTGCTCGCGGGTCTGCATCGCCATGCGCAGCGCGGTGTTACCGGCAGCGTCTTTTGAGACGCCGATAATACGGCCTGGCATGGAGCGTTTGAATTCATCTTTCGCGCCGAAGAACGCAGCGTGCGGGCCGCCGTAGCCCATCGGCACGCCGAAGCGTTGCGCTGAACCGAATACGATATCTGCGCCCTGTTTACCCGGCGCCGTCAGCAGCACCAGCGCCATAAAATCAGCGGCAACGCTGACAACCACTTTGCGGGATTTCAGCTCGGCAATCAGCGCGCCGTAGTCGTGAACTTCACCGGTAGTGCCTACCTGCTGCAGCAGCACGCCAAAGACGTCCTGGTGATCCAGCACTTTGTCAGCGTCGTCTACGATCACGTCAAAGCCGAAGGTCTCAGCGCGTGTACGCACCACGTCCAGCGTCTGCGGATGCACGTCCGCCGCCACGAAGAAGCGGTTGGCATTTTTCAGCTTGCTCACGCGTTTTGCCATCGCCATCGCTTCGGCGGCGGCGGTCGCTTCATCCAGCAGCGAGGCGGAGGCGATATCCATTCCGGTCAGATCCAGCGTCACCTGCTGGAAGTTCAGCAGCGCTTCCAGACGGCCCTGAGAGACTTCCGGCTGATAAGGGGTGTAAGCGGTGTACCAGCCCGGGTTTTCCAGCATGTTGCGCAGGATCACCGGCGGTAACTGCACGTTGGTGTAGCCCATGCCAATGTAAGACTTATAGCGCTTGTTCAGGCCTGCGATAGCCTTCAGCTCCGCCAGCGCGGCGAATTCCGTGGTGGCTTCCCCCACCTGAGGCGGCGTGGCAAGCTGGATGTCTTTTGGCACAATCTGGCCGATCAGTGCGTTTAATGAATCCGCGCCAACCGTCTTCAGCATCTCCTGCTGTTGCTGAGCATCCGGCCCAATGTGACGTTCGATGAAGGCGCCACGGTTTTCAAGCTGGCTTAAAGTCTGTGTCATGAGCGATGGTTCCTGAAACGTGCAGTGAATTTAAGTTCCCTCTCCCTCTGGGAGAGGGTTAGGGTGAGGGGAAGATGGGCACCCTCGCCCCTGCCCTCTCCCGAAAGGAGAGGGGGATAAACGATTACTCGTCTTCTAACAGTGCTTCGTACGCGGTCGCATCCAGCAGCGCGGCAACCTGAGATTCGTCGCTGGCTTTGATCTTGAAGATCCAGCCGCCTTCATAAGGCTCGCTGTTCACCAGTTCCGGCGAATCGCTCAGCGCGTCGTTGACGGCAACGATTTCGCCGCTCACAGGGGCATAGATGTCGGATGCCGCTTTTACGGACTCCGCTACGGCGCAGTCGTCGCCCGCGCTAACGGTCGTGCCCACGTCAGGCAGGTCAACAAACACCATGTCGCCCAGCAGCTCTTGCGCGTGCTCGGTGATCCCTACGGTGTAAGTGCCGTCCGCCTCTTTGCGCAGCCACTCGTGTTCTTTGCTGTATTTCAGTTCTGCTGGCACATTGCTCATTGAAGTTCTCCTGATAAAAATGATTAGGCGACCGGCTTACCGGCGCGAACAAAAATCGGTTTGGTCACGTTGACCGGCATTTCGCGGTTGCGGATTTGCACCACCGCCGTTTCGCCAATGCCCGCCGGCACGCGTGCCAGTGCAATACTGTAGCCCAGCGTCGGGGAGAAGGTACCGCTGGTGATCACGCCTTCGCGATGAATGCCGTCGGCATCGGTAAAACGCACCGGCAGTTCGCCGCGCAGTACGCCCTTCTCGGTCATCACCAGGCCCACCAGCTGTTCAGTGCCCTTCTCGCGCTGCATCTCCAGCGCTTCGCGGCCAATAAAGTCACGGTCAGCCGGTTCCCACGCGATGGTCCAGCCCATGTTGGCGGCCAGCGGAGAGACGCCTTCATCCATCTCCTGACCGTAAAGATTCATCCCCGCTTCCAGACGCAGCGTATCGCGCGCGCCCAGACCCGCAGGCTTCACGCCAGCTTCCACCAGCGCACGCCAGAAATCAGCGGCCTTCTCGTTCGGCATCGCAATTTCGTAGCCCGCTTCACCGGTGTAGCCGGTGGTAGCGATAAACAGATCGCCCGCCTGCACGCCGAAGAACGGCTTCATGCCTTCGGTTGCTTTACGCTGCTCGTCGTTAAACAGAGACGCGGCTTTCGCCTGCGCGTTCGGCCCCTGTACGGCGATCAGCGACAGATCGTCACGGACGGTGATGTCGATGGCATAAGGTTCGGCGTGTTGGGTGATCCAGGAGAGGTCTTTTTCGCGGGTGGCGGAGTTTACAACGAGGCGGAAGAAATCTTCAGTGAAGTAGTAGACGATAAGGTCATCAATCACGCCGCCCGAGGCATTCAGCATGCCGGTATAGAGCGCTTTACCCGGCGTTTTCAGTTTGGCGACGTCGTTTGCCAGCAGATAACGCAAAAACTCCCGGGTGCGGCTACCGCGCAGATCGACAATCGTCATGTGGGACACGTCGAACATACCGGCATCGGTGCGCACCGCGTGGTGCTCATCAATCTGCGAGCCGTAGTGCAGCGGCATCATCCAGCCGTGGAAGTCCACCATGCGGGCGCCGCATAACACGTGTTGTTCGTACAAAGGAGTCTGTTGAGCCATCTTGTCCTCGTTGAAAAATTCACCGTGAAACCCGGTATCGGCCCCGTTACCTGGCGCCGACGCAAACGTTCTCTTTTACCCGAACTTACCACCGAAACCGGCGGTTAACCATAAGGTAAAACGGGTCATCACATTAGCTTATGACCAAAAAACGCTAAAAAGCCTACAGAGTTATTCACTGGAAAAATGCGATTAACCCCGCACAAAATTAACAATGATCTAACAGGATTTAGCACATGCTGATATTTCGTGCGGAAAATCGGGCCGAATTTCCGTAACATAAAATCCCGTATATTAGATTTTCTAATGCGAAAAATGACGTGAAATTAGAATATTTCAAACGAGGAAATCTCCCCGGCGCAGAGGCCGGGAAAATAAAGTGTGACAGGGGTCTAAATTAGCGTAACCAGTCGGGAAGATCGTTAAGACCCATCGCCTGACGGAGGAGTTGGGGCTTAACACCCGGAAGGGTGTCAGCAAGCTTGAGGCCAATGTCGCGCAGCAGTTTTTTTGCCGGATTCGCCCCGGCAAACAGCTCGCGGAAGCCCTGCATGCCCGCCAGCATCATCGCCGCACTGTGCTTGCGGCTGCGCTCGTAGCGACGCAGGTACAGATGCTGGCCGATATCTTTGCCTTCGCGGTGCAGGCGACGCAGTTCCTCAACCAGCTCCGCCGCGTCCATAAAGCCAAGGTTGACGCCCTGCCCGGCCAGCGGATGAATGGTATGCGCCGCATCACCGACCAGCGCCAGACGGTGCGCGGCAAACTGACGCGCGTAGCGGCCGGTTAACGGGAACACCTGCCGCTCGCTTTCAAGCGTGCACAGGCCAAGGCGGTTATCAAAGGCCACGCACAGCGCCTGGTTAAAGGCGTCCGGCGCTGCCTCATGCATCTGCCGGGCTTTCTCCGGCACCAGGGACCAGACAATCGAGCACAGGTGCGGATCGGCAAGCGGCAGGAACGCCAGAATGCCGTCGTTGTGGAAAATCTGCCGCGCCACGCCGCCGTGCGGCTCCTCTGTGCGGATCGTCGCGACCAGAGCGTGATGACGATAGTCCCAGAAGGTCAGCGGGATATCGGCTTTATTACGCAGCCAGGAGTTGGCACCGTCAGCGCCGACCACCAGCCGCGCGGTCAGCATATCGCCGCTTTGCAGGGTGATAAACGCCTCGTTTTCGCCCCATGCCACCTGCTGGATCTGCGCAGGCGCAATCAGCGTCACGTCGCTGCACTGCTGTGCTTTCTGCCACAGCGCGTGGTGGATCACCGCGTTTTCGATGATATGACCCAGATGGCTGTAGCCCATGCTTTCATCATCAAAAGCAATATGACCAAAGCTGTCTTTATCCCACACTTCCATGCCGTGATAGCAGCTGGCGCGCTGCGCCACAATATCTGCCCAGACGCCAAGGTGCGTCAGCAATTTCTCGCTGGCGGCATTGATCGCCGAGACGCGGAGTTCCGGCGGGGCATCCGGGGCAACGGGCTGGGGCTGCTTTTGCTCCAGCACCGCCACGCGCAGGCCGCTGCCCTGTAAACCACAGGCCAGCGCCAGTCCGACCATACCGCCGCCAACGATGGCGACATCAACATTTTGCACGGTGATAACTCCTTAACGCGCGACCCAACCCAGGGTCCGCTGCGCCAGCACGTCACGTGCCGGAATGAATAGTTCCATCGCCATCAGCCCGAGGTTGCGGCCCGCAACCAGCGGTGCCCAGCGGTTGGCAAAAAGATGGACCAGGCCATCGGTCACACCGATAGTGGCCTCTTTATCCGCCTGACGGCGCTTCTGGTAATGGCTTAGCACCGAATAAGCGCCACAGTCTTTTTGCTCGCTCCACGCCTGCGCCAGTGATTCTGCCAGGCTCATGACGTCGCGTAAGCCAAGGTTAAAGCCTTGCCCCGCGATGGGATGCAGCGTCTGAGCAGCGTTACCGACAAGCGCCAGACGATGTGAGATGGACTGAGACGCCGTGGTCAGCGATAGCGGATAGACTGTCCGCTTGCCGGCATGGGTAATACGCCCCAGCCGCCAGCCAAAGGCTTTCTGCAGCTCGGTACAAAAACGTTCGTCGGACCAGGCCTTCACCTCTTCAGCTTTATCCTGCGGATGACACCAGACCAGGGAACAGCGCCCGTCCGACATCGGCAGCATCGCCAGCGGGCCATGCTGCGTAAAGCGTTCAAACGCCCTACCGTGGTGTTCAGCTGCGGTAGAGACGTTCGCAATGACCGCCTCCTGCCCGTAAGGCTGCTGGCGCCACTCCACGCCACACTGGGCACCGAGCGACGAGCGCGAGCCGTCCGCAGCAACCAGAAGCTGGCCTTCAAGCACGGTGCCATTTTCCAGCGTCACGCTGACCGACGCCTCACTGCGGCTCACGCTGGCCACGCGCGCCGGACAATGCAGCGTGACGCCCGGCGCATCCTGGAGCAGACGAAACAGACGTAACCCGACGTCGTGCAGCTCAACAACCTGGCCCAGCGCGTCAATGCGGTAATCCTGCGCGTCCAGCGTGACAAAGCCAGCATGGCCGCGATCGCTCACGTGGACGGTTTTGATTGCCGTGGCGCAGTCGGCGATGGCCTGCCAGATGCCAATGCGGGACAGCTGCTGGCAGGTGCCCTGCGCCAGGGCAATCGCGCGGGAATCAAAACCGGGATGATTCTTTGCCTGCGGCGCGACGGCTTCCACCAGGTGCACCGCAAGCTGCCCCTTCGTCAAATGCGAAATGGCCAGCGCCAGCGTGGCCCCGGTCATGCCGCCGCCAACGATAATCACGCTCATGCGCGTGCCGCTGCCATCAGCGCCTCGATATCGTCAGCGTTTTTCACGACGCTCGCGGTCAGGTTTTCGTTACCGGTTTCGGTAATGACGATGTCATCTTCAATACGAATGCCAATCCCGCGGTACTCTTCAGGCACGTCGGCATCCGGCGCGATATACAGACCCGGCTCCACGGTTAACACCATGCCCGGCTCCAGCACGCGCGAACGGTCGGTGCCGTACGCGCCAACGTCATGCACGTCCAGCCCCAGCCAGTGGCTCAGGCCGTGCATGAAATAAGGTCGATGGGCATTTTCAGCGATCAGGGTGTCGACCTCCCCTTTCAGGATCCCGAGCCTGACCAGGCCGGTAATCATGATGCGCACCACTTCGCCGGTCACTTCCTGGATGGAGGTACCGGGACGATACAGCCTGAGCGCCGTCTCAAGGGATTCGAGAACGATGTCGTAAATCGCGCGCTGTGCCGGCGAGAATTTACCGTTCACCGGGAAGGTTCGGGTGATGTCCCCCGCGTAGCCCTGATATTCGCAACCGGCGTCAATCAGCACCAGATCGCCGTCGCGCAGCGCGCTTTCGTTTTCGGTGTAGTGCAGAATGCAGCCGTTTTCTCCGCCGCCAACAATGGTGTTGTAGGAGGGATAACGCGCGCCGTGGCGATTAAATTCGTGATGTATTTCGCCTTCCAGCTGGTATTCGAACATCCCGGGACGGCACTTTTCCATAGCGCGGGTGTGCGCCAGGGCGCTGATTTCGCCCGCACGACGCATCAAATTCAGCTCTTCTTCAGACTTGAACAGGCGCATCTCATGCACCACCGGACGCCAGTCCGTCAGCGTGGCCGGCGCGGACAGGTTCTGCCGCGAGCCTTTGCGCAGCTTATCCAGCGCGGTAAAGACAATCTCATCGGCGTAAGCATATTCGCCCTGCGCGTGATAGAGCACGTCGAGGCCGTTAAGCAGCTGATAGAGCTGCTGATTGATTTCGCTAAACGCCAGCGCGCGGTCAACGCCCAGCTTTTCCGGTGCGGCCTCCTGGCCTAAGCGGCGGCCAAACCAGATTTCGGCCGTCAGATCGCGCACGCGGTTGAAAATCACGCTGTGGTTGTGGGTGTCATTGCTCTTAATCAGCACCAGCACCGCTTCCGGCTCGTTAAAGCCGGTGAAGTACCAGAAATCGCTGCTCTGGCGATAGGGATATTCGCTGTCGGCGCTGCGCGTCACTTCGGGCGCAGCAAAAATCAGCGCGGCGCTGCCCGGCTGCATTGTTGCCAGCAGCGCCTGACGGCGGCGCGAATACTCTTGACTCGAGATAACCATGACACCCTCCTGTGCGTTATTTTTCTTAATGTAAGGTTGGCTTGCGGACTTCCGGCGCGGTCGGCTGAGAGCGCGTGAAGTTGTCGTGGCACAGCAGTGCCGCTACGCGCACGTACTCGATAATCTCTTCAAGAGACATTTCCAGCTCTTCCTGGTCTTCGTCTTCATCGTAGCCAAGCTGGGCGATGTTACGCAGATCGTCGATCGCTTCACCCGCTTCGCCGGTCACTTTATCCAGTTTAGGCTGCGTCACGCCCAGCCCCAGCAGATAGTGGTTTACCCAGCCGGCCAGCGCGTCGGCGCGATCGAACACGCTAACGTCGTCGCCTTCAGGCAGATAAAGCTGAAAAAGGAAGCCATCGTCTTCCAGCGAATCGCTGGTTGCGGCGTGCATTTTACGCAGCGCTTCCGCCAGCTCGTGACCAAACGCCAGCCCTTCATTCGTGAGGTCGTGGATCAGCGGCTGCCATGAGCTGTCGCTGTTTCCGCCGCACAGCATGCCACTGATCAGACCGTGCATTTCGGCAGGGGTTAAACCGACTCCCTGCTGGTTCAGTAACTGGTTTAAATCCTTGTAACCAGGCATTTCGTTCTGTATAGACATGCGCATTCGTCGTCATTGGGGGGAAGTTTCATGATATGCTACCACTTTGGACCCTGGTGATACCAGAAAAGGGCTTGTATCTTCACATCAGGGTAGCTATAGTGTCGCCCCTTCGCAGCCCCCGGGGCATCAGGCGAAGGCAGCGCAGTCAATCAGCAGGAAGGTGGCATGTCTGCACAACCCGTCGATCTCCAGATTTTTGGCCGTTCACTGCGAGTGAATTGTCCGCCTGAACAAAGGGATGCTTTGAATCAGGCAGCGGACGATTTGAATCAGCGGTTGCAAGATCTAAAAGAACGCACTAGAGTCACAAATACTGAGCAGCTGGTTTTCATCGCCGCGTTGAACATCAGCTATGAACTGACTCAGGAAAAAGCGAAGACCCGCGACTACGCGGCAAGCATGGAGCAGCGCATTAAAATGCTTCAGCAGACCATAGAACAGGCACTGCTTGATCAAGGTCGCAATCCCGAAAGACCGGGACCAAAGTTTGAATAACACTTCTCAGTTGACTATGGTAGAGTAACTGTGAAGACAAAATTTCTCTGAGATGTTCGCAAGCGGGCCAGTCCCCTGAGCCGATATTTCATACCACAAGAATGTGGCGCTCCATGGTTGGTGAGCATGCTCGGTCCGTCCGAGAAGCCTTAAAACTATGACGACACATTCACCTTGAACCAAGGGTTCAAGGGTTACAGCCTGCGGCGGCATCTCGGAGATTCCCTCTCTTTTCTTCTACCGACTACCATGACCCAATTCCCTGAAGTTTCTGCTTCACGCCAGGACATCCGTCAGTTAATTCGCCAGCGCCGCCGTGCGTTAACCGCCGATCGGCAAGCGCATTTTGCCCAGCAGGCCGCCGCCCGTATGATGGCGTATCCCCCTGTCGTGATGGCGCACACCGTTGCGCTGTTTCTGTCATTTGATGGAGAGCTGGATACCCAACCGCTGATAGAGCAGCTCTGGCGCGCCGGGAAGAAGGTCTATCTGCCGGTTCTGCACCCGTTCAGCGAGGGGAATCTGCTGTTTCTGCACTATCACCCGCACAGCGAGCTGGTGGTGAATCGCCTGAAAATCACCGAACCGAAACTCGACGTGCGCGACGTGCTGCCGCTGTCACAGCTGGATGTATTGATTACACCGCTGGTGGCGTTTGATGAACAGGGCCAGCGTTTAGGGATGGGCGGCGGTTTTTATGACCGGACGCTGCAAAACTGGCAGCAGTACGGGTTGCAGCCGGTGGGTTATGCGCATGATTGTCAGGGCGTGGAGGCGTTGCCGGTGGAGAAATGGGATGTGCCGTTGCCGGCGGTGGTGACGCCATCAAAGTTATGGGAATGGTGAATCAAACGTGCGGCCTGATGCCCTCACCCCAGCCCTCTCCCACAGGGAGAGGGTGAAAACATAAAAAACGGTAACTATCGTTACCGTTTTGCATTTACCTCGCACCATCAGTACAGCAGACGCGCGCGAATCGTCCCCTGAATCGCCTTCATGCTCTGCAGCGCTTTTTCGGCCACATCGTCATCCGCTTCGATATCAATAACCACGTAACCCATCTGCGAGTTCGTCTGCAGATACTGCGCGGCAATGTTGACGCCCTGCTCGGCAAAGATCTGGTTGATCGCGGTCAGCACGCCTGGACGGTTTTCGTGGATGTGCAGCAGACGACGACCACCGTGCAGCGGCAGAGATACTTCAGGGAAGTTCACGGCAGAGAGCGTAGAACCGTTGTCGGAATATTTGCTCAGCTTACCCGCCACTTCCAGACCGATATTCTCCTGAGCTTCCTGGGTGGAACCGCCGATGTGCGGCGTCAGGATCACGTTGTCGAACTCGCACAGCGGAGAGGTAAACGGATCGCTGTTGGTCGCAGGCTCCGTCGGGAAGACGTCGATGGCCGCGCCCGCCAGATGCTTGCGCTTCAGCGCATCCGCCAGGGCCGGGATATCGACAACCGTGCCGCGCGCGGCGTTGATCAGCAGTGAGCCCGGCTTCATCAGCGCCAGCTCTTCCGCGCCCATCATGTTTTTGGTGGACGCATTTTCCGGCACGTGCAGGCTCACCACGTCGCTCATGTTCAGCAGGTCAGACAGGTGTTGAACCTGGGTCGCATTGCCCAGCGGCAGCTTGCTTTCGATATCGTAGAAAAATACGTGCATGCCCAGGGATTCCGCCAGAATACCGAGCTGCGTACCGATGTGGCCGTAACCGATAATCCCCAGCTTTTTACCACGCGCTTCGAAAGAGCCGGACGCCAGCTTGTTCCACACGCCGCGGTGCGCCTTGGCGTTCGCTTCAGGAATACCGCGCAGCAGCAGCAGCAGTTCGCCAATCACCAGCTCCGCCACGGAACGGGTGTTGGAGAACGGGGCATTGAAGACGGGAATACCGCGTTTGGCGGCAGCATTCAGGTCAACCTGGTTGGTACCGATGCAGAAGCAGCCGATAGCCACCAGCTTTTCCGCCGCGGCAATAACCTCTTCAGTCAGGTGAGTACGGGATCGCAGGCCAATGAAGTGGGCATCACGGATGGACGCTTTCAGCTCTTCGGTATCGAGCGCGCCTTTGTGAAATTCGATGTTGGTGTAACCTGCCGCACGAAGGCTATCGATTGCTTTTTGATGCACGCCCTCGACCAGCAGGAATTTAATCTTGTCTTTCTCCAGTGATACCTTTGCCATTTACCCGACCCTGTTTTTGTCTGAACTGATGTTGTGCTGGATATGAATCCGCTGTAGCCAACATATCAAAAAAAACTATTGCAGCAATATGAACGTTTGCGTCGGCACTCTGAAGAAAAGTCATACAGAGCAAAATGTCAGAGGAAAATGCTATGGAAATTTACAAACGCGGCAGGATCGGCAAAAGAGGCGGAAAAACGTGACACAAGTCACCGAATTTAGCTTTTCAAAAATTTTTTAGCGGGGGGAGGACTCCCCCCGTCAGATCATTTTACGATGGTTTTCACGCCGTCAGCGGTGCCTATCAGCGCCACATCCGCGCCACGGTTGGCGAATAGCCCTACGGTCACTACGCCTGGGATAGCGTTGATGGCATTTTCCAGCGCAATCGCGTCGAGAATTTCCAGACCGTGAACGTCAAGGATCACGTTGCCGTTATCGGTCACCACGCCCTGGCGGTATTCCGGACGACCGCCCAGCTTCACCAGTTGACGTGCAACCGCGCTACGGGCCATTGGGATCACTTCGACCGGCAGCGGGAAATTCCCCAGAATGTCGACCTGCTTGGAGGCGTCCGCGATGCAGATGAACTTGTCCGCTACAGAAGCGATGATCTTTTCACGCGTCAGCGCCGCGCCGCCGCCTTTGATCATCTGCATGTGGCCGTTGATTTCATCCGCGCCATCAACGTAAATCCCCAGACGATCCACTTCGTTGAGATCGAAAACGGTAATGCCGAGGCTTTTCAGCTTTTCCGTGGAAGCATCAGAGCTGGAAACCGCGCCCTCGATTTGCCCCTTCATCGTGCCCAGCGCATCGATAAAGTGTGCCGCGGTTGATCCCGTACCGACACCGACAATGGTACCCGGCTGCACGTACTGGAGAGCGGCCCATCCTACTGCTTTTTTCAGTTCATCCTGCGTCATGATCGTTTTGCCTGTGGTGTGAAAACTCAGGGCGCATTATAGAACACGTCGAATGGAATTCGTCTGCCACGAAGGGAAAATTGTGTCATAGTGCAGAATAAGCAAAATTAAGGAGCCAGCCAGAGCAATGAAACGTCCGGACTACAGAACACTACAGGCACTTGATGCAGTTATTCGTGAACGCGGTTTTGAGCGCGCGGCGCAAAAGCTTTGCATCACCCAGTCCGCCGTATCACAGCGTATCAAACAGCTTGAAAACATGTTCGGCCAGCCGCTGCTGGTACGCACCGTGCCGCCACGTCCAACCGAGCAAGGGCAAAAGCTTCTCGCCCTGCTGCGCCAGGTTGAACTGCTGGAAGACGAGTGGCTGGGTGACGAACAAACGGGCTCTACGCCGCTGCTGCTCTCTCTGGCGGTCAACGCCGACAGCCTGGCAACCTGGCTGCTGCCGGCCCTTGCGCCGGTATTAGCGGATTCCCCTATCCGTCTGAATTTACAGGTTGAAGATGAAACCCGTACCCAGGAACGCCTGCGTCGCGGTGAGGTGGTTGGGGCGGTCAGTATTCAGCCTCAGGCACTGCCAAGCTGCCTGGTGGATCAGCTGGGCGCGCTGGATTACCTGTTTGTCGGTTCAAAAGCCTTTGCCGAGCGCTACTTCCCGAACGGCGTCACCCGCGCGGCGCTGCTGAAAGCCCCTGCCGTGGCGTTCGACCATCTGGACGATATGCATCAGGCGTTCCTGCAGCAAAACTTCGATCTGCCGCCGGGCAGCGTGCCGTGCCATATCGTCAACTCGTCTGAAGCCTTCGTACAGCTTGCGCGTCAGGGCACCACCTGCTGCATGATCCCGCATCTGCAGATTGAGAAAGAGTTGAAAAGCGGTGAGCTGATTGACCTCACGCCGGGGCTGTATCAGCGCCGGATGCTCTACTGGCACCGGTTTGCGCCAGAAAGCCGCATGATGCGCAACGTCACAGACGCGCTGCTGGCGTTTGGGCACAAGGTGTTGAGACAGGATTAATCGCTAGAATTCCCTCTCCCTGTGGGAGAGGGTTAGGGTGAGGGCAAATTACTGTGCCTTAGCCGCCTCAGTGTGCTGAGTTTGAGTTGGCTCCAGCTGGAACACCACATCCACCTGATCGTCAAACTGGATGGTTGGCTGCTCGTAAGTTTCCTGAGCGGATACAGGCGCCGCATCGGCCTTCATCATCCGCACCATCGGGCTTGGCTGGTAGTTAGAGACGTGGTAACGCACGCTGTAAACCGGGCCGAGCTTGCTCTTAAAGCCAGAAGCCAGCTGTTCCGCCTGGTGAATGGCATCATCAATCGCCGCTTTACGCGCTTCGTCTTTGTATTTTTCCGGTTGCGCAACGCCCAGCGACACGGAACGAATTTCGTTCAGACCCGCCTTCAGCGCGCCATCCAGCAGCGAGTTAAGCTTATCCAGCTGACGCACGGTCACTTCGACGGTACGCACGGCACGGTAGCCTTTCAGGATGCTTTTGCCATTCTGGTAGTCGTAATCAGGTTGAGTACGCAGGTTCGCGGAGTTGATATCTTTTTTACCGACACCGTTCTGCTCGAGGAAAGAGAGATATTGCGCAACACGATCGTCAGCCTGCTTCTTGGCCGATGCCGCATCTTTCGCAGACACATTGACTTCAATTGCCAGCGTTGCAACATCGGGTACCGCGTCCACGCTTGCGGTGCCTGAAGTGACGATGTGCGGGCCATCCGGCAGTTCACTTGCCTGCACCGACACCGCACCAAAACTTACTAATGCCGCCAGGGCCATCACCTTAAACTTCACTGTTATTCCTCCATGTTGCGAAGAGTGCCCATTAACAGGGCGCATGCCAGCAAGCTTAGCGGGTCTTGTTCAGTTGTCCATAAGACAAGGATTAGTTGAACAATTCCTGAACGTGGTGAATCCCCTCTTTTGCCAGCTGAAAAGCAATAAACCACATCACCAGCCCCACCAGCGTATTAATGATGCGCTGGGCTTTGGCCGTACGCAGACGAGGAGCCAGCCATGCAGCGAGAATGGCGAGACCGAAGAACCAGAGGAATGAGGCGCTAACCGTACCCAGCGCAAACCAGCGTTTCGGCTCAACGTCCAGCTGTCCGCCGAGGCTGCCCAGCACCACGAAGGTGTCCAGATACACATGCGGGTTAAGCCAGGTGACCGCCAGCATGGTGACGATAATCTTCCAGCGGCCCTGCTTCATGACTTCCGCGCTCGCCAGTTCGAGGTTGCTGCTCATCGCCGTTTTCAGGGCACCGAATCCGTACCAGAGCAGAAACGCCACGCCGCCCCAGGTGACCAGCGCCAACAGCCACGGAGACTGCATCAGCAATGCGCTGCCGCCAAAAATCCCGGCACAGATCAGCAATAAATCGCTTACCGCGCACAGCAGGGCAATCATCAGATGATACTGGCGTCGAATGCCCTGGTTCATCACAAACGCATTTTGTGGGCCAAGGGGTAGGATCATGGCCGCACCTAAGGCAAGCCCTTGAAAGTAATAAGATAACATGACGAAATTCTCACAGTGTTGTTCTGGAAGGAGACTATACTGCGCGAATTACATTAGAGGAAATTGATAATATTAATTGGGGATTAGCAGTGCTTATGAAAATAAAGCCCGGTGGCGCTAGCGCTTACCGGGCCTGCGGGACAAGTTATTCGGCTTCTTTGACTTTTTTGACGTTTACGTCCATCTGAGGGTACGGGAAGCTGATGCCGTTGGCATCGAAGTCGCGCTTAATGCGTTCCAGCACGTCCCAGTACACGTTTTGCAGATCGCTGCTTTTGCTCCAGATACGTACCACAAAGTTAATGGAGGAAGCGCCGAGTTCATTCAGGCGAACCGTCTGCTCTTTGTCTTTCAGAATGCGATCGTCTGAAGCAATGATGTTGGTAATCAGCGACTTCACCTGATCGATGTCAGAGTCGTACGCCACGCTGATAATCAGTTCATTACGACGCACCGGTTCACGGGAGAAGTTAATGATGTTGCCCGCGATGATTTTCCCGTTCGGCACAACCACGATGCGGCCATCGACGGTGCGCATGGTCGTTGAGAAAATTTGCACCTGCAGCACGGTTCCGGCAATGCCGCCAAGGTCAACGTACTCGCCGGAGCGGAACGGACGGAAGGTTACCAGCAGAACGCCTGCCGCCAGGTTTGAAAGCGAGCCCTGCAGCGCCAGACCAATAGCCAGACCGGCGGCACCGAGAACTGCAATGACTGAGGCGGTCTGCACGCCCACACGGCCCAGCGCCGCAATCAGCGTAAAGGCGATAATGCCGTAGCGCACAAGTGCGGAGAGGAAGTCAGCCACCGTGGCGTCAATGTGACGGGCCAGCATTACGCGGTTAACCGCGTTCGAGACAATACGCGCCACGATCATCCCGACGATGATGATGGCAATCGCCGCGACGATGTTCACGGCATAGCTCAGCAGCAGAGCCTGGTTGCGCACCAGCCAGTTACCGGCGTGATTGATGCTGTCTACAACATCGAGTTGTTCCATTTATTCTTCCTTTTGTTAAACCAAAACACAAAATCCATCCCCCATGGAGACAGGCAGGTCCGTAAAGGGTAAACAAAAAGCGCCGGGTTTGCCAAACAGATCACAAAAACCGGCCAGGCAGAGTATTGAAAAAGCATAAAAAAAGGCCCGCATTTGCGGGCCTTCTGATGCTGTTAGCAGCTCAAATTACAGAACGTCTACCGCGTTCAGTTCTTTGAATGCCTGCTCCAGACGAGTAATCATTGAAGTCTGGGCAGCGCGCAGCCATACGCGTGGATCGTAGTATTTCTTGTTCGGCTGGTCTTCGCCTTTCGGGTTGCCCAGCTGACCCTGCAGGTAAGCTTCGTTCGCTTTGTAGTACTGCAGGATACCGTCCCAGGTTGCCCACTGGGTGTCGGTATCGATGTTCATTTTCACTACGCCGTAGCTTACGGAGTCTTTGATTTCCTGAGCAGAAGAACCGGAACCGCCGTGGAAGACGAAGTTCAGGCTGTTGTGCGGCAGGTTGTGTTTCTTAGAAACGTACTCCTGAGAATCACGCAGGATAGTTGGGGTCAGAACCACGTTACCTGGTTTGTAAACGCCGTGTACATTACCGAAGGACGCTGCGATGGTGAAGCGTGGGCTGATTTTGCTCAGCTCGGTGTAAGCGTAATCAACGTCTTCTGGCTGGGTGTACAGTGCAGAAGCGTCCATGTGGCTGTTGTCCACGCCGTCTTCTTCACCACCGGTGCAACCCAGTTCGATTTCCAGAGTCATGCCCATTTTGGCCATGCGCGCCAGGTATTTGGAGCAGATTTCGATGTTTTCGTGCAGTGACTCTTCAGACAGGTCGATCATGTGAGAAGAGAACAGTGGCTTACCGGTAGCCGCGAAGTGTTTTTCACCCGCGTCCAGCAGACCGTCGATCCACGGCAGCAGTTTCTTCGCGCAGTGGTCAGTGTGCAGGATAACTGGAACACCGTAGTGCTCAGCCATCTGGTGTACGTGGTGCGCACCAGAGATAGCGCCCAGGATTGCAGCACCCTGAGGAATATCAGTTTTCACGCCTTTACCTGCGATGAACGCAGCGCCGCCGTTAGAGAACTGAACAATAACTGGCGCTTTAACTTTAGCAGCAGTTTCCAGTACGGCGTTGATGGAGTCGGTACCCACGCAGTTAACTGCTGGCAGAGCGAAGTTGTTTTCTTTAGCTACCTGGAACACTTTCTGTACGTCATCACCAGTGATAACGCCAGGTTTTACGAAATCAAAAATTTTAGACATGTTGCTTAGTCCTGTATCTTCGGCCGTTAGAAAAGGTGCGAGCTCTTAAAAGCGCGCTGAAAATTGGGCAGGTTTCCCTGCCCTTGAATGGCTTACTTCTTAGCGCGCTCTTCGAGCATTGCTACTGCTGGCAGTACTTTGCCTTCCACGAATTCGAGGAATGCGCCGCCACCAGTGGAGATGTAGGAGATCTTGTCAGCGATACCGAACAGGTCGATTGCCGCCAGGGTGTCACCACCGCCTGCGATAGAGAACGCTTCGCTGTCTGCGATAGCGTTAGCAACGATTTCAGTACCTTTGCGGAAGTTCGGGAATTCGAACACGCCAACAGGACCGTTCCACAGGATAGTTTTTGCGTTTTTGAGGATTTCAGCCAGTTTCTGTGCAGAAACGTCGCCCAGGTCCAGAATCTGCTCTTCATCTTTGATGTCGTTTACAGATTTCAGGGTCGCAGTTGCGGTTTCGGAGAACTCGGTCGCTACGCGAACGTCAGTTGGAACCGGGATATCGCAGGTGCTCAGCAGGCGTTTGGCTTCGTCAACCAGGTCTGCTTCGTACAGGGATTTACCCACGTTGTGACCCTGAGCGGCAACGAAGGTGTTCGCGATACCACCGCCAACGATCAGCTGGTCAGCGATTTTAGACAGGGAATCCAGAACGGTCAGTTTGGTAGAAACTTTAGAACCACCAACGATAGCCACCATCGGACGAGCTGGTTCTTTCAGTGCTTTACCCAGCGCTTCCAGTTCGTCAGCCAGCAGAGGACCGGCACACGCTACGTCTGCGAATTTACCGATACCGTGGGTTGACGCCTGAGCACGGTGAGCCGTACCGAATGCATCCATCACGAATACGTCGCACAGCGCAGCGTATTTTTTGGACAGAGTTTCGTCGTCTTTCTTTTCGCCTTTGTTGAAGCGAACGTTTTCCAGCACAACCAGTTCACCGGCTGCAACTTCAACGCCGTCCAGGTAATCTTTCACCAGGCGAACCGGGTTGGACAGTTTGTCTTTCAGGTAATTAACCACTGGCAGCAGAGAGA
Organism: Enterobacter dykesii; assembly: GCF_008364625.2. Taxonomy (NCBI): domain Bacteria; kingdom Pseudomonadati; phylum Pseudomonadota; class Gammaproteobacteria; order Enterobacterales; family Enterobacteriaceae; genus Enterobacter; species Enterobacter dykesii. The sequence continues at coordinate 3,751,809 of NZ_CP126604.1, forward strand.
ACTCTTCGTTGTACTCGCCTTCAGTTGGACGACCCAGGTGGGAGGTGACCATCACTTTCGCGCCCTGCTTCAGAGCCAGTTCGATGGTTGGCAGAGATGCACGGATACGCGCGTCGCTGGTCACTTTGCCATCTTTAACCGGTACGTTCAGATCGGCACGGATGAAAACGCGTTTACCAGCCAGATCCAGATCGGTCATCTTAATTACAGACATGGTGAATCCTCTCGTTGATTCTTAAAGTTTTGCAGACGCACAATGCGTCTTACCTGAAACCTTGAGCGGCCATTGCTAACGTGGTGTCGAGCATTCGGTTAGCAAAGCCCCATTCGTTATCACACCAGACCAGCGTCTTGATAAGGTGTGCACCACTGACTCTCGTTTGCGTGCCATCGACGATGGCGCTGTGCGGGTCGTGGTTAAAATCTACTGAGACCAACGGTAATTCCGTATAGTCAACTATACCATGAAATGCCCCCTGTGCCGCTTTTTGCAGCAAGAGGTTGACTTCACAGGCTTTTACCGGTTTTTTCACCGTCACGCTAAGGTCGATTGCGGTGACGTTAATCGTCGGGACGCGCACGGCAATCGCTTCAAACCGGTCATTAAACTGCGGAAAAATTCGGGTGATCCCTGCAGCCAGTTTCGTGTCCACCGGAATGATTGACTGGCTCGCCGCGCGAGTGCGTCGTAAATCCGGATGGTAGGCGTCGATAACCTGCTGATCGTGCATGGCGGAGTGAATCGTGGTCACGGTGCCGGATTCAATGCCATACGCATCGTCTAACAGTTTGATGACCGGAATAATGCAGTTGGTGGTACAGGAGGCGTTGGAAACAATGCGGTGTTCGGCCTGCAGCTCATGCTGGTTGACGCCAAACACGACGGTCGCGTCGAGGTCGTTACTGCCGGGATGAGAAAACAGGACTTTTTTCGCGCCTGCAGCAAGATGCGCTTCGCCATGTTCGCGGTTGCCGTACACGCCTGTACAGTCAAGCACCACATCCACGCCCAGTTCACGCCAGGGTAGCCCGGAGATGCTGTTCTCATGCAGTACACGAATAGCGTCATCACCAACAAAAAGCCGATCTCTTTCCTGGCGTACGTCCCAGGCAAAGCGTCCGTGGCTGGTGTCATATTTCAACAAATGCGCCATGCCCGTAGCATCCGCCAGTTCATTGATTGCCACCACGGTTATTTCCGCCCGACGTCCGGATTCATATAAAGCACGAACCACGTTACGTCCGATGCGACCGAAGCCATTAATCGCTACGCGTACGGTCATAGATCTCCTGCAAAGCAATCCCTGAGTTTGAGGTGGCTGAAAGAGTAATCCAGCTACGCCCGAAGGGGAATCCTTGCTGTCACAAACTGCGATTGATTGGTCAATTGTCGAACATTTAATCGACTGAAACGCTTCAGCAAGAATAAGCGAATCGGGGAATAAAAGGAATGTCTGTCCAGATGAATAAGCGAGCTATATGACTTGCGTCACATTTTAGGTGGAATAATGGCGGCAGGGGAAAAGCAAAACGGTAACCGAGAGGTTACCGTTTTTTAGTGTTTGCACCCTCTCCCGTGGGAGAGGGCTGGGGTGAGGGCATCAGCCCGCACCTTACAAACAATTACAGCAGTTCTTTCGCTTTCGCGACAACATTCTCAACGGTGAAGCCGAACTCTTCGAACAGCTGTTCTGCAGGAGCAGATTCACCGAAGGTGGTCATACCGACGATAGCGCCGTTCAGGCCCACGTATTTGAACCAGTAGTCAGCGATACCCGCTTCCACTGCCACGCGAGCGGAAACCGCTTTAGGCAGCACGGATTCACGGTATGCGGCATCCTGTTTGTCGAACGCATCGGTTGACGGCATGGAGACCACGCGCGCCTTCACGCCTTCGGCAGTCAGTTTTTCCCACGCTGCAACCGCCAGTTCAACTTCAGAACCGGTGGCGATAAAGATCAGCTCTGGCTGGCCCGCGCAATCTTTCAGCACGTAACCACCGCGAGCGATGTTCGCCAACTGCTCAGGCGTACGCTCCTGCTGTGCCAGGTTCTGACGGGAGAGGATCAGCGCGGTTGGACCGTCCTGACGCTCAACGCCGTATTTCCACGCCACTGCGGATTCCACCTGGTCACATGGACGCCATGTGCTCATGTTCGGCGTCACGCGCAGGGAAGCCACCTGCTCTACCGGCTGGTGAGTTGGACCATCTTCGCCCAGACCGATGGAGTCGTGGGTGTAGACCATCACCTGACGCTGTTTCATCAGCGCGGCCATACGCACGGCGTTACGTGCATATTCGACAAACATCAGGAAGGTAGAGGTGTACGGCAGGAAACCGCCGTGCAGGGAGATACCGTTGGCAATCGCGGTCATACCGAATTCACGTACACCGTAATGGATGTAGTTACCGGCATTATCTTCGTTGATTGGCTTAGAACCAGACCACAGGGTCAGGTTAGATGGCGCCAGGTCAGCGGAGCCGCCCAGGAATTCTGGAAGCCAAGGGCCGAACGCTTCAATCGCATTCTGAGACGCTTTACGGCTCGCGATTTTAGACGGGTTCGCCTGCAGCTTAGCGATGAACTCGTTCGCTTTCGCGTCGAAGTCAGACGGCATATCACCTTTCATACGACGGGTGAATTCAGCCGCTTCCTGCGGGAACGCTTTCGCATAGGCAGCGAACTTCTCGTTCCAGGCCGCTTCTTTCGCCTGGCCTACTTCTTTTGCATCCCACTGAGCGTAGATCTCAGATGGGATTTCGAATGCAGGGTGTTTCCAGCCCAGCGCTTCGCGGGTCAGTGCGATTTCCGCATCGCCCAACGGCGCACCGTGGGAGTCGTGAGTACCCGCTTTGTTCGGCGAACCGAAGCCGATGATGGTTTTGCACATCAGCAGGGACGGCTTGTCCGTCACCGCGCGCGCTTCTTCTACTGCACGTTTAATCGAGTCAGCATCGTGGCCATCAACGCCACGCACAACGTGCCAGCCGTAGGCTTCGAAACGTTTAGCGGTGTCGTCGGTGAACCAGCCTTCAACGTGACCGTCGATGGAGATACCGTTGTCGTCATAGAACGCAACCAGTTTGCCCAGCTTCAGGGTACCTGCCAGGGAGCACACTTCGTGAGAAATGCCTTCCATCATGCAGCCGTCGCCCATGAACGCATAGGTGAAGTGGTCAACGATGTCGTGACCAGGACGGTTGAACTGCGCCGCCAGCGTCTTCTCAGCAATCGCCATACCCACAGCGTTAGCAATACCCTGACCCAGCGGACCGGTGGTGGTTTCTACGCCAGCGGTGTAGCCCACTTCCGGGTGACCTGGAGTTTTGGAGTGCAGCTGACGGAAGTTTTTCAGCTCTTCGATAGGCAGATCGTAGCCGGTGAGGTGCAGCAGGCTATAGATCAGCATAGAGCCGTGGCCGTTAGACAGTACGAAACGGTCGCGGTCAGCCCATGACGGGTTCTGCGGGTTGTGGTTCAGGAAATCGCGCCACAGGACTTCGGCGATATCAGCCATACCCATAGGGGCCCCTGGGTGGCCGGATTTGGCTTTCTGTACTGCGTCCATGCTCAGCGCACGAATAGCATTAGCAAGCTCTTTACGTGAGGACATTTTAACTCCAGATCGGACTGTTAAAGGCCATGCCCTTGACGACAGCGCGTTTTGGGCTACGCCGGAAAAAAGTGCCAACAATGTAACCCAAGCGGCATGCCATGTACATGGACCATTCTTTTGCAGCTTAAGAAATCTCTGGATCATGCTCGCATGTTGCGCAATCTGCTCGCCCGGCCCTGCAGATATTCCTTATACTTAGCCCGACACCGGCTTCGCTGACGGTGCCCTTTTCGGATTTTATTCAGTTTAACGAGTACGGAAGCAACCTCATGAAAATGCGTGCAATAGTGCTGGCCCTGGGTACAACGCTCCTGCTGAGCGGCTGTCAGAATATGGATTCTAACGGTCTGATGACGTCAGGCGCAGAGGCCTTTCAGGCCTATTCCCTGAGCGATGCGCAGGTGAAAGCGCTGAGCGACCAGGCCTGTAAAGATATGGACGGAAAAGCCACGCTTGCGCCGGATAACAGTACCTACACGCAGCGTCTGAATAAGATTGCTTCCGCGCTGGGCGACAACATTAACGGCCAGCCGGTGAACTACAAGGTGTACATGGCGAAAGACGTGAACGCCTTCGCGATGGCGAACGGCTGTATCCGCGTCTATAGCGGGCTGATGGACATGATGACCGACAACGAAGTGGAAGCGGTGATCGGCCACGAAATGGGCCACGTTGCCCTGGGCCACGTGAAGAAAGGGATGCAGGTTGCCCTGGGCACCAACGCCATCCGCGCAGCGGCGGCCTCTGCGGGCGGTATCGTTGGCAGCCTGTCGCAGTCACAGCTTGGCGACGTGGGTGAAAAACTGGTTAACTCTCAGTTCTCACAGCGTCAGGAGTCCGAGGCGGATGACTACTCCTACGATCTGTTGCGCAAACGCGGCATTAATCCATCAGGTTTAGCCACCAGCTTCGAAAAGCTGGCCAAGCTGGAAGCCGGACGCCAAAGCTCCATGTTTGACGATCACCCTGCCTCAGAAGCGCGCGCACAGCATATTCGCGACCGTATGGCCGCAGACGGAATTAAATAATTTCAGAAGGAGGCAGTTTTGCCTCCTTTTTATTTCGCATGAATTGTTAACTTAACAGCACGTATCGATAACACCCCTGAAAGCCCCGCCAAATCTGCCCTATCGCATTGAAATGTCTGGTCACATAATTATTGCAAAGGTCTCTTTTTCCGGTAATTATCCCCCCGCAGTTATTCAAATTACTATATCCAGACAGAGACGTTCCCTCCGTGAAAAAAGAATTATCATTAATTGCTTTAAGCTTATTTGCCGCATTACCTGCCGCTGCAAGCCAGCAATCCGACAGCCAGGGTTTTATTGACGACAGCCATCTGGACCTGTTTTTACGCAATGCGTATATCAGCCGCGATTACCATCAGGGCCAGCAGGACAAAGCCGAATGGGGTCAGGGGATCATTGCCACGTTTGCATCCGGCTATACCGAAGGGCTGGTAGGCTTTGGCGTGGACGGTATTGCTCAATACGGCGTGCGCCTGGACGGCGGCCGTGGCAAGATCGGCGCGGGCGGCATCGACTTCTTTAAGCAGGAAGATGACGGCCGGGCAAAATCCGATCTGGCAAAGTTTGGCGCCACCGCCAAAATGCGCATCTCGAATACCGTACTGAGCTACGGGAATCAGCGTCCTGAGCTGCCTATCATCAATGCCGACAGCTCTCGCCTGCTGTTTGAAAGCTACACCGGCACCATGCTGACCTCGAAAGAGATCGACGGTCTGGAAGTCAAGGCAGGTTACTTCACTGACGAACAGCGTAAAAGCGATGACCGCCACGACAGCGGGCTGAAGAGCCTCTCCTTCGGCGGTGCGAGCTATCAGTTTAACGACCAGTTCAGCGGCGCGCTGTACGCCTCTCATAATGAAGAGGTGATGAACAAGCAGTACCTGGGCATGAACTTCAAACAGCCTTTCAGCACCGGGCAGCAGCTGGTGCTCGACTTCAACGGCTATAACTCCCGACTGGACCAGGGTTACGCGGACAGCCTCGACACGGGCCGCAGCAACACCATCTGGAGCCTGGCGGCGAGCTACATCTGGGACATTCACACGTTCAAAGTGGCGTACCAGCAGAGCAGCGGCAGCACCGGCTACAACTACGGCGGCTATCGTGACAAGGGCGGTGTGGGTGACGGCGGAAACACCATCTGGCTGGCGAACTCCTACTGGTCTGATTTTAACGGCGAAGATGAACGTTCCTGGCAGGCATCCTACGGTCTGGACTTTGCCGGCCTTGGCTTACCGGGCCTGAGCTGGACCACCGCCTACGTGCGCGGCGATAACATCAAAACCTCTGAAACCAGCAACGGCAAAGAGCACGAGTGGTTTAACCAGATCCAGTACCAGGTACAGGATGGTCCGGCGAAGGATCTGAAGCTGAAACTGCGTTACTCCGTCCTGCGCGTATCGAGCAACGCCAGCGAGTACAACGTGGGCGGGGACGAGATCCGCGCTTACGTGGAATACCCGTTTAACGTGTTCTAAAGGCAATAAAAAACCTCTCAATCGAGAGGTTTTTTTCACGCCAGGCGAGGATTACTCGCCTTTTTTAGCAGCCTGAATGTAGAGCATCTCCAGCGCCAGAGTCGCTGCGGCCAGCGCGGTGATCTCGGACTGGTCGTACGCAGGCGCCACTTCCACCACGTCCATTCCGACAATGTTCAGATCCTTCAGGCCGCGCACCAGCTTGATGGCACGATCTGAGGTCAAACCACCGATGACCGGCGTACCGGTGCCCGGTGCAAATGCCGGATCCAGGCAGTCGATGTCGAAGGTCAGATACACAGGCATATCACCCACGATCTGCTTCACCTGAGCGATTATGTCGTCGACGCCGCGATCGTTAACCTGGCCCGCATCCAGCACGGTGAAACCGTTGTCTTTGTCGAACTCGGTGCGAATACCGATCTGCACGGAGTGGTTCGGGTCGATCAGACCTTCGTTCGGCGCGGTGAAGAACATGGTGCCGTGGTCAAACTCGCAGCCGTTCGCGTAGGTGTCGGTATGTGCATCGAAGTGCACCAGCGCCATTTTACCGAAGTGCTTCGCATGGGCGCGCAGCAGCGGCAGGGTCACGAAGTGGTCGCCGCCGAAGGAGAGCATGCGCTTACCGGCAGCCAGCAGCTTCTCGGCGTGCGCCTGCAGCTTCTCGCTCATCTCACGCGCGTCGCCGAAGGCGTACACCAGGTCACCGCAGTCCACCACGTTCAGGCGCTCGCGCATGTCGAAGTTCCACGGGAAGCGGTTATGCTCCCAGGCCAGGTTAGTGGAAACCTGACGGATCGCTGCCGGGCCGTGACGTCCCCCCGCGCGGCCAGATGTTGCCATATCGAAAGGCACGCCGGTGATCACCCAGTCAGCGTCGCTGTCGTACGGCTGGAAGTTCATTGGAAGGCGTAAAAAACCAAACGCGTTAGATACCAGAGAGTTATCGTACTGATGACCTAAAGTGCTCATGTCCTGACCTCTTTTAAAGTCGATACATTAAAAACAGATGAAAAAAAATCCCCTCCGCGTCGTTAAACCCGACGAGGAAGGGATTGATTCGTAAATCGCTTATTGGGACGAATTATCGCCGGTAATGCATACGGGTTCAAGTGAGTATAGGGCATTGTGCGGTCTGATGCCCTCACCCCGCCCCTCTCACACAGGGAGAGGGAGGTTTTCCTACTCGTCTTCCAGGTAGGTATACCCGTACAGACCCGCTTCAAACTCTTCCAGGAACTGCTGCTGGAGCGCATCGTCCAGCCCGGTATTTTTGACCTGGTCGCGGAACTGGGTGAGCAGTTTTTTCGGATCCAGCTGAACGTATTCCAGCATGTCCGCCACGGTATCCCCTTCATCGGACAGCTCGATTTCCACGTTGCCGTCAGGGAACACGAACACGTCCACCGCTTCGGTATCACCAAACAGGTTGTGCATGTTGCCGAGGATCTCCTGATACGCGCCGACCATAAAGAAGCCCAGCATCGGCGGGTTCTCCGGGTCGTACTCAGGCATTGGCATCGTCGTTGCGATACCGTCACCGTCGACGTAGTGGTCGATGGCACCGTCGGAGTCACAGGTGATGTCCAGCAGCACCGCACGGCGTTCCGGGGCATGGTTCAGCCCTTCCAGCGGCAGAACAGGGAACAGCTGGTCGATACCCCAGGCATCCGGCATCGACTGGAACAGCGAGAAGTTGACGTAAATCTTATCCGCCATACGCTCCTGCAGCTCGTCGATTATCGGACGGTGCGCGCGGTTGCTCGGGTCGAGCTGTTTCTGCACTTCATGGCACATGTTCAGGTAGAGCTGCTCCGCCCACGCGCGCTCCTGCAGGCTGAAGGTGCCTGAAGAATAACCCACGTGAATATCGTGCAGGTCCATCTGGCTGTCGTGCAGCCATTCGCGCAGGGAACGACGCGTGCCCGGCTCGTGCATCTCCTGCCAGGTTTCCCACATGCTTTGCAGGGAACGCGGGGCATCGTCTGCCGGAGGCGTCGCTTCGCTGATTTCGCTACGCTCAACGCCGATGATGTTCGAGACCAGCACCGTATGGTGCGCTGTGACCGCGCGACCGGATTCGGTGATCACCGTCGGATGCGGCAGGCCGTTCTCTTCACAGGCATCGCCGATCGCCCAGATGATGTTGTTCGCGTATTCGTTCAGGCCGTAGTTTACAGAGCAGTCAGACTGCGAGCGGGTCCCTTCGTAGTCCACGCCGAGGCCGCCGCCCACGTCGAAGCACTGAATATTCACGCCAAGCTTGTGCAACTCAACGTAGAAACGCGCGGATTCACGCACGCCGGTGGCGATGTCGCGAATATTGGCCATCTGCGAGCCAAGGTGGAAGTGCAGCAGCTGAATGCTGTCCAGACGACCGCGCTCGCGCAGGATTTCCACCAGCTGCAGCACCTGGTTTGCCGCCAGGCCGAACTTGGATTTCTCGCCGCCGGAGGACTGCCATTTACCGGAACCTTGTGACGCCAGACGCGCACGCACGCCAAGGCGCGGCACCACGTTCAGACGTTCGGCCTCTTCCAGCACGATCGCGATTTCGGTCATCTTTTCGATAACCAGATAGACCTTGTGGCCCATCTTCTCGCCAATCAGCGCCAGACGAATGTATTCACGGTCTTTATAGCCATTACAGACGATCACTGAACGGGTCATGCCCGCATGCGCCAGAACCGCCATCAACTCCGCTTTGGAGCCTGCTTCCAGGCCCAGCGGCTCGCCGGAGTGGATCAGGGATTCAATCACGCGGCGGTGCTGGTTCACCTTGATCGGGTAAACCAGGAAATAGTCGCCTTTATAGCCGTAGGATTCACGCGCGCGCTTGAACGCGGCGTTAATAGAACGCAGGCGATGTTGCAGGATCTGCGGGAAGCAGAACAGTGCAGGCAAACGCTGGCCCTGTGCTTCGCGGGCTTTTACCAGCTTGGCGAGATCCACGCGCGCTTCAGGGACGTCCGGATCCGGGCAGACGCTGATGTGGCCCAGTTCGTTAACGTCGTAGTAGTTATTGCCCCACCAGGCAATATTGTAAGTGCGCAGCATTTTGCTGGCTTCCTCGGAGCTCATCGCAACCTCCTGCATAGAACGTAGTACACCCTGTTCGCCCGCTGACGAAGGCGAAAAAGAAGACATGTCGTCAGACATAGCGAACCTCAACTCTTTGTAATAAGTGTAAAACAGTTGACTACTATCGCAGCGTTATACGGCGATAACAACCCATAAACGGCTCCGTTTCCCAGCAGAGTATGCTGAAAACCAGACCGTGCGACCGGTTTCTTATTCATATCATTGTAAAACACGTATCCGAACTCTGTATGACAAGGTTCGGCGAAACCACGAGAAAACTCTTGTATTAACAAGAGCGCCCTTGTTCAGTTTTCACAAAGCGTGACCGGCCCTGGAATCCTGAGAAGCGCCGAGATGGGTATAACATCGGCAGGTTTGCAGACTAGAAATGCGGGTTGCGGGAATCAAATACGCGCCAGAACGGCTGCGCTGAATGTGCGGAAAACGATGGTTCATTATCTCGTATCACCTCCACGGCCGCCTCTGTTGAAACGGACCACAAGCCAAAGCTAAAAGTTCACTGCTTAACCCGGCTGGAAGTGGCGACACGATGAGTTCATCGAGCGCTTATTTTATATGAGCCGCGCGCCGCGTTTTATACCGAGAAGGGGGCTAAAAAGCAAAACAAAAATGCGCGAGCTGCCAGCAGCGTCAGGGAAAATTTCCAGCTGCCATTTCAACGCAGTGGGAGATGAATCAAAAAAAACTGGAAATCGGGCGAAGAAGTGACCTAAAATAGCCGTCCAGATGTTAATCCATCTATACTGATTAACACTCATACTGCCAGTGTCATAAACCTGCAGGCCTTGGTAGAATTATCTCCTTTGGCTATTCCGCACAGCAGCTTGAGCTAACCACATTCCTCTTAGGTGAAATAAAACATGGCAAAACACCTGTTTACGTCCGAGTCCGTATCAGAAGGACATCCTGATAAAATTGCTGACCAAATCTCCGATGCGGTGCTGGATGCGATCCTGGCGCAGGATCCAAAAGCGCGCGTAGCGTGCGAAACCTATGTCAAAACCGGCATGGTTCTGGTTGGCGGTGAGATCACCACCAGCGCATGGGTTGATATCGAAGAGATCACCCGTAACACGGTGCGTGAGATCGGCTATGTGCATTCTGATATGGGCTTTGATGCCAACTCCTGCGCGGTTCTGAGCGCGATTGGCAAACAGTCTCCAGACATCAACCAGGGCGTTGACCGTGCCGATCCGCTGGAACAGGGCGCGGGCGACCAGGGCCTGATGTTTGGCTATGCAACCAACGAAACCGACGTGCTGATGCCAGCACCGGTCACCTACGCACACCGTCTGGTGCAGCGTCAGGCTGAAGTGCGTAAAAACGGCACCCTGCCGTGGCTGCGCCCGGATGCGAAAAGCCAGGTCACCTTCCAGTATGACGACGGCAAAATCGTTGGGATTGACGCGGTAGTGCTTTCTACCCAGCATTCCGAAGATATCGATCAGAAATCCCTGCAGGAAGCAGTGATGGAAGAGATCATCAAGCCGGTTCTGCCGACCGAATGGCTGAGCTCTGCGACCAAATTCTTCATCAACCCAACCGGACGCTTCGTTATCGGCGGCCCAATGGGTGACTGCGGTCTGACCGGTCGCAAAATCATCGTTGATACCTACGGCGGCATGGCGCGCCACGGTGGCGGTGCGTTCTCCGGTAAAGATCCGTCTAAAGTTGACCGTTCTGCGGCGTACGCGGCGCGTTATGTGGCGAAAAACATCGTTGCTGCCGGTCTGGCTGATCGCTGTGAGATCCAGGTTTCCTATGCTATCGGCGTAGCTGAGCCAACCTCCATCATGGTTGAAACCTTCGGTACTGAGAAAGTGCCTTCAGAACAGCTGACGCTGCTGGTGCGCGAGTTCTTCGACCTGCGTCCATACGGCCTGATTCAGATGCTGGATCTGCTGCACCCAATCTACAAAGAAACCGCGGCATACGGTCACTTTGGTCGTGAACATTTCCCATGGGAAAAAACCGACAAAGCCGCCCTGCTGCGTGAAGCTGCCGGTCTGAAGTAATAGACTGACATCTGCGTGATAAAAGGCCAGCCTTCGGGCTGGCCTTTTTTTGTCGGATGGCGACGCAAAGGTGCGCATATGGAACCGATTACACCGCACCGGATGCGTCTCGCTTTCAGAATATTCTCTTTGCATGATCGCCTTTCTTCTGCTGTTACATCGCCTTTCAGTTAAGTCTGAAATGTGTTCTTTCGCGATGCATATCACCTCGTTTACCTCTATATTTTCAAAGCTTTAATTATTTTTACGGTTGCGCGTTAGTGTAACCGATTACACCTATGTGATTAATCTCACATATTTTTACGGGTCACTCACCTACCCTTTACATCAATAAAACTGATAACCCAACTGGAGGGCATAATGCCTGACAATAAAAAACAGGGGCGTACGTCCAACAAGGCGATGACATTCTTCGTCTGTTTCCTCGCCGCCCTGGCAGGATTACTTTTTGGCCTGGATATCGGCGTGATTGCCGGTGCATTACCTTTCATCACTGACGAATTTCAGATCAGCGCTCACACTCAGGAGTGGGTGGTGAGCTCGATGATGTTTGGCGCTGCCGTCGGGGCCGTCGGCAGCGGCTGGCTCTCCTTCAAGCTCGGGCGTAAAAAGAGCCTGATGATCGGCGCGATCCTGTTCGTTGCCGGTTCACTCTTCTCTGCCGCAGCGCCTAACGTTGAGGTTCTGCTGGTTTCCCGCGTGCTGCTCGGTCTGGCCGTGGGCGTGGCGTCCTATACCGCCCCGCTTTACCTGTCTGAAATCGCGCCGGAGAAAATCCGCGGCAGTATGATTTCGATGTACCAGCTCATGATCACCATCGGTATTTTGGGCGCGTACCTTTCCGATACCGCGTTTAGCTACAGCGGCGCATGGCGCTGGATGCTCGGCGTGATCATCATTCCGGCCATTCTGCTGCTGATTGGCGTCTTCTTCCTGCCGGACAGCCCGCGCTGGTTCGCCGCCAAACGTCGATTCCACGATGCCGAACGCGTACTGATGCGCCTGCGCGACACCAGCGCGGAAGCGAAAAACGAGCTGGAAGAGATCCGCGAAAGCCTGAAGGTCAAACAGTCCGGCTGGGCGCTGTTTAAAGAGAACAGCAACTTCCGCCGCGCGGTGTTCCTTGGCGTGCTGCTGCAGGTGATGCAACAGTTCACCGGGATGAACGTCATCATGTATTACGCGCCAAAAATCTTTGAGCTGGCGGGTTATACCAACACCACCGAACAAATGTGGGGGACCGTCATTGTCGGTCTGACCAACGTGCTGGCGACCTTTATCGCCATCGGTCTGGTAGACCGCTGGGGACGTAAGCCAACCCTGACGCTGGGCTTCCTGGTGATGGCGGCCGGTATGGGTGTCCTCGGTACCATGATGCATGTGGGCATTCACTCACCAACCGCCCAGTACTTTGCGGTCGGCATGCTGCTGATGTTTATCGTCGGGTTTGCGATGAGCGCCGGTCCGCTGATTTGGGTGCTGTGCTCTGAGATCCAGCCGCTGAAAGGGCGTGATTTTGGTATCACCTGCTCTACCGCAACCAACTGGATTGCCAACATGATCGTCGGCGCAACGTTCCTGACCATGCTCAATACCCTGGGCAACGCGAACACCTTCTGGGTCTACGCCGGTCTGAACATCTTCTTTATTGTGCTGACAATCTGGCTGGTTCCAGAAACCAAACACGTTTCTCTGGAACATATTGAACGTAACCTGATGAAAGGTCGTCCGCTACGCGAAATCGGCGCCCACGACTGATCCTCATGCGGGAGGCGCCTCTTGCGCCTCCCCGCTTCGCGCTTTATGCTTTGCCCCTATGAAAGCACCCCGTCTCCCCATCGCCCTTCAGCAAGCCGTTATGCGCTGCCTGCGGGAAAAACTCGCCCAGGCGAACCTGAAGCTCGGCCGCAATTACCCTGAACCCAAGATCGTTTATCAGCAGCGCGGAACCGCGGCGGGTACCGCATGGCTCGAGCCGTATGAGATCCGCCTTAACCCGGTGCTGATGATGGAAAACCAACAGGCGTTTATCGAGGAAGTGGTACCGCACGAGTTGGCGCATCTGCTGGTGTGGAAACACTTCGGACGCGTCGCGCCCCATGGAAAAGAGTGGAAGTGGATGATGGAAGCGGTGCTCAGCGTTCCGGCTCGCCGCACCCATCAGTTCGAGCTGGAATCGGTACGCCGCAATACCTTCCCCTACCGCTGCCAGTGTCAGCAGCACCAGCTTACCGTCCGCCGCCATAATCGCGTGGTGCGCGGCGAGGCGACCTACCGCTGCGTCAAATGCGGCGAGCCGCTGGTTGCGGAATAATCATCTGAACTTTCAGGAACTTTCCTGATCTGACTGATTGCATACGGGAACAACATTCGTTACGTTGCGGGCTCGTTTTGACACGGAGTGTAAGATGTCCCGTAATTTTTCTCTCGCGGTCGCCTTTCTGACGACGGCGCTCTCAGGCCATGCTCTGGCCGACGGTATCAACAGTTTCTCTCAGGCCAAAGCGGCCGGCGTAAAGGTCAACGCTGACGTGCCGGGCGATTTCTACTGCGGCTGTAAAATTAACTGGCAGGGTAAAAAAGGGGTCGTTGACCTTGAGTCCTGCGGCTATAAGGTGCGTAAAAACGAAAACCGCGCCAGCCGTATTGAATGGGAACATGTCGTTCCGGCCTGGCAGTTTGGCCACCAGCGCCAGTGCTGGCAGGATGGCGGACGTAAAAACTGCGCAAAAGATCCGGTTTATCGTCAGATGGAAAGCGATATGCATAACCTGCAGCCTGCCGTAGGTGAAGTGAACGGCGACCGGGGTAATTTCATGTACAGCCAGTGGAACGGTGGCGAAGGCCAGTACGGCCAGTGCGGTATGAAGGTTGATTTTAAAGAGAAAGTCGCAGAGCCCCCTGCCCGTGCGCGCGGCAGTATCGCCCGCACCTACTTCTATATGCGCGACCGTTACGACCTCAACCTCTCCCGCCAGCAGACGCTGCTGTTCAACGCCTGGGACAAGCAGTACCCGGTGACGGAGTGGGAATGCCAGCGCGACGAACGTATCGCCAGAGTCCAGGGGAATCACAACCCTTACGTCCAGCGGGCTTGCCAGGCGCAAAAGAGCTAACCTACACTACGGCAATTCGCTTATATCGCATGACACATGGAATTTCTGACTATGCGCATTCCCCGCATTTACCATCCTGAACTGATTACCGCAGGCCGCGAAATCGCCCTGTCTGATGACGCAGCCAACCACGTTGGCCGCGTGCTGCGCATGGGCGCAGGTCAGGCAATACAGCTGTTCGACGGCTCAAACCAGGTTTTCGACGCGGAAATCACGCGGTCTGATAAAAAAAGCGTACACGTTAACGTCCTGCGTGGCGAAGTGGATGACCGGGAATCACCGCTGCACATCCATCTGGGCCAGGTGATGTCGCGCGGCGAGAAAATGGAGTTCACCATTCAGAAATCCATTGAACTGGGTGTAAGCCTCATTACGCCACTTTTTTCTGAGCGCTGTGGCGTTAAACTGGACGCGGAACGTCTGAACAAAAAGATCCAGCAGTGGCAGAAAATTGCCATTGCGGCTTGCGAACAGAGTGGACGCAACCGTATTCCGGAGATCCGCCCGGCAATGGATCTGGAGGAGTGGTGTGCAGAAGAAGACAGTGGGCTGAAACTCAATCTTCATCCGCGCGCCAGCGCCAGCATCAATACGCTGCCCCTGCCCGTTGAGCGCGTACGCCTGCTGATTGGCCCCGAAGGCGGCCTGTCGGCGGATGAAATTGCGATGACGGCACGTTACCAGTTTACTGATATTCTGTTGGGACCTCGCGTTCTGCGCACTGAGACAACGGCACTCACGGCCATTACCGCGCTACAGGTACGGTTTGGCGATCTGGGTTGAAGCATTAACGGAGAAGAACATGATCAAGCTCGGCATCGTGATGGACCCCATCGCAAACATTAACATCAAGAAAGATTCCAGCTTCGCCATGCTGCTGGAAGCGCAGCGTCGCGGCTATGAACTCCACTATATGGAGATGAACGATCTTTACCTGATCAACGGTGAGGCCCGCGCGCGCACCCGCATCGTTAACGTCGAGCAGAACTATGACAAATGGTATGAGTTCGGCACCGAGCAGGACATTGCCCTGGCCGATCTCAACGTCATCCTGATGCGTAAAGATCCGCCGTTCGACACCGAATACATTTACAGCACCTACATCCTTGAGCGTGCAGAAGAGAAAGGCACGCTGATCGTCAACAAGCCGCAGAGCCTGCGCGACTGCAACGAGAAGCTCTACACCGCCTGGTTCTCTGACCTGACGCCGGAAACCCTGGTGACCCGCAGCAAAGCGCAGCTGAAAGAATTCTGGCAGAAGCACGGCGATATCATCATGAAGCCGCTGGACGGCATGGGCGGCGCGTCGATTTTCCGCGTTAAGGAGAGCGATCCGAACATTGGCGTGATTGCCGAAACGCTGACCGAGCTGGGCACGCGTTACTGCATGGCGCAGAACTATATTCCAGCGATCAAAGACGGTGACAAACGTGTTCTGGTGGTGGATGGAGAACCGGTTCCTTACTGCCTGGCGCGTATCCCGCAGGGTGGCGAAACTCGTGGGAACCTGGCGGCAGGCGGTCGCGGTGAGCCGCGCCCGCTGACCGAAAGCGACTGGGAAATTGCCCGCCGCGTTGGCCCGACGCTGAAAGCCAAAGGCCTGATCTTCGTTGGCCTGGATATCATCGGCGATCGTCTGACCGAAGTGAACGTCACCAGCCCGACCTGCATTCGTGAAATTGAAGCGGAATTCCCGATTTCGATCACCGGAATGCTGATGGACGCTATCGAAAAACGTTTACAGAAATAACCTAACAATACTATTAGTGACAGCGCCTGTGTTTGTCCCCATACTGGGCGCTGTCGCTTTTTAAACCAGGAAACAGTACCTCTGACAATGAATTTACAGCATCACTTTCTTATTGCCATGCCTGCTCTCCAGGACCCGATTTTTCGCCGTGCCGTGGTTTATATTTGTGAATACAATGAAGACGGCGCGATGGGCATCATCATCAATAAACCACTGGAAAATCTTCAGGTTGAAGGAATTCTGGACAAGCTGAAAATCTCGGCTGAAGCGCGACTGCCGGAAATACGGCTTGATAAACCTGTGATGCTGGGCGGACCTCTTGCAGAAGACCGCGGTTTTATCCTGCATACGCCGCCGGTATTCTCTTCCAGTATTCGAATTTCGGATAACACCGTCATTACCACCTCGCGTGATGTGCTCGAAACGCTGGGTACCGTAGAGCAGCCTTCTGAAGTGCTGGTGGCGTTGGGCTATTCGTCCTGGGAGAAAGGCCAGCTTGAGCAAGAGATCCTCGATAACGCCTGGCTTACCGCGCCTGCGGACATGAACATCCTGTTTAAAACCCCTATCGCCGATCGCTGGCGTGACGCGGCGAAGCTGATTGGCATTGATATCCTGACCATGCCTGGCGTAGCGGGGCACGCCTGATGAGCGGAACGCTTCTGGCCTTCGATTTTGGTACCAAAAGCATTGGCGTCGCCGTGGGTCAGCGCATCACCGGTACCGCGCGTCCGCTTACGGCCCTGAAGGCCAATGACGGCACGCCAGACTGGAATCTTATCGAGCGTCTGCTCAAAGAGTGGCAGCCGGATGATGTTATTGTTGGGCTGCCGCTGAACATGGACGGCACAGAACAGCCGCTTACCGCCCGGGCGCGTAAGTTCGCCAATAAAATCCATGGCCGCTTTGGCGTCTCCGTGAAGCTGCACGACGAGCGTCTGAGCACCGTCGAAGCGCGTGCGGGTCTGTTTGAGCACGGCGGCTTTCGGGCGCTCAGCAAAGGCAGCGTGGACTCTGCTTCCGCCGTGATTATCCTCGAAAGCTATTTCGAGCAGGGCTTTTAAGCACGGGGGCCTACAGCCGCCCCTGCGCCCGTCTCTCCGCCAGGCTCTGGTCAAAGTTCTGCATTCCTGCCTGCTGACCGGTTTGAATGATGCCGGGCAGTTGCCACGTTTTCCCTTCACGAATCAGATTCGCCGCCGCCGCTGTGTTCACCAACAGTTCATACAACGCGACGCGCCCGCCCTGTAGATCGGGAAGCAGCCTCTGCGCCAGCACCGCCCGCAGGCTGCCGGCCAGTTGGTTACGCACCGGATCTTTCTCCTGCGCCGGGAACGTATCGACCAGCCGTTCAATCGCCTGCGATGCCCCTCGCGTATGCAGCGTCGCCAGCACCAGATGTCCGGTTTCCGCCGCCGTTAACGCCAGGCGGATCGTTTCGCTGTCGCGCAGCTCCCCCAGCAAAATAACGTCCGGATCCTGGCGTAAGGCACTGCGCAGCGCTTCGGCAAATGACGGGCTGTGCTGACCTATCTCCCGCTGCTGGATCAAGCAACGTTCGCTCTGGTAGATAAACTCCACCGGATCTTCAAGCGTGAGGATATGGCCATCAGCATGGTGGTTTAGAAAATCGACCATCGCCGCCAGCGTAGTGGATTTGCCGCTGCCGGTCGCCCCGGTGACCAGAATCAGCCCGGCGTCATTTGACAACAGTTCCGGGATTACCCGCGGCGCGCCCAGCGAAGAGAGCTGCGGGCAGCTACGTGGCAACAGCCGCAGCGTCAAAGAAACTCCGCGCATCTGCTTAAAGGCACTCCCGCGCAGGCGCTGGCCTCCCGCCACCGTCGCGGCAAAATCCACCTGTCCCTTTGCCCACCATGTTCCCTGCTGCTCATCGTTAAGCCACGCTTTTAATAACGCTCCGACATCGGGAGGCGGAAAGGGCGCAGGCTCAAGCCGGCCTAATCTACGCCAGCGCGGTGGCGAATCACTGCACAGGTGTAGATCGGAGACGTTATGCTTTACACTAAGGGCCACAATTTCTTCCACATCCATAGACTACTCCTCGGAAAATGAACGACATTGCGCATAACCTGGCACAGGTCCGGGACAAAATCTCAGCCGCCGCAGCGCGTTGCGGCCGTGCTTCAGAAGAAATTACGCTGCTTGCAGTCAGCAAAACCAAGCCTGCGAGCGCCATCGCAGAAGCTATTGATGCAGGCCAGCGGGCGTTTGGTGAAAACTACGTTCAGGAAGGCGTGGATAAAATTCGCTACTTCCAGGAACAGGGGAATACGGATCTGCAGTGGCACTTTATTGGCCCCCTGCAGTCGAACAAAAGCCGTCTGGTGGCAGAGCACTTCGACTGGTGCCACACCATCGACCGCCTGCGTATTGCTACCCGCCTGAATGACCAGCGTCCGGCAGAAATGCCGTCACTCAACGTGCTGATTCAGGTCAACATCAGCGATGAAAACAGCAAGTCCGGCATTGCTCTGAGTGAGCTGGATACGCTGGCCGCAGACGTGGCCGCCCTTCCGCACTTGACCCTGCGCGGGCTGATGGCAATTCCTGCGCCTGAGTCAAGTTATGAAAGGCAGTTTGCCGTGGCACAGCAAATGGCTGTAGCATTTGAGGCGCTTAAAGCGCGCTATAACACGGTAGACACGCTTTCGCTGGGCATGTCGGATGATATGGAAGCCGCCATCGCGGCAGGCAGCACTATGGTGCGCATCGGCACGGCAATTTTCGGTGCGCGCGACTACTCAAAATAATAAGGAAACCTGAGGAACGCCATGAAGACGTTGACTTTCCTGCTCTCAACAGTGCTTGAGCTGTATACGATGGCGCTTTTGCTGCGCGTCTGGATGCAGTGGGCCCGCTGTGATTTTTACAATCCGTTCTCGCAGTTTGTCGTGAAAATCACGCAACCTGTTGTCGGACCGCTGCGCCGCATTATCCCTGCGATGGGTCCCATCGACAGTTCGTCTCTGCTGGTGGCGTTTATTCTGAGCGTTATCAAAGCGATCGTGCTGTTTATGGTCATCACCTTCCAGCCGATTATCTGGATTGCTGCGGTCCTGATTTTAATCAAAACCATCGGCCTGCTGATTTTCTGGGTGCTGCTGGTCATGGCCATCATGAGCTGGGTAAGCCAGGGGCGTAGTCCGGTAGAATATGCGCTGATCCAACTGGCCGAACCGCTGCTGCGCCCGATTCGCAATCTGCTGCCTTCGATGGGCGGTATTGATTTCTCGCCGATGATCCTGGTTCTGCTGCTGTACGTGGTTAATATGGGGATCGCTGAGCTGTTACAGTCGACGGGCGATATGCTGCTGCCGGGGCTGTGGATGGCGCTATGAGTGCCGTAAGCACCTGCGCTGACGGGCTGGTTTTGCGGCTGTATATTCAGCCGAAGGCCAGCCGTGACAGTATTGTCGGGCTGCATGGCGACGAGTTAAAAGTCGCCATCACCGCCCCGCCGGTTGACGGCCAGGCGAACGCGCATCTGACCAAATATCTGGCAAAACAGTTTCGCGTCGCCAAAAGCCAGGTCATCATTGAAAAAGGTGAACTTGGGCGACATAAACAGGTAAAAATCCTTAATCCGCAATCTATCCCGACGGAAGTCGCGGCTCTGACAGAACAGGACTAAACCATGCAGAAAGTTGTTCTCGCGACCGGTAACGCCGGCAAAGTGCGCGAGCTGGCCTCGCTATTAAATGATTTTGGGCTGGACGTGGTCGCCCAGACCGATCTGGGCGTGGAGTCCGCCGAAGAGACGGGTCTGACGTTTATCGAAAACGCGATCCTGAAAGCGCGCCACGCCGCGCAGATTACCGGCCTGCCTGCGATTGCCGACGACTCCGGCCTGGCCGTGGATTTTCTCGGCGGTGCGCCGGGGATTTACTCTGCGCGCTATTCCGGCGTTGACGCCACCGACCAGCAGAATCTGGAAAAGCTGCTTGTCGCCCTGAAAGACGTACCGGACGAACAACGCACCGCGCAGTTCCACTGCGTGCTGGTTTATATGCGCCACGCGGAAGACCCGACGCCTATCGTCTGCCACGGCAGCTGGCCGGGCGTGATTACCCGTGAAGCTGCTGGCAACGGCGGCTTTGGCTACGACCCTATTTTCTTTGTCCCGACCGAGGGCAAAACCGCTGCGGAACTGACCCGCGAAGAGAAAAGCGCAATTTCCCACCGCGGACGCGCGCTGAAACTGTTACTGGAAGCACTGCGTAATGGCTAATTTGCCGCCTTTGAGTCTGTATATTCACATCCCGTGGTGCGTGCAGAAATGCCCGTACTGCGATTTCAACTCGCACGCGCTGAAGGGCGAAGTGCCGCACGATGACTACGTTGCGCACCTGCTGGCCGACCTGGACGCCGATGTACCTTACGCACAGGGACGTGAAGTTAAGACCATTTTCATTGGTGGCGGTACGCCGAGCCTGCTGTCCGGCCCGGCGATGCAAACGCTGCTGGACGGCGTGCGTTCGCGCCTGAACCTGGCGGCGGATGCTGAAATTACGATGGAAGCCAACCCCGGCACCGTTGAGGCCGACCGTTTTGTCGACTATCAGCGCGCGGGCGTGAACCGCATCTCCATCGGCGTGCAGAGCTTTAGCGAGCCGAAGCTGAAACGTCTGGGGCGCATTCACGGCCCGGAAGAGGCGAAGCGCGCGGCAAACCTGGCGACCGGTCTGGGCCTGCGCAGCTTTAACCTCGATCTGATGCACGGCCTGCCGGATCAGTCGCTGGAAGAGGCGCTGGACGACCTGCGCCAGGCGATCGAACTGAACCCACCGCACCTATCGTGGTATCAGCTCACCATCGAGCCAAACACGCTGTTCGGTTCCCGCCCGCCGGTGCTGCCGGACGACGACGCGCTGTGGGATATCTTCGAGCAGGGTCACAGGCTTCTCACCGCTGCGGGCTATCAGCAGTATGAAACGTCCGCGTATGCGAAGCCGGGATACCAGTGTCAGCACAACCTGAACTACTGGCGCTTTGGTGACTATCTGGGGATTGGCTGCGGCGCGCACGGCAAGGTGACCTTCCCGGACGGGCGCATTCTGCGCACCGCCAAAACCCGCCACCCGCGCGGATACATGGAAGGCCGCTACCTGGAGCGTCAGCACGACGTTGAGGCGGAGGATAAACCGTTTGAGTTCTTCATGAACCGCTTCCGTCTGCTGGAAGCCGCGCCGCGCGCGGAATTTGCGCGTTACACCGGGCTGCCGGAGTCGGTGATTCGCCCGCAGATCGACGAGGCGCTGGCGCAGGGGTATCTCACCGAGAATGAGGAATACTGGCAGATCACCGAGCACGGCAAGCTGTTCTTAAATTCCCTTCTTGAGCTGTTCCTCGCCGACGATTCTGAAGGCTGATTCAGGATTTTGCATCCCGTTCTGCTGGCTGAGGGAAAGGCTGGCATGTCATTCGATTCTGGAATAACGAACTCTGGGATAACGAAGAGGCGGTGTTAGAAAAGATCCTTGAAACCCTGCAAACGCTGCAACCCTCACCCCGGCCCTCTCCCTGTGTACAGTCCGGGGACATGGTAGACAGGTGTTCGGGGACATGGTGAACACTTTTTAACATCCTTTACCCATGGTGATCGACTTTTTCTTCAGGTCGATCACCCCCACTTTCGTGCTGTACCACCACACCTCATAGCTGCCGTCTTCCTGCATTTCCTTCAGCCCGACCCGTTCTCCCCTGAACGCCTTGCCTGCGCTCAGACTTACCCCTTTCACGCTCAGCTTTCCGCTGATATCCACTTTCCTTACCATCACGCCCTCGTCGTATTCCGGGGGCGTTGTGTTGCCGCTGTACTGCCGCGCTGACGGCTGATACCGCGAGCCCGGTACCGCCATATCCAGCGCCTCGTGCGGGCGTTCAAGGTTGTACACCGTCCGCCAGTGGTCGAAGGCACGCTGCAGTTCGCCCTCGTTCGCGAACCACTTCCCCTGCAGCACTTCCGCCTTCAGGCTGCGGTGAAAACGCTCCAGCTTGCCCTGCGTCTGCGGATGATAAGGCCGGGAATGGCCCACCCGGATACCGTGGCGCATCAGCCACAGCTCCAGCGCCGTCCAGGTACCGGTGGTGTCGCCCCACGGTGAGCCGTTGTCCATTGTCATCCGGTCCGGCAGGCCGTAACGTTCAAACACGCTGACCAGCTGCTGCTGCACGGTCTCGCGCCGTTCATCGGTACAGGGCGCCAGGCACAGGGAAAAACGGGAGTGGTCGTCCAGCAGGGTGAGCGGATGGCAGCGGCCGCCGCCAAAGGGAAAGTGGCCCTTAAAATCCATCTGCCAGAGGCGGTTCGGCGCGTCGTGTTCGAACCGTCCCGTGGCGGGTATGCCCGGTGAAGCGCCCGGCAGCAGACCATGGCGGGCCATCAGGCTATGGACGGTGCTGAAGGCGGGCATGCGGTGCCCCTGGTCTTCGAGCCAGCGCTTAATCTTGCGGGCTCCCCAGCGTTCATGGCGGTCATGGGCCATGCGCAGCAGGGCAGTGATGTCGTCAGATGAGCGGTTCGGGGAATGGTGGGGTATGCGGGGCCGGTCCTGAAGGCCGGACGGGCCTTCCTGAGCCCAGCGCTGAAGCCACTTGTAGCCGGTGGCAGGTGAAATGCCGAAGCGACGGCAGAGGGAACGGATGTTCGCCCCGTCCTGCGAGGCGAACAAAACAAACTCAGTACGTAATGACATGGTATCTCTCGCATCCCAGGGCATAAGCGACTCCATAAACGGGTTCTTATGCCTTAGTTGTAAGTGTCTACCATGTTCCCGAACAAGTGTTCACTATGTCCCCGGACCGTACACCCTGAAAGGGAGAGGGAGCAAACCATCCCCTCGCCCCTTTGGGGAGAGGGTTAGGGTGAGGGGCCCAGCGCGCAGAGATCTTACTTCAGCGTCCCCACCAGCGCCTTCCGGCTATCTTCCAGCGACACCACGCGTTTACACACGTCTTTGCCGAACTGCTGGAAATCATCTTCCTGGTTCTTCCACTCGTTCTGAATGGAGGTCTGCAGGCCGCCCAGACTGCCCAGCACGCCCTGCAGCGGGTTACCGCCGCCTTTCAGAACCGCTTTGGCGCCCATCTCGTTGATGCTGTCCTGAAGAATGCCGCCCATTGCCTGGTTCACCAGTTGCTGCCCGTCAGCGCGGACCTGATCGATCGCCTTGTAGTGGAACGTCAGGCCGTCGGAGCGCGTCTCGATAATGCGGTTCATCTGCTCTTTAAGCTGCTTATCGAGCTTCGTCAGGCGGGTGCGCATATTGCTGCTCTCCCCCACCTCTTTGGTGATGATCTTATCCAGCGCGACGCGGCTTTTCTCAACGCGGGTCAGCGCGCCGTCGTTAATCCACGGCAGTGCGGTACGCAGCTCAGCCTGATAATCCTTCGCCTGCTCGCGCTGCGCGGCAGTCAGGTTTTGCGGCTTGCCGTTAAACGTCACGTTACCATCCGGCGTAATCACCAGATTGCCGTTCTCGCCTTTGACCTGCACGGTCTGCGGGCTTAACACCACGTCATCACGCGGGGTGACGCTACATTGATAATCCGCATGGGCGGTGAATCCGGTTGCCATCAAAGCAACAGCCAGCAACGTTTTGCGCATCTTAAACACTCCCTCAGACAAAATGGGCCAGCTAATGCTGGCCCCTTACTGCTTTATTAGTCCCACCAAACGTCGAAAAGTTCGCTGACGCGGACATCTTCGAGCTTGTGGTCTTCAAGCCATTTACGTACCAGCGCCTGATGTTCTTCGGTGCATTTACCCACTTCCTGGGTGCAGATCAGACCTTCCCAGGCCAGGTAACCGCTACCGTCGAAGGCCAGCTTGTTTGGCTCAATCACGTCATTGATGAAAGCATCCACGTCCTGATCGATCTGTTCTACACTGGTGCCTTCCGGGAAACGCCACGCAACGGAGAAACCCACTTCCTGGAATTCTTCGATGTGCATCTTTTTACGCAGACGACGGCTACGATTCTTTGCCATTATTTCACCCTCTCGAACATTAAGTCCCATACACCGTGACCAAGACGATGGCCACGCTGTTCAAATTTCGTTACCGGACGCGATTCCGGACGCGGTACATAGTCGTTGCTCTCAGACTGGTTTTTATACCCGTCCAGCGACGACATCACTTCCAGCATATGTTCCGCATACGGTTCCCAGTCGGTCGCCATATGGAAGACACCGCCCAGCTTCAGCTTACTTTTCACCAGCTCGGCAAACGGCGCCTGAACGATACGGCGTTTATTATGACGTGCTTTGTGCCACGGGTCAGGGAAAAAGAGCTGAACCATGGTTAAAGAATTGTCAGGAATCATTTTATGCAGCACTTCCACCGCGTCGTGACACATCACGCGCAGGTTCTCTACGCCCTCTTCATGAGCCGTTGCCAGGCATGCACCCACGCCCGGGGAGTGGACTTCGATACCGAGGAAGTTCTGCTCCGGTCGCGCTTTCGCCATGGCCACCAGCGAGGTGCCCATACCAAACCCGATCTCCAGCGTGACGGGTGCTTCGCGGCCGAACAGTTCGGTAAAGTCCAGAGGCTGCTCGCTGAACTCAACGCCCATCACCGGCCAGTAGTTGTCCAGCGCATGTTGCTGCCCTTTTGTCAGGCGACCCTGACGGCGGACAAAGCTGCGAATACGGCGCAGCGGGCGACCGTTTTCATCAAATTCCGGTGAAATGACGTCGTTTTTCATAAAAGAGTTGTCTGCTTGTGAGAATGTTCGGGAAACGGGCATTATCCAAAGTTAAGGCTTCTATGCAAGCATGGGAAAGATCCGGTTTACAGCAGATTGACGCTGTGCTGCAATCTGCGTCCCTGATTATGCGAATCGATGACCATGCAAGCCTCTCAATTTTCAGCCCAGGTGCTGGACTGGTACGACAAATACGGGCGTAAAACCCTGCCCTGGCAAATTGAAAAAACGCCTTACAAAGTATGGCTCTCCGAGGTGATGTTGCAACAAACGCAGGTCGCTACGGTGATCCCTTACTTCGAGCGTTTTATGGCGCGCTTCCCGAAGGTGACCGATCTGGCCAACGCCCCGCTGGACGAGGTCCTGCACCTGTGGACCGGTCTTGGCTATTACGCCCGGGCGCGTAACCTTCACAAGGCCGCACAGCAGGTTGCGACGCGCCACAACGGGAAATTCCCGGAAACCTTCGACGAGGTGGCGGACTTGCCCGGCGTCGGACGTTCAACCGCAGGCGCCATTCTCTCCCTGTCTTTAGGCAAGCATTTCCCGATTCTCGACGGCAACGTGAAGCGCGTGCTGGCACGCTGCTACGCCGTCGACGGCTGGCCGGGGAAGAAGGACGTTGAGAAACGTCTTTGGGAAATAAGTGAAGCGGTCACCCCGGCTAACGGCGTCGAGCGTTTCAACCAGGCGATGATGGATCTCGGCGCGTTGGTCTGCACGCGCTCAAAACCAAAATGCGAACTCTGCCCGGTGAATAATCTCTGCGTGGCGTATGCCAACCATTCATGGGCGCAATATCCGGGTAAGAAACCCAAACAGACGCTACCGGAGCGCACCGGCTATATGCTGCTGATGCAGCACGGCGACCAGGTCTTCCTCGCCCAGCGTCCGCCGAGCGGTCTGTGGGGTGGTCTATACTGCTTCCCACAGTTTGAAGATGAAGATTTGCTGCGTGAATGGCTTAAACAGCGCGGGATTGCTGCCGATAACCTGACGCAGCTGACCGCGTTTCGCCATACGTTCAGCCATTTCCACCTGGATATTGTACCCATGTGGCTTCCCGTGTCGTCATTTGCCTCGTGCATGGATGAAGGCACCGCTCTCTGGTATAACTTAGCGCAACCGCCATCAGTCGGACTGGCGGCTCCCGTGGAGCGCCTGTTACAACAATTACGTGCCGGTGCAATGGTTTAGCATCGACAAGAAAAAGAGGAATGAGTATGGCCAGAACGATTTTTTGTACTTTCCTGCAGCGTGACGCTGAAGGCCAGGATTTCCAGCTTTATCCGGGCGAGCTGGGTAAACGCATCTACAATGAAATCTCCAAAGAAGCCTGGGGACAGTGGCAGAAAAAGCAGACCATGCTGATCAACGAGAAAAAACTCAGCATGATGAACCCGGAACACCGCAAGCTGCTGGAGCAGGAGATGGTGAGCTTCCTGTTCGAAGGTAAAGACGTGCACATCGAAGGCTATACGCCACCGGAAAAATAACAGCGTGCGGGGGAAACCCCGCCGTTAAAGCAAACACAACACGCACTCCCGGAATGATGAAAAAACTTTTAGCGCTAGCCCTTGTTGCGCCGTTGCTTGTCTCGTGTTCGTCAAAAAAAGGCGAAGATTACAACGAAGCCTGGATCAAGGACACCAACGGTTTTGACATTTTGATGGGGCAGTTTGCCCACAACATCGAGAACATATGGGGATTTAACGAAGTTCTTATTGCCGGACCAAAGGACTACGTTAAGTACACCGACGCCTATCAGACCCGTAGCCACATCAACTTTGATGAGGGGACGATCACGATTGAGACCATCGCAGGCACCGACCCTGCGGCGCGACTGCGTCAGGCGATCGTCAAAACCCTGCTGATGGGTGACGATCCGGGATCTATCGATCTCTACTCCGATGCCGACGATATCACTATCTCGAAAGAGCCGTTCCTGTACGGCCAGGTCGTCGATCAGACCGGTCAGCCGATCCGCTGGGAAGGTCGCGCCACGAAATTTGCCGACTACCTGCTGCAGACGCGCCTGAAAAGCCGCTCTAACGGTCTGAAGATTATCTATAGCGTCACCATCAACCTTGTCCCGAACCACCTCGACAAGCGTGCGCATAAGTACATTGGGATGGTGCGTCAGGCCTCACGCAAATACGGCGTGGATGAGTCGCTGATCCTGGCGATTATGCAGACCGAATCCTCGTTCAACCCGTACGCGGTAAGCCGTTCCGACGCCCTGGGGCTGATGCAGGTTGTGCAGCACAGCGCCGGGAAAGACGTCTTCCGCGCGCAGGGGAAATCCGGCACGCCGAGCCGCAGCTATCTGTTCGATCCGCAGAGCAACATTGATACCGGCACGGCCTACCTGGCGATGCTGAACAATGTGTACCTGGGCGGAATTGATAACCCAACGTCGCGCCGCTATGCGGTGATCACCGCCTATAACGGCGGTGCGGGCAGCGTGCTTCGCGTCTTCTCAAATGACAAAGTGCAGGCCGCGAACATCATCAACAGCATGGCGCCGGGGGATGTCTACTCTACCCTCACCACCCGCCACCCGTCTGCGGAATCCCGCCGCTATCTGTATAAGGTGAATACGGCGCAGAAGAACTATCGTCGCCGCTAAAAAACACCCCTCACCCTAACCCTCTCCCCAAAAGGGAGAGGGAACGTGAACACCCATACGAAAATGTTATTTGCATCACAATCCAAACTGCAAATTAATGTGGATTGCATTTTTTTGCGGGAGGTAACAAAACATATTGTTGCCAACTGATAGAATTGCATCAAATAACAACCCTGAATGTTCCCAAAACAACATATCTCCCGCTCACTTGTGAGGAAAGTAACATGAACCTTAAGCTGCAGCTTAAAATTTTGTCGTTTCTGCAGTTCTGCCTGTGGGGTAGCTGGCTGACTACACTCGGCTCCTATATGTTTGTGACGCTCAAGTTCGATGGTGCGTCAATCGGTGCCGTTTACAGCTCGCTCGGTATTGCGGCTGTCTTCATGCCAACGTTGCTGGGCATCGTGGCAGATAAATGGTTGAGTGCGAAATGGCTGTACATGCTTTGCCATCTGGTGGGCGCGGGGACGCTGTTTATGGCAGCCCAGGTGACCACGCCAGGGGCGATGTTCATGGTGATCCTGCTTAACTCGCTGGCCTATATGCCAACGCTTGGCCTGATCAACACCATCTCCTACTACCGCCTGAAGTCTGCGGATATGGATATCGTGACCGATTTCCCGCCAATCCGTATCTGGGGCACCATCGGCTTTATCATGGCGATGTGGGGCGTGAGCTTCGCAGGCTTCGAACTGAGCCATATGCAGCTCTATATCGGTGCGGCGCTTTCCGTGGTGCTGGCGATCTTCACCCTGACGCTGCCAACCATTCCGGTTTCTAACCAGCAAAAAAACCAGAGCTGGAGCACCATGCTTGGCCTGGACGCCTTCGCGCTGTTTAAAAACAAACGCATGGCGATCTTCTTCATCTTCTCCATGCTGCTGGGCGCGGAGCTGCAGATCACCAACATGTTCGGCAACACCTTCCTGCACAGCTTCGATAACAACCCGCTGTTCTCCGGCAGCTTTATCGTTGAACATGCGTCGGTGATGATGTCCATCTCTCAGATCTCTGAGACGCTGTTCATTCTGACCATCCCGTTCTTCCTGAGCCGCTACGGCATTAAAAACGTCATGCTGATCAGTATCGCGGCGTGGATGTTGCGATTCGGCCTGTTCGCCTACGGCGACCCAAGCCCGTTCGGTACCGTGCTGCTGGTGCTGTCGATGATCGTTTACGGCTGCGCCTTCGACTTCTTCAATATCTCTGGTTCGGTGTTTGTGGAAAAAGAGGTGAAGCCTGAAATCCGCGCCAGCGCGCAGGGTATGTTCCTGATGATGACCAACGGCTTCGGCTGTATTCTGGGCGGCGTGGTAAGCGGTAAAGTCGTTGAGATGTACACCACCAATGGCATTACCAACTGGCAGCCTGTGTGGCTGATCTTCGCCGCATACTCGCTGGTGCTGTTCTTCGCGTTCATCGCGCTGTTCAAGTACAAGCATGTACGCGTGCCGAATGGTGCACAGCCAGTCGCACATTAATGACGATCCCCTCTCCTTTCAGGAGAGGGGTAATTTCGACAGCACCCACCCCACCGACAGCAAATCCGCGCTGCCGCCCGGGCTCAGATTACGCTCAATCAATGCTTTATCCATCTTAAGCAGCGCCTCGCGATCCCAGCCGTTAGCCAGTAATTCCCGCGCATAGCCCTGAACGTAGCGCAGCCCTTCAATGCCGCCTCGCGACACGAGATTACTGTCCTGATTGACCGCCATCAGGCGTAACAGCAGGCCGTGAAGAGACTGTCCGTTCCACTGCGCCAGCGCCCTACGCGCCGTCGCAAAGCCGCTCTCAGCCTCGCCGCGCGCCCCGGTTAAGCCGTACAGATGAAACTGCCGCTCGCCCGCAGTCGCCTGTCCGCCGCGCGCGGCCAGCTCACGCGACACCAGCCCGCTGCAGATGTTACTCACCTCACAGCAGAGGCTGTCTGCGGAGATATTTTTCACACGCCCGGCGGTGAAGCACAGTAAACCCAGGGCAAAAATCCCGCCCTTGTGGGTGTTCACTCCGTTCGTCGCGGCATACATCGCCTGTTCACAGGCCATCCCCATCGGGCGGATAATTCGAAGCTGCCCGGCGGCAGGTTTATCCGCATGCGCGTTACCGAGTTCAGCAAAGCGCGAAAACCACGGCGTAATCGCCGCGATGCTGCGGACGAACAGCGCGTGGTTCATATCGCGATGGGAACCGTTATTGAGCTTGTCCACCAGCCCCGGCTTGGGCGTCAGCTCAAGCTCCTGCCACAGCGCCGCTTCGGCAAGCGCGGGCACATCAACCGGGCGCGGTTTAGTCGCGAGCAAACCAGTCATCGATCGTCTTCTCCACGCGGGAAACCACCTGCTCAAGGGGGTGATTGCGCGAACGGGAACAGGCATGAGCGGGTTCGTCGCAGATTAGGCAGCGTCTGAGATTCGTCCCCAGCGACTGACGCCCGACGTGGCCGTGCTGTGGGCAGATCACGTCCAGATCCCACAGCCTGCCGAGTGGGTGCGTCTGCTCCAGCTCCGCGCAGTGCGCTTTGATTTCCACCGCGGGATGGGCCACGCACCACAGGGCTTCTGGCCCGGTAGGGAGCCACAGCACCTGGCGGTCCAGCACCGGCCAGCGGTTTTCCCACAGCAGCTGGTCGCACATCTGCAGCGCCACGCCCATGGTATTGCGATAGCGCAGGCTGTCTTTGATTTCCCCTGGCGTGACCAGCGTTAGGGAGATCACCGGTTGTTGATAGTGCGTAAGCCAGTCAGCCTGGCGCGCCGCGCGGCGATCTTTCGCCGCCAGCAGTTCGTCCAGGCTGACACCCGCCCGCACGGGTGTCGCTATTGTCATAACTACTCCTTTACCTGTCGCACGGTATCGATCACGCTGCCGTCGCGGTAGCGGATCACCCCGACGATTTTGTCGGTAAATTCAATCGGTTTCGGTACGCCGGTCAGGGAAATCGCCCGCTCGTAAAGCGCGCTGATATCCACAACTTTGAGCCCGGCCTCCAGCAGGCGCTCGCGGATCTCCGGGCGCGCCGGGTTGACCGCAATGCCGTGGTCGGTGACCAGCACGTCGATGCTTTCGCCCGGCGTGAGGCGCGTGGTGACATGCTTCACGACCGTTGGAATGCGGCTGCGCAGCAGCGGCGCTACGACGATGGTCAGGTTTGCCGCGGCGGCCACGTCGCAGTGTCCGCCGGACGCGCCGCGCATCACGCCGTCGGAGCCGGTGATAACGTTGACGTTGAAATCGACGTCGATTTCCAGCGCGCTGAGGATCACCACGTCGAGCTGGTCGCAGCTTGCCGCCTTGCTGCCGGGGTTGGCGTAGACGTTGGTGGAGATCTCCACGTGGTTCGGGTTGCGCGCCAGAGAAGCCGCCGCCTGGCCATCAAAGCACTGGGTATCGAGCAGCTTTTCGATGAGCCCCTTCTCGTGCAGATCCACCAGGCTACCGGTGATGCCGCCGAGCGCAAAGCGCGCCTTCACGCCGCTGCGCTCCATCTTCTCTTCCATAAAGCGCGTGCAGGCGGTCGCCGCCGCGCCGGAGCCGGTCTGCATCGAGAAGCCCGGTTTGAAGTAGCCGGAGTGTTCAATCACGTCCGCCGCATAGCGGGCGATCATCAGCTCGCGCGGGTTGCTGGTGACGCGCGCCGCGCCGACGCTGATTTTCGCCGGGTCGCCCACGCTTTCAACCTGCACGATGTAGTCCACCTGGTCCTGCACCAGGCTGGCGGGCATATTCGGAAACGGCACCAGTTCTTCAGTCAGCAGCACTACCTTACGGGCAAAGTGGGCGTCCACCATCGCGTAGCCCAGGGACCCGCAGCACGATTTACCGTGCGTCCCGTTGGCGTTGCCAAACTCATCGCTGCACGGCACGCCGAGAAACGCCACGTCGATATTCAGCTCGCCGTCCTGGAGCAGCTTCACTCGCCCGCCGTGGGAGTGAATTTGCACCGGCTCGTCCATCAGGCCGTGGGAGATGGCATCCGCCAGCCTGCCGCGCATGCCCGAGGTGTAAATCCGGGTGATGACGCCGCTTTCAATATGCTCGATCAGCGCGTCGTTGCAGGTCATCAGCGAGCTGGAGGCCAGCGTCAGGTTTTTGAAGCCCATGCGCGCCAGCAGCGCCACAACGGTGTTGATCACCCGGTCGCCTTCGCGAAACGCATGGTGGAAGGAGATGGTCATCCCGTCCTGCAGGCCGCAGCGCTTAACCGCCTCTTCCACAGAGGCGCAGAGCTTGCGGCTGTGCTTCGCGTCGCTGTCCGCCAGCCACGGCGTAGTGCTGTGGGCGGTATCAAAGGGTTTTAAGTCCCGCAGATGGGGAAAATTCACGTGAAGAAGTTCAGTCTGATTCATTATTTTATCCTTACCGACGCACGCCGGAGGCCGCCGCGCGCTCCAGCACCACCTGCGCATGGTTAATAATCGGTGCATCCACCATTTTGCCGTTAAGCGACACCACGCCCAGGCCGTTACGCTCGCCCTCTTCTGCAGCCTCAATCACCCTTTTGGCGTGATCCACCTCTTCCTGAGTCGGGGCGTAGGCGTTGTGCAGCAGGTCAATCTGGCGCGGGTTAATCAGCGATTTGCCGTTAAAGCCCATCTTGCGGATCAGATCGACCTCGCGCAGGAACCCGGCCTCGTCGTTAACGTCTGACCACACTACGTCGAAGGCGTCGATACCCGCCGCGCGGGCGGCGTGCAGCACGGCGCAGCGGGCGTAGAACAGCTCGGTGCCGTCGCCGCGCTCGGTCTGCATGTCCATCACGTAGTCAAAGGCGGCCAGCGCAATCCCGATGAGGCGCGGAGAGCTGCGGGCAATCGCCACGGCGTTGATGACGCCAATGGCCGATTCAATCGCCGCCATCACGCGGGTGGAGCCGACCTCGCGGCCGCACTCCTGCTCAATGCGTTCGAGGTGGCCTTCCAGCTCGTAGATATCGTCCGGCGTGTCGGTTTTCGGCAGGCGGATCACGTCCACGCCGGCCCGCACGGCGGCCTCCAGATCCAGCAGGCCAAACGGCGTGCTGAGCGGGTTAATGCGCACCACGGTTTCAATATCCTGATACATCGGGTGCTGCAGGGCGTGGAACACCAGCATGCGCGCGGTATCCTTCTCGCGCAGGGCAACGGCGTCCTCAAGATCAAACATGATGGAGTCAGGACGGTAGATAAATGCGGTGGAAAGCATGGCGGCGTTAGCGCCCGGCAGGAACAGCATACTGCGGCGGAGTTTGCTCATTTCAGCGCCCCCCAGTTGATGGCCTGTTCATCGGCGGCACGCATCAGCGCGCTTTGCAGGCGGGCGCGGATCACACAGTCCAGCGCCCCTTTGTCTTCAATAATGATTAATCCCTGGTGCACGTTCATGGCGCGCAACGTGTCGTTGACCACCTGGCGAATCTGCTCGCCAAACTGCTTAATCACTTCACTGTGGATGACTATCTCCAGCTCGCCGTGAGCGGGAGCGATTTTCACCATCAGGTCGCTGGACTCCTGCGTTCCGGCCAGCGCCTCCCTTACAATTTTCATGATAAATTCCTGGTAGTTAAGCGACTTCCGCACTCGCACGGTAATGCGTTTCGAGATGCGCGAAGGTGGAGTCCGGGACAATCTCCCGGATCCGGGAAAACTGCTGTGTCTTCAGTAAGCGGCGCACTTCCGACGCTGATATGGCGTTACCGGTGGCCTTGATGCGCGGCATTTCCACCACCTCAATATGCGAGGCCAGCAGGTCGTGCAGCGTCTGGTTGTACTGACGGGTGATATCGCAGAACGGCTCCGAGCCGATGAAGCGGTGCGTGATGCCGAGCGCCGGGGCGATAAAGTCCCGGAAGATCATCACGTCGATCTCGCTCCACGCCTGCTGCACTTTGCCGGTCTCCTTCAGGAAGTAGGCCGGGAAGGTGGCGCGGGAGATGATGTACTGAGAGCCCTCATGCACCACGACGTTCGGCTGATGCGCCACGCCCGCGCGCACCATCTCGAGGCGCGCGCTGAACGGGAAGAACGAGGCGTCTTCACGCACCACGAACAGGTGCAGGGCATCGCATCGCTGCGCCGCCTGCTCAACCAGATGGCGGTGGCCGAGGGTGAACGGATTGGCGTTCATCACTATCGCGCCAATGTTCTCCCCGCACTTGCGCTTCGCGCGCAGGGAACGGCAGTAGCGTTCGATCCCCTGCGGGGTGTTCTCCATCAGCACCGCGTTGTTCCCGCTCTGGGCAATCGGCCAGAAGCCGCTGCGGGCAAAGCGCTCCCGGTTGCACGGACGGGTGCAGAGGAAGAGATGAAAATGGCCGCACTCCAGCGCCGCATTTTCCACCTCTGCCAGCAGCCGCGCGCTGAGGTTCTCGCCGCGAAGCTGCTCGTTGACCGCCACGCATTTGATGACGTTGGCAGCAAGCCCTGCGCAACCCACCAGCTGCGAGCCGGACCAGGCTTCGACAAACAGCGTGATGTCGTTGTCCAGGCCAAGGCCGCTGTCTGCCAGCAGGTAGCGGATCTGGCTTAAGCGTTCCGGGTGTTTCGCCACGACGGTGTGGCGAAAATCGATGGGTTGACTGTTCATGCCGCCTTACTCAGTGTGCTGCCGCAAGCCCGACGGCTGGCGCTTCCACGATCACGTTGCTGAGATGACCGATATGCTCGATCTCCACTTCAATGCGATCCCCCTCTTTCATAAACAGCGGCGGATTGCGCTTTTTACCCACGCCGCCAGGGGAGCCGGTGATGATCACATCACCCGGGCTGAGGCGGGTGAAGGTGCTGATGTACTCGATCAGCTCCGCAACCTTGTGGATCATGCTGCTGGTGTTGTCTTCCTGCACCATGCGGCCGTTCAGCCAGGTGCGGATCGCAAGCTGGTGCGGATCCGGGATCTCATCAGCCGTCGCCATCCACGGCCCAAACGCGCCGGTTTTGCGCCAGTTTTTACCGGCGGTAAACCAGGTGTGCTGCCAGTCGCGGGCGGAGCCGTCCATGTAGCAGCTGTAGCCCGCCACGTGGCGCAGGGCGTCATCGCGGCTGATGTTCTCCCCGCCTTTGCCGATGATCACCGCCAGCTCGCCTTCATAGTCGAATTCGCTGGAGTGGCGCGGCTTCAGCACCGGCTCGTTGTGGCCGGTTTGTGAATCCGGAAAACGGACAAACAGCGTCGGCGCCGGGTTATGCTGGTCAAACTCCTTGCGCTTGTCGGCATAGTTCATGCCCACGCAGAGGATCTTTTCCGGCTGCTCGATCACCGGTAAGAAGGTGATGGCGCTCATCGGCACGTCCACGGCATCGTTCAGGTAGCGGGTGGCCTGCGCCAGCCCGTTGCCCTGCAGCAGCGCCTTAAGGTCGCTGTAGCGGTCGCCGAGACGGCGGCCTAAATCAATCACGCCGTCGGCCTGGACGATGCCGTAGCTGCGTTTTCCCTGGTATAAAAAGCTTGCGAGTTTCATTGTTCTTTCCTGAAAACTTAAACGAGGAAGTTGCCCAGAATCAGCAGTGAGACAGAGACGTTAATCGCTCCGCCGATACGGGTAGCAATCTGGGCGAACGGCATCAGGCTCATGCGGTTGCCTGCGGTCAGGATCGCCACGTCGCCGGTACCGCCCTGGCCGCTCTGGCAGCAGGAGACGATGGCGACATCAATCGGGTGCATACCAATCTTTTTGCCGACGAAGAAGCCAGTTGCCACCAGTGCGGAAACGGTGCTGACAATCACCAGCAGGTTGCTGACGGTGAACGCCGCCACCAGTTCATGCCACGGGGTGATGGCCACGCCGACGGCGAAGAGGATTGGGTAGGTCACTGAGGTCTGGAAGAATTTGTACACCACCTGAGAGCCTTCCAGCAGGCGCGGAGAGGCGCCGTTGCAGAGCTTAACCAGGACCGCCATAAACAGCATGCCAACTGGTGCAGGCAGGCCAATCAGCTTGTGGCCGAGCATGCCCAGCATGTAGAGCAGCACCGCCAGCAGCGCGCCGGAGGCGATAGTGGTGACGTCCGCTTTGCCGGAAAACGCAGGCTGAGAGACCGTCGCATCGGCATTCACGCGGTTAGGCATCAGCTGGCCTTCACCGGTCAGGTGCGGGAAGCGTTTACCGAGCTGGTTCAGGCAGCCGGAGATGATGATTGCCGTCAGACCGCCGAGCATCACCATCGGCAGCACGCGGCCGAGCGCTACGCCCTGGTCCATGTGCAGCAGGGTGGCATAGCCGATGGAAAGCGGGATCGCCCCTTCCCCGACGCCGCCCGCCATAATTGGCAGAATGATAAAGAAGAAAATCTGGAACGGCTCAAGACCCAGCGCCAGGCCGACGCCCATCCCTACCAGCATGCCGACGATTTCGCCGCACAGCATCGGGAAGAAGATGCGCAGGAAGCCCTGAATCAGCACCGTGCGGTTCATGCTCATGATGCTGCCGACGATAATGCAGCAGATGTAGAGGTAGAGAATGTTGGTGGATTTGTAGAACTTGGTGGTGGACTCGACCACCACGTCCGGCAGCAGGCCATAATAGACCAGCGCGGAAGGGATAAAGGTGGCGCAAATCGCCGCCGCGCCGAGCTTGCCGACAATCGGCAGGCGTTTGCCAAACTCGCCGCAGGCAAAGCCGAAGAAGGCCAGCGTTGCCACCATCACCACGATATCGCTCGGCAGTTTTCCGCCCAGACAATCAATCGCAATCAGCGCGCCCGCCAGAACGAACAGCGGCAGAGGAATAATCCCAATTTTCCAGGTATCCATAATATGCCACCAGCGCTCTTTGAGCGAAGGTCGCTGAATTTCAATCGGGTCGTGGGTAACAGAGAAAGAATCGTCAGTTGTGCTCATAATAAGCCCCTTGGTTATTTTGTGCGTTCAGCTTAGAGTCACAAAGGCTTACTTTATGTGAGGAATGGCATATTAAAAGCGAAGTTTTAATGGCAGCTATGGTTTTAATGGTTTCTTTTATTTAATGTGATTTATACCTTATTTATTGCCGTGGTTTTTATGGTTTCTTTTCCGAATTGAACAAACAAATAACATTTGTTCGTGCAGCCCGAAGCACGTTAGCCTTCAGGATAACTCTTTTACAGCGCCCGCTGTGCAAGGGATCACAAGTTTTCGGCAAAGCGGGCGTCAGCGCAAAAAAAGATGATATATTGGCGATCTTTGCTGCTACCTCGCGTGATAGTTATGAAACTCTCCTTCCAGATTAAGCTGTTTATTTCGCTGGTTGCCTTTTTCTCAGTGCTTTTCGCGCTGCTGGGCGGATATTATTATGCCGACGTCGGGAAACAGCTTTATCAGGAAATGAGTACGCGAGCCAAAATACAGGCTGAAGAGATTGCGCTTATTCCGACATTGCGTCATGAAGTTGAACAAAAGAATATCAACGCCATTCATGATTTTATGCAGAAAATTTCTGCGCACAGTGACGCCAGCTTTATTGTGATTGGCGATAATAAGGGCCAGCATCTTTTTCACTCCGTCTTTGCCGACAGAGTGGGCACAACCCTGGTTGGCGGAGACAATGAAGCCGTATTGCAGGGTAAAAGCATTACCACAATCCGCAAAGGCGGGTTGGGCATTTCGCTGCGCAGTAAAGCCCCCATCTTCAACGCTGCCGGACAGGTGGTCGGCATTGTTTCGGTCGGCTATCTCACCAGCTACCTGGACACCATTACCGTCAGTAAAGTGGTCAATATCCTGATTGCCGCCGTGCTGCTGCTTATCGCTCTCTTTATCTTCTCCTGGTTCTTTACCCGCAGCATCAAGAAGCAGATCTTCTCCCTTGAGCCGCGCGAGATCGGCCTGCTGGTGCGCCAGCAGAAGGCGATGATGGAGTCTATTTATGAAGGGGTGATTGCCATTGACGATCGGCGGCGGATTGAAGTGATCAACCAGGCGGCGCGCAAGCTGCTGGGCCTGAGCCAGCCCGCCCGTGAACTGCGCGGACAACTGATAAGCCAGGTAATCGATCCGGTCCCGTTCTTCGACATGCAGACGATGCTGGCGAAAGATACCCATGACGAGATTTGCCGTTTTAACGATCTCACGGTGATTGCCAGCCGGGTGCACATCATGCTTGAGGGTTCGCTACAGGGCTGGGTGATCACCTTCCGCGATCGCAACGAGATCGACTCGCTGAGCGCCCAGCTCAGCCAGGTAAAACGCTATGTCGATAACCTGCGCATCATGCGCCACGAGCAGTTAAACAGGATGACCACCCTCTCCGGCCTGCTGCACATGGGCCGCTATGAGGAAGCCATTGGCTACATTCAGGCGCAGTCTGAACACGCCCAGGAGCTGCTGGACTTTATCTCTTCGCGCTTCAGCTCCCCGACCCTGTGCGGCCTGCTGCTGGGGAAAGCTGCCCGCGCGCGGGAGAAAGGCGTCGAACTGTATTTCGACCCGGCCTGTCGGCTGGACAGACCGTTCCAGCCCCTTGGGGAGCAGGAGCTGATTTCAATTATTGGCAACCTGCTGGATAACGCCATCGAAGCGACACAGCGGTCGCCGCTTCCCCATGCGCCGGTAGAAGTGCTGATTAAACTTAGCGATCAGGAGCTGATTATTGAAGTCGCCGACCAGGGCGTTGGCATCAAGCCCGAGATCCGTGAGCGGATCTTTGAACGCGGCATCACCACCAAAACACGCGGCGATCATGGGATTGGTCTGTATCTGATCGAAAGCTACATCACACAGGCTGGCGGCGCGATAGAAGTTGCCGATAATACCCCGCGCGGCGCCATTTTCTCCTTGTTTATCCCGGCCACGGGAACCGCCCGGCAACTGGAAGACACCGACTATGCAACATGAACTTATCGACGTACTGATTGTTGAAGATGAGAACGAGCTGGCGCAACTGCACGCGGAGCTGATAGGCAAACATCCACGTCTGAGGCTGGTGGGCATTGCCTCGTCCCTGGCTGCGGCCCAGGCAGAGCTTGCAAACAAACAGCCGCAGCTGATGCTGCTGGACAACTACCTGCCGGACGGCAAAGGGATCTCGCTTATCAATAACCCGATGCTGGCCCGCGCCAACTGCTCGGTGATTTTTATTACTGCCGCCAGCGATATGGACACCTGCAGCCAGGCGATTCGCAACGGCGCGTTCGACTACATCCTCAAACCCGTCTCCTGGAAGCGGCTCAGCCAGTCGCTGGAGCGGTTTGTGCAGTTTGCCGAACAGCAGAGGGTCTGGAAGATTGTCGACCAGCAGAACGTGGATTCGCTGTATCAGCTCCAGGCGAAAAACTACCGCCTGGACAACGGCAGCAAAGGCATTGAGGAAAATACGCTGGCGCGAGTGCAGACGCTGTTCAACGACAAGGCAACGCACTGCT
The DNA here is from genome assembly GCF_008364625.2 of Enterobacter dykesii. NCBI lineage: Bacteria > Pseudomonadati > Pseudomonadota > Gammaproteobacteria > Enterobacterales > Enterobacteriaceae > Enterobacter > Enterobacter dykesii. The sequence continues at coordinate 3,790,589 of NZ_CP126604.1, forward strand.
TTACCGTGGATGAGGTGGTGAGCGAGACGGGATTAAGCAAAACCACCACCCGGCGCTATCTGGAACACTGCGTGGAGGCGGGTTTTCTGACGGTGGAGATGCTGTACGGCAAGATTGGGCATCCGAGGAGGATGTACAAGCGTAGCGCGGTTTGATGAAACGTTCCCTCTCCTTGTGGGAGAGGGTTAGGGTGAGGGCAACAGCCCGCACTATCTTAAAACATACCCATACAGCCGCTTAATCCCGTCGGCATCCTTCTCGCTGTAAACTCCCTGCAGCTCCGGCGAGAAGCCCGGCAGCAGGTTGACGCCCTCCTCCAGCGCGAGGAAGTAACGCTGTACCGCCCCGCCCCAGACCTCACCCGGCACCACGCACAGCACGCCCGGCGGATAGGGCAGCGCCCCTTCGGCAGCAATGCGCCCTGCGGCATCCCGTATGCGAACCAGCTCCACGTCACCGCGAATATAGGCCCGGTTTGCATCCTGCGGGTTCATCACCACCTCCGGCAGGCTCTCCTTGCGGAACATCGCCTTCTGCAGATCCTTCACGTCAAAGCTGACGTAGAGATCGTGCATCTCCTGGCACAGCTGGCGGAGAGTGTAATCCCGGTAGCGCACCGGGTATTTCTGGAAGATCGTCGGCAGCACGTCCGCCAGCGGCGTGTCGTCTTCAATATGCTGTTCGAACTGGCCCAGCATCGCCACCAGCTGCGCCAGCTTCTCGCTGCTTTCGGCAGGCGTCAGCAGGAACAGGATCGAATTGAGGTCGCATTTCTCCGGTACGATGCCGTTTTCGCGCAGGTAGTGCGCCAGAATCGTCGCCGGGATCCCGAAATCGGTGTACTCCCCGGTTTCGGCATCAATGCCCGGCGTGGTCAGCAGGAGCTTGCACGGGTCGACAAAGTACTGCTCGCGGGCATAGCCCTCAAAGCCGTGCCATTTGGCCCCCGGCTCAAAGCTGAAGAAGCGCAGCTCGCTGGCAATGGCGTGCGTCGGATGATCCTGCCACGGCCGCCCCGCCACCACCGGCGGGATAAACGGTTTGATCATATGGCAATTCGCAACGATCGCCTTGCGCGCTTCGATCCCCAGCTCGACGCATTCCGCCCACAGCCTGCGTCCGCTTTCACCTTCGTGGATCTTGGCATTCACATCCAGCGCTGCGAACAGCGGATAAAACGGGCTGGTGGAGGCATGCAGCATAAACGCGTTGTTCAGCCGCTTGTGCGGGCAGAAGCGCGCCTGACCGCGAATGTGGTTATCCTTTTTATGGATCTGCGACGTTTGCGAGAACCCGGCCTGCTGTTTGTGCACCGACTGGGTCACGAAAATCCCCGGATCGTTCTCGTTCAGCTCCAGCAACAGCGGGGACGTTTCCGCCATCATTGGAATAAACTGCTCGTAGCCCACCCAGGCGGAGTCAAAGAGAATGTAATCGCAGAGGTGGCCGATCTTGTCGATCACCTGGCGGGCGTTGTAGATCGTCCCGTCGTAGGTGCCAAGCTGAATGATCGCCAGGCGGAACGGACGCGCCTCGTCGGCCTTTTCCGGCGCCGCCTCGCGGATAAGATCCCGCAGATAGGCATCGTCAAAGCAGTGGTCGTCAATTCCGCCAATAAAGCCAAATGGGTTACGCGCGGCCTCAAGATAAACCGGCGTGGCGCCCGCCTGGATCAGCGCCCCGTGGTGGTTAGACTTATGGTTATTGCGGTCGAACAGCACCAGGTCGCCGCGGGTCAGCAGCGCGTTGGTCACCACCTTGTTGGCCGCTGACGTGCCGTTCAGCACGAAGTAGGTTTTGTCCGCATTGAATACTTTTGCCGCGAACTTTTGCGCGTGCTTGGCGGACCCTTCGTGGATCAGCAGATCGCCCAGCTTCACGTCGGCGTTGCACATATCGGCGCGAAACACGTTCTCACCGAAGAAATCATAGAACTGTCGCCCTGCCGGGTGTTTTTTGAAAAATGCCCCGTGCTGGTGGCCCGGACAGGCGAAAGTGCTGTTGCCCATCTCCACATACTGGCTCAGGGTGTCGAAAAAAGGCGGCAGCAGATTCTCTTCGTAACGGCTGGCAGCGCTCTCCAGTTCCAGAAACTCCTGAGCTTTACCCGAGATGACCGCGGTGGCGCCGTCGGGTACGTCCGTTGGCTCCTGCGAGAAAATAAACACCGGTAAATGAAAGCCCGTGCGTTTCAGCAGTGCAAGAATGCCGCTGCGACTTTCAGCTGTCGTGATGACGACGGCCGCCACATCGGTAAAATCAGTGCTGTCCAGCGTCACCTTTTCGCGGTGCGTAGACACAGTGGAGAGCAGCTCGCGGCTGACGGCAATTTTCATGGTTTTCATAGGCGCAGTTACCCTCACCGGGCGGTGAGACAGGGAGGAGAAAATTCGCGCAATAATGTCACCTTTTATTTTGAGGTGCAAGAAGGAATCAGTATGCACGAAACCAACCAAAGCTAAGGCTCGCGCAGCCCTGCCGTGCCATAATAATGCAATATCAATGATTAAATAACAGGAGTTAACTTTGGTTATCGGGCCATTTATTAACGCAGGCGCCGTATTGATGGGCGGCGTACTCGGCGCCGTGCTGAGCCAGCGGTTGCCGGAGCGTATTCGCATCTCCATGCCCTCAATATTCGGCCTGGCATCGTTAGGGATCGGTATTCTTCTCGTGATCAAATGCGCCAACCTGCCAGTGATGGTGCTGGCCACCCTGCTCGGCGCGCTGATTGGCGAATTTTGCTATCTGGAAAAAGGCATTAACAGCGCGGTGAGCAGAGCCAAAAACCTGATTGCCCGACCGGGCGGCAAGGCGAAACACGGCACGCACGAGTCGTTTATTCAAAACTATGTCGCCATCATCATTCTGTTTTGCGCCAGCGGCACCGGGATTTTCGGTTCGATGCAGGAAGGGATGACGGGCGACCCGAGCATTTTGATTGCAAAAGCGTTTCTTGATTTCTTCACTGCCACCATTTTCGCCACTACCCTTGGCGTTGCCGTGGCGGTGATTTGCGTCCCGATGCTGCTTATCCAGCTCGCGCTCGCCACCTGCGCCACGTTGATTCTCCCGCTAACCACGCCGGCGATGATGGCAGACTTCACCGCCGTCGGCGGCCTGCTGCTGCTGGCTACCGGGCTGCGCATCTGTGGAATCAAGATGTTTGCCGTGGTGAACATGCTGCCCGCATTGCTGCTCGCCATGCCGCTGTCTGCGCTCTGGACGCACTTTTTCGCTTAAGGATGCGGCGAAATGGTGAGAGATTGCGCAGTCTGTAACGAAAACAACATTTTTCGTTGACGCCACGGGGCAGATCGGGTTTAATGCGCCCCGTTGCCCGGATAGCTCAGTCGGTAGAGCAGGGGATTGAAAATCCCCGTGTCCTTGGTTCGATTCCGAGTCCGGGCACCACTATTTAAAGAACCCGCCCTCGTGGCGGGTTTTTGCTATATGGCTTCGGCCGATTTCTGGGCGCTGATAAGCGTGGCTTTAATGCAGGCACGCTTACTCTAATAGCCCGGTAAGTTAATACAGGCGGTGGCTCTTTTTATCACTTAATTTTGCCGGATAAATTGCTGACCTGATTTGAAAGGTTGTCGTTGCTCCGCTTCATGTCATCAAGGCTTCTTTGCAATCGCTCGATCTTACTCTCCTGCTCAGAATTCTTTCTCTCAAGCTGTAAAACCTTCTGAGTTAGCTCATCGACTTTGCGGTTGTCGGACTTCATCTTCCTCAGGCTATCCTGCATCTCCTGTAGATCCGACTCCCTGAAATCAGAAGGCTCGATTTCATCTGCATCAGAAATTACCGGGATATATCCTCCATTAGCGCTGCTGGGTTTGATACTAACCTGAACTTTATTTAGCCCCGCAGAGTGCGCGTAACCTATTGAAGAAAAATAAAAAAAAGAAACAACACACAGACCAGACAGATATTTATTCATTTCTAACGTCCTTTTAAATTTTTCAATCACTTCCAGGAGTCTCCTTCTGGTATCACCCGCTTAGGATAAAACACATGGCTTAGCCTCTGGCAGTTCATAAACGGGGTTAAAGAGCAGAAGATACCATTCGTTTTTCATTATAATACGCGTTTCCTCTCCCCCAAAATCCAACCGCCACCCGCTCATTTTCTGCCACCTTATATCCGCCGGTATCGAGATAAGCGCGTTACCACGCACCTTATCAAAGGTATCTCCCATGCCCGTCGAAGAAATAATCCTGCTTAGCGCCTGCCTGTCAGCGCACCTTGTCCGCTACAACGGTACCGATAAATCCTGTTCCTCAGATCTGCTGCAAAACTGGCGCAAAGAAGGCCGTCTGGTCACCCACTGCCCGGAACTGGCGGCAGGGCTATCTACCCCCCCTTATCCGCAGAGAGGATTAGCGGTCAGGAAATCGATTGTTCAAGCCCATACCTGTACAAAGCCGTTGCGACAGGTCAAAACCTGTCATCAGCTGATGATAAAGTGGTATCGGATAAATTACTCTGGCCTTGAAGAAGAGTATTTCAACATGTTGCCTGAAGACGTCAGGATAGTGTCGATTTCCCCTGCGATGACTACAGGCGATAACCCTAACGAAAACCCTATGGAGACCGTCGAACTCAGGTATGAGAAAATCACCTGGAAGGTCCATTCTTTCTTTGCCGGAGATTTACGGTCACTGTAATTCTCAGTGATGTAATCTAGTAATTCTTGCTCATCATGTAGCATCAGAAAAATTTCCAACCAGACTCTTCAACCGTGTCCATTACAACGTCCTTTCTCTCGTTTTGAGCTAGAGTAAATCCATAGCTAAAACAAGGATGTCGTCACCGTCCAGTTTTCTTAAAACTCAGAATACCGCCCGCAAGTCAGTTCTATGCTTTTGGTTTCTCCCCAGCCCAGGGATCGTTCCCACCTGCGTCCAGCAGTTTGTTTTTAAAGATAAACAAACACGCCTCGTTGAAGTTTTCAGCCCCCAGGCGTTCCGAGAGCGCCGTTCGTTTGCGATAGAGGCTTTTGACCGACGTATTTAGCTCATCGGCAATGGCTTCCATCGACATCCCTGCCCTCAGCAACCGCAGCATGATCGCTTCGTGCGTGCTAAGCCGTAAGTTAAGCAGCCACTTCGTGGTCAGGCGCCTGCCCTTCATATTGAGCACCAGGTTAAATAACGACGCCATATCCGGCGCGGTCAGCGACGTGTTCATAAACAGCTTCATACTGAGCAGATTCTCCTCGCGGTGTCGCATATCGAGCATAACGCAGCAGATTGTTTTTTTCGTTCTGGCCGGATGGCGTATCAGGTAATCATATAAACGGAGCGGAGAACGACTATCAATCAATACAGAATATTCATCTGCACCGTTATCAAATATGTTTCTGTCAATCGAGTCGAGCAGGATAATATCCGGAAAAAATATCCGCATCCCCCTGACAAGGTAGCGATCCTGAGTCACTAACACTATTGAAGTTGCCACTAACCATCCCTTTTAGATTAAAGCAAGAACGATCCCTCGCAAAGAAGGCCGCCTTCGTTTTATAGCGCTGTTATATTAACGATAAATGTATTCTGGCTTTGGACATCCCTCAATACAGACATTGATGAGTAAGACTTCCTGTAGACTATCATTCAATGGCTGCCATTAATTATAAATAAAAAACAATCGCAGAAAAGTCACTTCCCTAAACATTAAGAGTTTTTGTCATGAAACTTCCCAAACATGCACCAGAAAGTACTTTAATTGAGGCGGGCAAACCACATTAAAAATATATACAAAGCTGTCACAATATAAATAAAACACCCATTCATCAATCACTTACAAATAACCAATCATTTCAATAAAACCGCCAAAAACCACTCGATACAGAATTATCTCAAAACAACACGCCCCCATTTCAACATATTTATCCGGCAACATATCAGGTGTACATTAGCTTTCACCCAGTCCACTGAGATAAGGAACCATAATTACCTTTAGGTAAGTACCCCATAACGTTACTGCATTCAGATTTAATGTTCTCATTTATGGCCTTTAACGCTGAGTTTAAAGGCGGCCGTGTTATGCAATGGATTCATGATAAACAAATGGCAAATAGATATGGAAAGATCGCTTCGCTTCAATACGTTATTCTTTTATCGCACCCCAACATTATTGTTTCTGTTATTCCTCTTTCCTGTTCTGGCTCAGGCTACTGAATCCGTTTATGAGCAACAGATTCAACAGGCGAGAAACGGTAATTACTCACCGTTTCTCGATTATCTTCATCGTTATCAGCAGCAGCATGCCCTGACGCCAGAACACGTTGCGGACTGGTTACAGGTTGCGTCCTGGGCAGGTCATGATGACGAGGTTATTCAGGTCTGGCAGCGTTACGGTATTTATATGCCGCTGCCCGCCCGCGGCGTTGCTGCCGTCGCGCAATCCTGGCGGAATAAAAAAGCGTGGCAGCCGGCTCTGGCGCGCTGGAAAGAGGCACGTAGCCTTGCGCCGGATAACGACGATTATCGTATCGGCTACATCAAAACTCTCGCCGATGCCCGCATGGACACGCTTGCCCTGCAGGAAGCCCAACGGCTGGTAGCGGAAAATCCCTCTCAGGCGCATCTCCAGACGCTCTCGTATGTCTGGTTACGCCAGGGAAAAAGCTGGGATCGGCTTCTGGCAGACACGCGCGCGCTGAATATCGCACCTGAGAATAAAGCGCTCCTCAGCGAGCTGATCGACGCGCTAACGGATAGCCGGGTGAACACCCCCGCGCTCCAGCTTTCACAAAGCGTAACGCTGTCCCCCGCGGAGCGTCGCCGTCTTGAACGTAATGCCGCCGCCGAACGGGTTCGCCTTGCCGATGTGCCCGGCAGAACAGAAAAGGAACGCCTGCAGCTTGCGCAATCTGCGCTGAATCGTTACGACGCCCTGCTTTCCCGCTGGCAGAACGAGCCGCAGGCGGCGGAAGACGTCGTCCTTGCGCGTATCGACAGGCTTGGCGCGCTGTACGCCCATGCTGATTACCCACAGGTGATTAGCGAATATCAGGATCTTACGGCAGCCCAGCATCCGGTGCCGGGCTGGGCAATCGGCTGGGTCATCTCCGCGTATCTGCAGGAGAAAAATGCGGCCGCCGCCTTCGCGCTTCTGCAACGCTACCCACAATACGCTTCCGACCCGCAGGACGAGGAGCACGCGCTTTTCTATGCCTGGCTGGATACGGGAGATTATCAATCCGCCCGCCGATATGCTGAGCGCCAGACCCACAATGTCCCCTGGACCCGCTACGATTTCGGCTCCCCTACCCCTCAGCCGAACGATCGGTGGCTTACCGGACAGTCGCTCCGCTTTAACTATTTGCTGGCGACGAATGCCCTGCCGGAAGCCGAAAAGCTGGCGCACCATCTGGCGACAACGGCGCCGGGCAATCAGGGGTTACAGATTGACTACGCCACCCTCCTTCAGGCGCGGGGCCTGCCGCGCGCGGCCGAGCAAAAGCTGAAAAAGGCGGAGGCGCTGGAGCCCTCGAATCTGGAGCTTGAGCAGCAGCAGGCTTACGTCGCCATGGATCTGCAGGAGTGGCGGCAAATGGATTTACTGGCCGACGACGTGCTTGCCCGCGCGCCAGCCGACCGCAGCGCATGGCGTCTCGACAGGCTCCGCACCGTCCACCATATGTCCGAGCTGCGCCTCAACGCGAGCAAGGGGTTGCACTCCGATAACCCCGTCAGCGGGACGCACGACCTCAACTGGGACGCCACGCTCTATGGCCCGCCTCTGGCAGACAAATGGCGGCTGTTTGCCGGTACCCGCTATGCAGAGGGTAATTTCGATGAAGGCAAAGGCACCAGCCGGCACCTGTTGGGCGGCGTCGAATGGCGGCCACGCGATCTTCAGCTTGAAGCCGAGCTCTCCAGCAACCGCTATCACGGTGAAAACAAGCCGGGTGCTCGACTCTCAACAACCTATTTTGTGAGCGATAGCTGGCAGGTCAGCGGCAGCCTGGAACGCCTGTCGCGCACCACGCCCCTGCGAGCGTTACGTAACGGAATTAGCGCCAACAGGGGGGAAGGCGGGGTGCGCTGGTATCAAAACGAGCGGCGTGAGTACCAGTTCAGCGCCGCCCTCAGCCGATTCTCCGACCATAACCGTCGCCAGGAATACACCCTCACGGGCAAGGAGCGTCTCTGGCAGACCCCGTCCCTGACGCTGGATCTCGAACCGGGGATAGCCGCCAGTAAAAACAGCCTGCGCGACACGCTCTACTACAACCCGGCGCGGGATCTGTCCGTGACGGCCGCCCTGGCCGTTGACCATGAGATGGTCCGCCATTACGACACCCTCTGGAGCCAGCAGTTTGTGGCGGGAGGCGGCAGCTACTGGCAGAAAAATCAGTCCGCTGGCGCCATCGCCCTGCTGGGTTACGGACAGCGCGTCCAGTGGAACAACGTCATTGATACCGGCGTGATGCTGAACTGGGACAAGCGCCCTTACGACGGCAAACGCGAGAGCAACCTCTCCGTCACGTTTGACGCGACTTTACGCTTTTAAGGATGAATATGCTGAACACACGTTTTTCCGTGAGCCTGATACTCCTCGGCTGGCTCTGCCTCAGCGCAAATGTCTGCGCGCAGGCGATCTCGTTCATTGCGCCCAAAGATCGGCCGCAGCTGGAGGCGAGCAAACCCTGGCCGAAGAACCAGTTTCTGGTCCTGGCCTACCACGATGTAGAAGACGATGCCGCCGATCAGCGCTATCTCTCCGTTCGCACCAGCGCGTTAAACGAGCAGATAAGCTGGCTTTTGCACAACGGCTACCATGCCATCAGCGTGCAGGACATTCTGGATGCCCATGACGGGAAAAAAACGCTGCCGCCAAAAGCCGTTCTTCTCAGCTTTGACGACGGCTACAGCAGCTTTTACACCCGCGTCTGGCCGCTACTTCAGGCCTGGAACGTTCCTGCGCTGTGGGCACCGGTGGGCAGCTGGGTCGATACGCCAGCGAAACAAAAAGTTAACTTCGGCGGCCTGATGACGCCCCGGGATCGCTTCGCGACGTGGGACATGGTGCGCGAGCTCAGCCGGTCCCCGCTGATTGAGATCGGATCGCATACCTGGGCTTCGCATTACGGCATTCCGGGCAACCCGCAGGGCAGCCGCGAGCCGGCGATCGCCAATCGCTTTTATGACAGCGCGACGGGTCGCTATGAAACCGATCGGCAGTTCAGCCAGCGGATCGGCGATGACGTTCGCAAAGTGACTGAAAAAATCACGCAGGTGACGGGCAAAGCGCCGCGCGCCTGGGTCTGGCCCTACGGCGCCGCTAACGGTACGTCGCTCGCTATCGCCAGACAGCAGGGTTATCAGTTGGCCTTTACCCTTGAGGACGGGCTGGGGAACGTGCAGGATCTGGGCAACATCCCCCGTCTGCTGATCGCCGGAAATCCCTCGCTCAAGGCGTTTGCCAGCACGGTCAGCCAGGTTCAGGAGCGCGATCCCGTGCGCGTCATGCACGTCGATCTCGACTACGTTTACGATCCCGATCCGGCCCAGCAGACTCAAAACATCAACAAGCTGATCCAGCGGGTCTACGACATGAAGATCAGCCATGTTTTCCTGCAGGCGTTTGCCGACCCGCAGGGCGACGGCAGGATCAAGGCGCTCTATTTCCCCAACCGCCGGCTGCCGGTCCGGGCAGATCTTTTTAATTTTGTCTCCTGGCAGCTGCAAACCCGCGCGGGGGTAAAAGTCTTCGCGTGGATGCCGGTGCTCTCGTTCGATCTCAATCCTTCCCTGCCGCGCGTGCAGCGCAGGGATCGTCAAACCGGCGAGCTGCGCGAAGCCACCGAACCCTATATCCGGCTTTCCCCGTGGGACCCGCAGGTGCGCCAGCAGGTGACGGACATCTATGAAGATCTGGCCCGCTATGCCAGCTTCAACGGGATTTTGTTCCATGACGATGCGGCGCTGACGGACGTGGACGATGCCGGTCAGAACACCACGCGTCAGAAAAGCCAGACGCTTATCGGACTTACCCACGCCCTGAGCCTGGCGGTGAAGCATATCCGTGGCCCGCAGATAAAAACCGCGCGCAATATATTCGCCTTACCCATTCTGCAGCCCGAAAGCGAAGCGTGGTTTGCGCAGAATCTTGATGATTTTCTGGCGGAGTATGACTGGACGGTGCCGATGGCCATGCCGCTGATGGAGTCCGTCCCGGCAGATGAAAGTGATGCCTGGCTGACGCGTCTGGTTAACGCGGTAGCCGCACGCCCCGGCGCGCTCGATAAAACCATTTTCGAGCTGCAGGCCAGGGACTGGGACCAGAAACCGCAGCGCGCCGTGTCCGACAGCCAGCTTGCGCAGTGGATGCGCGTGCTCCAGCTGAACGGCGTCAAAAACTACGGTTACTACCCCGACGACTTCATCAACAATCAACCTGATATCTCACGCATCAGGCCTGAATTTTCTTCGTACTGGTACCCTGACAATGACTGATCGCATTATAGCCTTCTCTATTTTATGTCTGGTATTCGGGTTGCCGTTAGGCGTGGCCGCCCTCTTTACCGGCGAACTGATTCTGGATTTTGTGTTCTTCTGGCCGCTGTTCATGTCGGTGCTCTGGATAACCGGCGGCCTCTATTTCTGGTTTCAGCTTGAACGCCACTGGTCTTGGGATAAAGACACGCCCGCCCCGACGCTCGCGGGTGAGCCGCTCATCTCCATTCTGATCCCCTGTTTCAACGAGGGACGAAATGCCCGGGAGACCATCAGCGCCGCGCTGGATCAGCGGTATGAAAATATAGAAGTTATCGCCATCAACGACGGGTCTTCTGACAACACCGCGCAGGTTCTGCAGGAGCTGGCGCTGGAACAGCCGCGCCTGCGGGTGATTAACCTCGCGGAGAACCAGGGGAAAGCGCTGGCGCTCAAGGCCGGAGCCGCGGCGGCGCGGGGCGATCTGCTGGTCTGCATTGACGGCGACGCCCTGCTCGACCGCGATACCGCCGCTTATCTGGTGGCACCGCTGATTCAGTACCCCCACGTCGGCGCGGTTACCGGCAATCCGCGTATTCGCACGCGCTCCACGCTGATTGGCCGCATTCAGGTGGGCGAGTTCTCATCCATTATTGGGCTCATCAAGCGGACGCAGCGGATCTATGGCCGGGTCTTTACCGTCTCCGGCGTCATCGCCGCGTTTCGCCGACAGGCGCTGGCGGACGTCGGGTACTGGAGTCCGGACATGATCACCGAAGATATCGACATCAGCTGGAAGCTTCAACTGCGCCACTGGGATATCTTTTTTGAGCCGCGGGCGCTGTGCTGGATCCTGATGCCGGAGACGCTGAAGGGCCTGTGGAAACAGCGCCTGCGCTGGGCCCAGGGGGGCGCGGAGGTGTTTCTGGTTAACCTTCGCAGGATTGTGCGCTGGGAGCATCACCGCATGTGGCCGCTGTTTCTGGAGTACGCGCTGTCAACGCTGTGGGCCTTCGCGTACGCGATGACGGTGCTGCTATTCCTCCTCAGCCATGTTGCGCCTGTTCCCGCCAGGCTAACCGTGGAGAGCCTTTTTCCACCGGAGTTTACCGGCCTGCTGCTGGGCGTGATGTGCCTGCTGCAGTTCCTGGTCAGCTTGTACATCGAGCGGCGCTATGAACGAAAAGTGGCCAGCTCGCTTTTCTGGGTGATCTGGTTCCCGATGGTGTACTGGATGATCGGCCTGTTCACCACCCTCGTCGCATTTCCAAAAGTCATGCTTAAACGCCAGCGCGCCCGCGCGCGATGGATCAGTCCGGACCGGGGAAAAGGGAGCATTTAATGAACGAAAATACCTTAATTTTGACCGAGCATCGGCTCTTGCCGCGTCTTTTCGATGCAGCGCTGACGCTGGTGGCGTGGGGAGGATTTCTGTTTTTCCTGTATGCCAGGCTCTGGATGCAGCTAACCGATGAGAGCGACCACCGCTGGGGCGTGATTATCGCGTCCTTTAATACGGTGTTGCTCTACTTGCTGTTTGCCGCGCTCAACGGCTGGCTGCTGATTTTGTGGTATCAGTACAACCGCCGCCGCGCCAACGTGAGACGGCGCCAGCCGGGCTATTTTCACCAGGAGGAGCTGGCCCGCAGCTTTAACGTCTCGCCGCAGATCATCTCCGAGATGAGCCAGTACAACCTGCTGACGGTGTACCATGACCAGATTGGCCGCATCATCGATCTGAAGGTAAGCGGGCAGCAGGAAGAGGAAGAACAGTAGCGAAAAGCCCCCGCAGGAGACCCTGCGGGGGCTTTTTTATTGCGGGTGTGAACTACTTATCTTTAACCACAATCAGCGGCTCGATATCGCTCTCTTTCTTCACCACCAGCGAGTCATCGCCGCGCAGACAGGTGCCGCCGTAGTTTCCGCCCACGGTGAAGGTGCAGACCTGTATGTACTTGCCGTCGACCTTCGGCAGGCACCACAGCTGCTGGTAGATATTCTTGCGGTCGACAAACTTGCCGCTGGATTTATCCAGCAGTTCGTCCTGGGCGCTAATCAGGTCGATATTGCTGCCGCAGCGGCCGGCAATCGGCTTGGCAGCGTAGCCGGTCTGCTTCAGTAGATCGTTAACCTCAAAATCGGTGTCGAGCAGGTAACGGTGATTCGGGAACAGCTGCCACAGAACCGGGAGAATCGCCTTGTTGCCGGGAATCACGGTCCACAGCGGTTCGAAGACCAGCACCTCCGGGCGCAGCAGGACGTCAATCAGGCGCACCTCGCCCTTAGGATGTCCGGTGCGAATCGGCACGGCGGCGTATTCGGTTTCGCTCACCTCGCGGATCTGCTCTATCGCCGTTTCCCACGCCCAGGTTTTCCACACGCAGTTGACGTGGCGACCTTCGTCGTCAATCAGCTGTCCGGCGGCATCCCAGCTGAGCGCCCCCAGCCCGTGCAGGATTTTGGTCTCGAACCCAGCCTGCATTAGCGAACGCTGTATAAAGAGCGCGTGATAGTCCTCTTCGACATCGTTGTCCTGCATGATGTGGACGAACGGCCGCGCGTGGCTGTGCTTCCACGCCCCAGTCAGCTCTTCCAGCAGCCCTTCCGCCGGGTTATGCCCGTTGCCGCGATAGCCGTTTTTCACCCACTCTTCGAGAATCAGCCCGCCCTCGGTATGGCAGGAGGCGGAATCCGCGTTGTACTCGTAGACCTTAATGCCGCGCTCATCCATGCAGAAATCCATACGACCGGTGATCATATGGTGGCGACGCCACTGCCAGGAGAGGCGCAGGCGCGGCCAGAGGATTTTCGGGATGTCGAAAAGCGCCAGCAGGCTGTCGTCTTTCAGCACCTTGTCCGTCGCGTGCAGGTACATCAGATGCAGTTCGTTGGTGGCCTTGATCAGCTCCTGCTCGGCGCTTTCGGTAATGGTGAAGTACTGGCAGGGATCTTTGTTGATCACATGGCCGTTGGCGCGGATATACGCCTGCTGTAGCGCGTCATTTTCGTTAAGCCATTTTCCGTCGAACTGACGTTTGTTTTTCAGCCGCGCGCCGCTGATTTTCAGCAGTTCGCCGTCGATTTCCGGCTGGGGAATGCTGTGTTCCGTGTCGTCGGTCTGGATCATCCAGCCGAGAATCTCCGTGTCGTTGAAGGTGTCATGAATTGTATAACACCCGTTCTCCACGCTCAGACGCAGCTCGCGCGTCCACTGCTGCCCGAGCGGCAGCGGGGAGTGAATCACGTTCTGCTCCGCAATACGTACCCTATCGTCCAGAAGCTGGGTGATCACCGCCACGTGGCCGGTCTCGTGAAACTCGCCGCCCTTTTGCCAGATCAGCAACGCCCCGGCGCGCGGCGCGCGTTTTGACCCGTTGGCAAAAGCCTGAAGGGGCAGAATGTTATCGTTCACCACCTGACGCAAAAAGCGCAGGGAGAAGATTTCCCACGCCATGCCGACGTCGGTAAACACGAAGCCATAGTTGAGAAACAGGAAACGGCGGGCAAACTCAACGCACTGCCACTTGTGGCCCATGTACTCGTTGCCGATATAGCTGCGAAAATCCGCGTCTTGCGGGTAGCTGCGCGGGTCCAGACTGCCGTAATTTGAAGAGTAAATCGCCACGCCACCGGGCGCATAGCCTAACAATGTCCCGAATGGCGCATCACTGCTTAACTTTCCTTTACGCATGTATCCAACCTAAAACAGGCAGGCGGCAATTTTTTTAAGGGTTGTCGTCGTCTGCACGTTGTAATTAACCTGACAGAGGAGCGTTTATCATACACCTGCGCGGTGCATTAACTACATGTTAAACAGCCAGCATGCCGCGAAATGCCCTGGCGCAATCTCCTGCATGGCAGGCTCCTGCGTCTGGCAAACCGGCATGGCGTGCGGGCAGCGGCTGCAGAACTTACAGCCCGGCAGCGCGGACGTGGGGCCAGGAATGTCGCCGCGCAGGGTGGCGTCTTCGAGATTGCGAATTCGCGGGTCGGGCTGGGGAACCGCCGCCAGCAGCGCACGGGTATAAGGGTGCGCCGGACGCTGATACAGCTCATTCGCCGGGGCAACCTCCACCAGTTTGCCGAGATACATCACCCCAATGCGGCTGGAGATATGCCGAACCATGGAGAGATCGTGGGCGATGAATAGATAGGTTAGCCCCAGCTCCTGCTGAAGATCCTGCAAAATATTCACCACCTGCGCCTGCACCGAGACGTCCAGCGCCGAGAGCGGCTCATCGCACAGCACGAATTCAGGATGAACCGACAACGCGCGGGCAATACTGATGCGCTGACGCTGCCCGCCGCTGAACTCATGCGGGAACCGTTCAAGGTGCTCGTGCTTCAGCCCCACTTTGTAGAGCAGCGTTTCCGTACGTTCCCGCTGTTCTTCGCGGCTGTAGCCGTGGATCTGCATCGGCTCGGCCACCAGCTGTCGCACCGTCATTCCAGGGTTGAGCGAGGAATAAGGATCCTGAAAAATCGCCTGCATTCGCTTGCGCAGCGGCTTGAGTTCTTTTTCGCGGGCGTGGGCGATCGCCTGTCCGGCGAAGTGGATCTCGCCAGAGGTGATATCGAAGAGGCGCAGTATGGCGCGCCCGAGGGTGGATTTTCCGCAGCCGGACTCCCCCACCAGGCCAAACGTCTCGCCGGGCTGGATATCAAAGCTCACGCCGTCAACCGCCTTCACGGCCACGCCTTTACGCAGCAAACCGCCGTTAAGCTGATAGTGCTTGCGCAGATCGCGCACGCTCACTAAGGGCGCCTGTTGTTCACTCATGCCTGAATCTCCTTGTCGGCCCATAGCCAGCAGGCGGCGCGATGGCCCTCTCCGGCGGCGTAAAAGGCGGGCTGTTGCTCACACTGGAGCATGCGCTTCGGGCAGCGTTCCGCGAACGGGCAGCCCGGCGGCGGATTCAGCAGGCCAGGCGGCGAGCCTTCAATGGGTGATAAACGCTGATTCACCTCATCCGGGCGCGGCAGCGAGGCCAGCAGACCCTGGGTGTAAGGATGCGCAGGGCGATAAAAAATGTCCTCCACGCTCCCCTCCTCCATCACCAGCCCGCCGTACATCACCACCACGCGGCTGCAGACCTGCGCCACCACGCCGAGATCGTGGGTGATCAGCAAAATCGCGGTTTGGGTCTGCTGTTGCAGGCTTTTCAGCAGGCGCAGGATCTGCGCCTGAATGGTCACGTCCAGCGCGGTAGTCGGTTCGTCGGCGATGAGAAGCTTCGGGTTGCAGGAGAGCGCAATCGCGATCATCACCCGCTGGCGCATCCCGCCGCTAAACTCGTGAGGATACTGGTCGTATCGGCGTTCCGCCCCGGCAATGCCCACCTGTTCCAGCATGGCGATTGCCGCCGCTTTGGCCGCTTTTTTTGTCAGCCCTTTGTTGCGCATCAGAATCTCTGCCATCTGCTTGCCGATGGTCAGCACCGGGTTCAGGGCGGTCATCGGATCCTGAAAAATCATCGCGATCTCGTTGCCGCGAATGGCGCGCATCTGCGCGGGCGTTTTCTGCGCCAGATCCTCATTCTGGAAGCGGATGCTGCCGCCGGCGATCCGTCCGTTGCTCCCCAGAAGCTGGATAATCGACTTGCAGGTGACGCTTTTCCCACAGCCCGACTCGCCGACGATGCCGACAAGTTCTCCCGGCCGCACCTGAAAGCTCACGCCGCGCACCGCGTGAACCTCGCCCTCGCGGGTGCGGAACGTGGTTTGCAGGTCCTCAAGCGCTAATAAGTTACTCATCGCGATTCGCTCCCGGCTCAAAGGCGGTACGGAATACATCGCCGAGCACGTTAAAGCTGAACACCGTCAGCAGGATCAGAATGCCGGGGAACATCGCCAGCCACGACGCTTCGCCTATATAAGACTGCGCGTTGTTAAGCATGCTTCCCCACGACGCCGCGGGCGCCTGCACGCCCAGCCCTAAGAAGCTGAGCGTCGACTCCATCAGAATGGCCGAGGCGATATTGAGCGTGGCCGCCACGATAATGGTCGGCAGCACGCCGGGAATGATGTGGCGCACGATGATGCGCAGCGGATGTTCCCCCGACGCGCGGGCATAAAGCACGTACTCGCGCTCTTTCACCGACAGGGTTTCAGCACGCACCAGACGCGACATGTTCATCCACGTCAGCAGGCTGATAATCAGAATGATGTTATCCACGCCCGGCTTGAGGTAAGCATTCACTACCAGCAGCAGGAAGAAGGCCGGAATGGCCATCAGGATATCCACAGCGCGCATCATCAGGTTATCCAGCCAGCCGCCAAAATAGCCGCTCACCGTTCCCACCACCGTGCCGATAAGCGTAGAAAAGAGCATGGCGAGAAAACCGACCATCAGGGAGATCTGGCCGCCATACAGCGCGCGGGTGAAGTAGTCGCGGCCGTATTCGTCGGTGCCAAACCAGTGCGCGGCATCCGGCGGCAACGTGCGCGCGCCGAGCGCCATCCGATCCGGATCGTACGGGCTTAACCCCGCACAGAGCGCGGCGACAACGAAAATAAAAAGCACAAACAGGGAGAACTGCGCCGGACGGTTGCGGCGCAGCTGGTGACGAACCTGCTGCCAGCGTCTGCTCATCCGGGCTACCTCAGCGTACGAATGCGGGGATCGGCGAAGCGATAAAGCACGTCGGCGATCAGGTTGCCGACGATCAGCATCATCGACGAGAGCATGATGATCGCCATAATCAGCGGGTAGTCCAGCGAGGCGATCGACTGGATCCCGAGCAGCCCCATCCCCGGCCAGGAGAAGACGCTTTCCGTTACATAGGCCCCCACAATCAGCTCACCGAACGAGAGGCCGAACAGGGTGATCACCGGCAGCAGCACGTTTTTCAACACGTGGCGGAACAGAATACTGGAGCGCGTGGCGCCGTAAGCCAACTGGGTCTGCACGTAGTCGGCCGAGAGCTGCGAGATGGTGTTGGAGCGGATGTAGCGCACGTAGCTGGAAAGGTTGTAAAACGTGAGGGCAATACACGGCAGCACGCCATGACGCAGCACGTCCAGCGCATTATCCTCCATGCCGATGGTGCGCATCCCCATGCTGGGGAACCAGCTAAGCTGCACGGCAAAAACGGTGATGAGCAAAATGCCAAACCAGAATATCGGAACAGAAATGCCGATATAGGCGAATAAATTGAGCAGATGATCCAGCCAGCGGTGCTTAAATGCCCCGGCCAGCAGGCCCAACGGGATCGCCAGCACGATCGCCATCAGCAGCGACGCGCCCATCAGTCCCAGCGTGGCCGGAATGCGTTCGCCAATCATCTCCAGCACCGGGCGGTGGTAAATCAGCGAATAGCCGAGATCGCCCTGCAGGACGTTTTTCAGCCACAGGACGTACTGCGTGACCAGCGGCTTATCCAGCCCCAGGCTCTGGCGAATACGCTCGATATCCTCCGGGGCCATACGCGGCGTAATGTACGCCGCCACCGGATCGCCGGGCGCGAGCTTGACCAGCAGAAACGCCACCAGTGAAATAAAAAACAGCATCGGCAGCAGCTGCAGCAGCCGACGCGTGAGGAGTGTGTTCACGACGTGCCCTTTCAAAAGCCCCGACCTGACGGCCGGGGCAATCACTTATTTCTGATAGATTTTTGACAGATCCTGGAACAGATAGACCGGTTTCGGCTCCGCTTCCTCGGTGCCGCCAAAACGCTTGTCCACCGCGACGGTCGCATTGGTGTAGGCGATCGGGTAGTACGTCATGTCGTTCGCCACGGTCTGCTGAATTTGCTTGTAGATATCGGCCCGTTTCGCGGCGTCGGTTTCCACTGCGCCTTTATCCCACAGGGCATCAAACTGCGGATTTTTGTAGTGCGCGTAGTTATAGGCTTCGTTGCTCATGAACAGCGATTTGTAACCGTCCGGCTCGGAGCCCATGATGTAGCCGCCCAGGTTCAGCTCCCACGCGGTGTTGTTCATATCGAGGCTGCGCTGAGACATGGCGTTGGAGTCCAGCGGCATCAGCTCCACGTTCACCCCAATGCCCTTCAGCGCCTGCTGAATGTAGAGCGCCATGCTCTCCTGGGTTTTGTTGGTGTTCACATACGCCAGGCGCAGCTTGAGATTGTCCGGCGCGCAGGACGTCTTCAGCAGCTCTTTGGCTTTTTGCAGATCGAACTTGTACTGCTCGACGTCATCCGTCTTGTAAAGCGTATCTGGCGTCAGGAACGAGGTCGCCGGTTTAGCGTAGTCCAGCGAGGTAAAGGCGGTCTGGGTGAGCTCGTCTTTGTTGATGGCATACGCGATGGCCTGGCGCAGCGCTTTGCTCTTCATCACCGGCACGTTCTGGTTGAACGTCATGTAGGCCAGACGACCTTCCGGATAGACCACGAAGTCAAACTTACCGGTATTTTTCAGGCGGTTCACATCCTGCGGGTCAACCATCTTGAGGTTGATTTCCCCGTTTTGCAGCGCAAGGTTGGCGGCGTTGCTGTCTTTGGCGAAACGGTAGGTGACCGAATCAAGCTTCGCTTTGCCGTTCCAGTAATCGTCAAAACGGGTCAGGGCGTAATACTGCCCGGCGCGATACTCTTTGAATTTGAACGGCCCGGAGCCTACCGGCGCATCGTTTTTGCTGCTCTTTTCCAGGTCGCCTTCACCGGCGAACACGTGCTGCGGGATCGGGTAGATCTGTACCAGGGTGCCGGTAAAGGCCGCGCTGACCTGCGGTAGGGTGAACTTAACGGTGCGCTCATCAACCTTGCTCACCTCAACAGGCTTGCCGCCCCAGGTAAACATGCTGCGGAAGAAGCTGTGCTGTTTGGCATCCAGCAGCTTGTTGAAGGTGAAGACCACGTCGTCCGCCGTCAGCGGCTGGCCGTCCTGCCATTTCAGGTTGGGTTTTAACGTCAGGGTATAGCTCAGGTTGTCGGCGGAAGGCGTCAGGCTTTCCGCCAGGCCCCACTCAATGTTGCCGTTATTAAAGCTGTACAGCGGGGCATAGAGCGCCTGCATGATCGTTAACGTCGTACGGTCGCTGGCATAGAGCGGATTCACGGCTAACGGGTCGCCGGAGGTAATACCAATAATCAGCGAACCGCCCTCTTTTGGCGCGTCGTTTTTTGCTGCAGGCACATTGCTTGTCTCTTTATTTTTCGCATCATCACAGCCCGCCAGGCCTAACGCGAGCGAAACGACCACTGCCGATAACAGAAGCTTGCGCATCTCACTAACTCCTTGCCTTATAAAGTGTTTATTACTGCATTTTTTATTTATGTTGAAGCATCATATTCAGCTTTATCGGTTTTCGCATTAATTATGAAAATGCGATTTTCGATTAAGCTTATGCCGGATTTGTTATATATAAGCGCCAGAAGGAATAGCGGTTAATTGATTGCGCTCGCAACGTTAAACGGTTCACAAATCTCCTGCTACACTGCCTCAACACATCACTCAAAAGGCAGGCCAACATGTCAGACAACACGTATCAGCCACCAAAAGTGTGGGAATGGAAAAAGAACGGCGGCGGCGCGTTCGCCAACATCAACCGCCCGATTTCCGGCGCGACCCATGAGAAAGATCTGCCCGTGGGCTCCCACCCGCTGCAGCTTTACTCTCTCGGAACACCGAACGGCCAGAAAGTGACGATCATGCTCGAAGAGCTGCTGGCGCTGGGCGTGACGGGTGCGGAGTATGACGCATGGTTGATCCGCATCGGCGAGGGCGATCAGTTCTCCAGCGGGTTTGTTGAGGTGAACCCGAACTCGAAAATACCGGCGCTGCGTGACCACTCCACGACCCCGCCAACGCGCGTATTTGAATCCGGCAATATCCTGCTCTATCTGGCAGAGAAATTCGGTCACTTCCTGCCGAAAGATCCGGCTGGACGCACCGAGACCCTGAACTGGCTGTTCTGGCTGCAGGGCGCAGCGCCGTTCCTCGGCGGCGGCTTTGGCCACTTCTACAACTACGCGCCGGTAAAAATTGAATACGCGATTGACCGCTTCACCATGGAAGCCAAACGCCTGTTCGACGTGCTGGATAAACAGCTGGCGCGCGGCCGCTACGTGGCGGGTGAGGAGTACACCATCGCGGATATCGCCATCTGGCCGTGGTTCGGCTGCGTGGCGCTGGGCAGCGTCTATAACGCCGCCGAGTTCCTCGACGCAGAGAAGTACACGAACGTGCAGCGCTGGGCGAAAGACGTGGCGAATCGCCATGCCGTTAAGCGCGGCCGTATCGTTAACCGCACCAGCGGCGAGCTGAACGAGCAGCTCCACGAGCGCCACGCGGCGAGCGACTTCGATACCAATACGGAAGATAAGCGTCAGGCGTAATGTTCCGCCGGGCGGATCCCCGCCCGGCAACTGAGATCCCTGCCCAGGGCATGATTAGCTTAAAGGTTAAGCCGGTATTGCTGGCACTATCTGGACGTTTTTCTCGCGTGAGATACGATGTCTCAACCGACAGCAGTCACAAAGGATCTGTTATGAAACTTATTAAAACAACGCTGGTTATCAGCGCCCTCATTTTTTCCACCTCGGGAATGGCAATCGACAAAACTGCCGCCGGCGCGGTAGCAGGCGCGGCCATTGGTGCGGCCACGGGCAAAGATCTGAAATCAACCGTTGGCGACGCCGTCGTGGGCGCAGGCACCGGTGCCATGTTCAAAAACGGCGGCAAAGGTAAAGCCGCGCGTAAGGGCGGCGCGGTAGGGGCTGCCGTAGGCGCTGGTGCCGCGGCGATTACCGGCAAGAGCGTGCTGAAAGGTGCAGCCGTTGGTGCGGGCACGGGTGCGCTGATCGGTGAAGCGACGCACTGATAAATACAGCCGGGCAGCGCTGCGTTTGCCCGGCATGAATCACATTCCCGATGACGCCCTCCGCTTATTGTTCGTGTCTCATCCCTGGATAGTTTTCGTTAACCGCATTAATACTTAATGTCCCGCGCTTTTTGTCTTCCGGACTGTTTCATCTGACGCTTGTCCTGACGGCAGTCATGATTGCTCTGGTTATTGTTCGCCACGCAGGTCTGCTTCACCTGCCGCGACGCGTCGCGGGTTTCCTGCCTGACATCACGCGCTACACGCCGCTCCTGCGCCTGCTGGTTCGCGCTGGCAGAAACCGAGAACAGCATCAGAATAATGAAAGAAAGGACAGGAATGATAGATAACGATCTGTTCATAAAGGGTTAGCAAAAGAATAGCAGTTTCAGAAGGGGCTGAATGGGGAAGGCGTTAATAATACAAGGCCGCACCGGACGGCCCTGGAAAGTTGCGTTATGCCGTCAGGCGGAACTTCTGCACCGAGCGCTGAAGCTCTTCGGTCTGGCGCTCCAGCGCCGCCGCCGCGGCAGAAACTTCTTCAACCAGCGAGGCGTTTTGCTGGGTAACGCCATCCATCTGCGTAATGGCAATCCCGACCTGCGAAATGCCCTTGCTTTGCTCCTCAGAGGCGGAAGCAATTTGCTTCATGATGATCGTCACTTCCGTCACGTCGCGCAAAATCGCATCCATGGTGGTGCCGGTGTCGCTTACCAGCTGCGCCCCCTGCTCGACGCGGGAAACGGAATCGGTAATCAGCCCCTCAATCTCTTTGGCCGCGTTGGCGCTGCGGCTTGCCAGGTTGCGAACTTCACCTGCCACCACCGCGAAACCACGCCCCTGTTCACCCGCGCGCGCCGCTTCAACCGCCGCATTGAGTGCCAGAATATTGGTCTGGAAGGCAATGCTGTTGATCACGTTGGTGATTTCAGCAATTTTCTTCGAGCTTTCCGAAATACCGCTCATGGTGGTCACCACCTCTTCCACCAGCGAGCCGCCGCGGCTGGCGGTGGTTGAGGCCACATCGGCCAGCTGGCTGGCCTGACGCGCGCTTTCCGCGTTCAGTTTCACCGTGGCGGTCAGCTGTTCCATGCTGGCTGCCGTCTCTTCCAGCGCAGCAGCCTGCTCTTCGGTACGGGAAGAGAGATCGTTGTTGCCGCTGGAGATTTCCGTCGCGCCGCGCCAGATATTTTCACTGCCGGAGCGAATCGTGCTGACCGCTTCGCGCAGGCTGTCCTGCATGGCGCTCAGCAGCGGCACCAGCTGCCCCACGCAGTTACGACCGAACGGCTCAATGGGCTGGCTGAGATCGCCCTGGGCAATCTGGCGGAACTGCTGGCGAATGCGAGCCAGCGGTTTGACCAGCATCGCCACCAGGTAACGGTCGGTGAAGAGCAGGATCAGCAGGCCGATAATCGTGGCGACAACAATCACCGTGCGGGTCATGCTTGTCAGGCCGTCCACCACCACGCGGGTGCTGTCGAGCGACTTCGCGGCGGCATTGTTGAACTCCTCAGCGGCGGCACCGAACGCGCGGCTCAGCGGTGGGGTGACGTTGTTGGCCTGCTGGCGATACCCCTCCAGATCCCCCTGCTTCGCCTGCTGCATTTGCGGCGTGACGCCCTGTTCAAGCAACGCCTGCCAGGAGCCGATCACCCGGGAAGAGACCTGCTCATCCATCGGGCCTGGGGAGATCGCTTTCATCTCGGCCAGTTTCTTGCCCATGTTATCCAGCGCCTGTTGGGCAGAGGAGAGATCCGGCGTGCCGCCTGCGGCTTTGACTTCCATCGCGCGGCTCAGACGGGTCACAAAGCGGAAATATTGATCGTTACCCTGGCTGAGTACCGTCATCTGTTTAACCAGCTGGCGATCGACCTCATTGCCATCTGATACGCGAGAAAGGGACCAGGTGCTGTACAACCCAACGCCCGCCCACATTAAACAAAAGATCCCGAGAATCGTCAGCATGACGAAGCGGATCGTGAAATTACGGAGCATATTCATAAGTCTTCCTTGCCGTGAGGGTGAGTTCGCCCAGAGGCGAGTACTACTCTCGTTATCGGCAGGAAAAAGGGAAATTATAACGTTTTGTGATCATTTTTAATTAGCGTGGCTTCACTGGTCACACAGCAGTCGTTAATCATTAGGCCCGCGCTTAGGGATGCAATTTGTGATGTGATAAGGGCAGAGTGGGAAAGCGCTTTGAATCTGTGGCAGGCGTCGTCGGATAAATAGTGCGGTCTGATGCCCTCACCCGGGCCCTCTCCCACAGGGAGAGGGAGCTTAAGTGAGGGGAATTACTTCTTACTGATCTTATCCAGATACCCCATCACAAACGCAGACAGCACAAACGTCAGGTGGATGATGACGTACCACATCAGTTTGTTATCCGGCACGTTCTTCGCGTCCATAAACACGCGTAACAGGTGAATAGAGGAGATCGCCACAATCGACGCGGCGACTTTATTCTTCAGCGATGAAGCATCCATTTTCCCCAGCCAGCTGAGCTTCTCTTTACGCTCGTCGATATCGAGTTGGGAGACAAAATTCTCGTAGCCGGAGAACATCACCATCACCAGCAGCCCGCCCACCAGGGTCATGTCCACCAGCGACAGCAGAACCAGAATCAAATCCGCTTCGGCAATAGAAAAAATGTTCGGCAGAACATGCCAGATTTCCTGAAAGAACTTAATCGTCAGCGCGATAAGTGCCAGCGAGAGGCCAAAATAGACGGGGGCCAGTATCCAGCGAGAGGCATACATGGCATTTTCAAAAAAGCGTTCCATAGAGTCCTGTTTGCAAAAGAAACCAGCGCCCAGTATATCTCAACGGCGCTGGCTGTTTGCAATAACTCAACGGTACGTCATTCAGACGTTGTCCGGGTTAACCTCGGGACGTGCGTACTCCGGCCAGACAAGCGCCACCAGTTCAGGATAGGCTTCAAGACTGAACTCGCGAAAACACTGCCGCAAATTTAATACGTCCAGATCGGAATAAGAGACCTTTTCGCCGTTAAGGCAGCGCTTTTTGATATTGTCATAATATTTATAGACTGCTGAATTCAGATCGCTACAGCGACGCTGCGCCTCAAACAGTCCGGGCGTATCATTAATTTCCGACATTTTCATGCGCTTAATTGTCGCGTGTAAAAAGTCGATATATTCGTGGTTCACCCGCCAGTACCAGACAGGCGTAACGGAGTTCATCAATACAGAGAAATGGTCTTCCCCTTCCTCTTTTGTCATCAGTTCAGGTTGCGGGGGTTCACTGGTGTCTTTCGACACTTTCGTTTTATTGAACTCCTGCATCAATAAAAGCACACCAGCGGTCAGTAATAGTAATGTGATGACCGTAAAAAAGATGCTGTTCATGGGTAGGCTCCATTTTTTTTGATTTTAAATTTGCCTCATGATATTGTCAACGAATCTCACGCCTTTACCAACCCCACCCTGTTGAAATTAAAGGAAATTAAAAATGCTGCCCGACTATCTCGTCCCGGCTAAGTACCACATTACGCCTGTGGAACAGCAACCGACGGAAGCAGAAAAAGAGGCCAGTTTCACTCAGGGGAAAAGAAAGCTCTCTGATTTCGAGCCCGATATATTAATTGGTGTTTCCCGAACTGGCAAATCCCGAAATATGTTGCTGGAAGAGCACGATCGCCATATAAAAGACCGCTTATTTCGCGCCATAAAAATTGAAGCCTTTGTCCACCTGCTGAATGACCTGCAGGCTGAGGGTGAAATAGATGCCCAAAAACTCAGTCAAATAATGGCCGAGAAAACCGAAGAAATTAATGAAGCGGGCAATAAAATTTGGCTTAATTTAATTACGCGTGAAAAGAACAACCCAATTTTTTACAGCCTGGGGGAAGATTAACGTGAAAGAAGTTAAAAACAACGACGTTTATTTGACTTTAGATGATAAAAAAAGTGATGAATTTATCTTAAAGCAAAATCTCGACGCGCTGAGAAACACAAAAAATGACGAGATGACGCGAATTACACAAGACCTGGTATCGATCCCGGCGACGCTGGTTCGTCTGAAATGGCAGAATCGCCGTGAAATTTATCCGCTACAGGTCAAAGAAGAAATTTACGGTGCCGTGATGAACGCCATCATAGAGCAGCGGCCAGAACTGAAAGAGAAGCTTCTGGGACGTCTTGAGGCCAATTATCAATATCTGCTTGCCAGAGAAATCGCCACCCTGCGCCTGACGCGCAAGCTGTCCGACGGTGAGTACCGTACCTCAAACGTCACCTGCGTAGCGCTTGATGAGGACGCGCTGGCCCCCTCTTCTACTGCACCGACGGATAGCAAAAACGCATAAACCGGCAGGCATAAAAAAAGCCGGCTTTCGCCAGCTTCTTTATCACTTCGAGGCCGCTTTCTCTTCGCCGACCAGTCCAATCTTCAGGTAACCCGCCTGATGCAGCGTGTCCATTACCTTCATCATGGTTTCATAATCAACGGTTTTATCCGCACGGAAGAAGACCGTGGTGTCTTTCTTACCGCCCGTAAGCTGCTCCAGCGCCGGGATGACAGAGTCGGCCGTCACCGGGTCGTTCCCGAGGAACATGGATTTATCCGCCTTCACCGACAGGTAAATAGGCTTCTCCGGGCGCGGCTGGGGCTGGCTGGAAGATGCCGGCAGATTCACCTTCACATCCACCGTCGCCAGCGGTGCAGCCACCATGAAGATAATCAGCAGAACCAGCATGACGTCGATAAACGGCGTCACGTTGATTTCATGCATTTCACCGTTATCGTCCAGATTTTCGTTTAGACGCATCGCCATACTCTTAACCTGCGCGCAGTTTAGACGCCGCGTGCACCGGCTTAACCGAGCTGGAATTCAGATCCAGATCGCGACTTTGCAGCAGCAGAACCTGTGCGGCAACGTCACCCAGCGTGGCTTTGTAGCTGCCAATCATACGCGCGAAAATGTTGTAGATGACCACCGCCGGGATAGCGGCAACCAGACCGATGGCCGTCGCCAGCAGCGCTTCTGCGATACCCGGCGCAACGACCGCCAGGTTGGTGGTTTGGGTCTGCGCGATGCCGATAAAGCTGTTCATGATGCCCCAGACCGTACCGAAAAGACCGATGAACGGTGAGATCGCGCCGATGGTCGCCAGATAACCATTGCCGCGTCCCATGTGTCGGCCAACGGCCGCCACGCGACGCTCCAGGCGGAAACCGGTACGTTCTTTGATGCCTTCGTTATCTTCACTGCCAGCGGAGAGTTCCAGCTCGTTCTGTGCTTCATTCACTAACAGGGTGGTCAGGCTTTTCGCGTGGAAGGATGAGGTCATATCTGAAGCCTGATCCAGAGAGCGGGCTTCTGCAAGCTGCTGCTGTTCCCGCTTAAGGCGACGCTTCTGCGAAAGCAGCTCGGCGCTTTTGCTGAAGAAGATAGCCCAGGTGACAACGGACGCCAGAATCAGGCCGATCATCACAATCTTAACCACGATGTCAGCATGCTGATACATGCCCCAAACGGAGAGATCCGTCTGCATCAAATTATTACCCACTCTGTATCTCCAGGACGCAAATCACAAAATCTGAACGTAATAATATCAAAACGTCGTCGAATTGATAGTAGTTCTCATTAGTATTTGCATAGTGCCGTAATTTTCGCTCACTTTCCTTGCGCTTACGCAGTAAAAATTTCTTATGCGAATTTTTGCTAATATTTTCTGCTTATTCGATAAGCCTCGGGGTGCAGTTTTTTCCAATCGTGGTAGTCTGGACGTCCAGACGTATAAAAACAGGGTTAGCGAACATGACAAAGAAGCATCTTGATACCACGCTGGTACAGGCAGGACGCAGCAAAAAATATACGCAGGGATCGGTCAACAGCGTGATTCAACGAGCCTCCTCGCTGGTGTTTGATACCGTTGAGGATAAAAAAATCGCCACGCGCAACCGCGCGAAAGGCGGGCTGTTTTATGGCCGTCGCGGCACGCTAACCCATTTTTCGCTGCAGGAGGCGATGTGCGAGCTGGAAGGCGGCGCGGGCTGCGCGCTGTTCCCGTGCGGGGCGGCGGCGGTCGCCAACACCATTCTGGCGTTTGTGGAACAGGGCGACCATATCCTGATGACCAACACCGCCTATGAACCCAGCCAGGACTTCTGCACCAAAATCCTCAGCAAGCTCGGCGTAACGACCGGCTGGTTCGACCCGCTGATTGGTGAAGGCATTGCCGAACTTATTCAGCCAAACACGCGCATTGTGTTCCTGGAATCGCCGGGATCGCTCACCATGGAAGTTCACGACGTGCCGGCCATCGTGAAGGCCGTACGCAGCAAAGCGCCAGAGGCGATCGTGATGATCGACAACACCTGGGCGGCAGGCGTGCTGTTTAAAGCCCTGGAATTCGACATTGATATCTCGATTCAGGCGGCGACGAAATACCTGATAGGCCACTCTGACGGCATGATTGGCACGGCGGTCTCCAACGCGCGCTGCTGGGATCAGCTGCGTGAAAATGCCTACCTGATGGGCCAGATGGTGGACGCAGACACGGCCTACATGACCAGCCGCGGACTCCGCACGCTGGGCGTTCGCCTGCGTCAGCACCATGAAAGCAGCCTGAAGGTAGCCGAATGGCTGGCGCAGCATCCGCAGGTTGAGCGCGTAAATCATCCCGCGTTACCGGGAAGTAAAGGCCACGAATTCTGGCAACGTGACTTTACGGGCAGCAGCGGGTTGTTCTCATTCGTGCTGAAAAAACGGCTGAATAACGACGAGCTGGCGAGCTATCTGGATAATTTTACTCTCTTCAGCATGGCCTACTCGTGGGGCGGTTTTGAATCCCTGATCCTGCCTAATCAGCCGGAACAGGTTGCGGCTCTGCGCCCCGGCGGTGAAGTAGACTTCAGCGGCACCCTGATTCGACTGCATATCGGTTTAGAAAATGTTGACGATCTGATTGCCGATTTAGCAGCAGGGTTCGAGCGTATCGTGTAGAGTGCTGGCTGAAAATGTACTCTCTGGACGCTTTTGTGGACACGGCAATGAGAAAAGTCTGCATGAGTTGCGCCCGGGATCAAACCCGACGGGCGAATAAGGGAGTACAATAGCGCTATATCTGCTGTTCCACAGGAAAGTCCATGGCTGTTATTCAAGATATTATCGCGGCGCTCTGGCAACACGATTTTGCCGCGCTGGCGGATCCTCACATCGTCGGTATCGTTTACCTCGTGATGTTCGCAACACTGTTTCTGGAAAATGGATTACTGCCAGCCTCGTTTTTACCCGGTGACAGCCTGCTTTTACTTGCCGGGGCGTTAATCGGGAAAGGCGTCATGGACTTCACGCCAACGATGGTTATTCTTACCTCCGCAGCCAGCCTGGGCTGCTGGCTGAGCTATCTGCAGGGCCGCTGGCTTGGGAATACTCGCGTCGTGAAGGGCTGGCTGGCGCAGTTACCGCATAAATATCATCAGCGTGCGACCTGTATGTTCGATCGCCACGGCCTGCTGGCATTGCTGGCGGGGCGTTTCCTGGCGTTTGTTCGCACGCTTCTGCCTACGATGGCGGGCATTTCCGGTCTGTCAAACCGCCGCTTCCAGTTTTTCAACTGGCTGAGCGCCCTTCTGTGGGTGGGCGTGGTCACGACGCTCGGCTATGCGCTAAATATGATCCCCTTTGTGAAACACCACGAAGATCAGGTGATGACCTTCCTGATGGTGCTGCCGATGTTCCTGCTGGTGGCAGGGCTGGTGGGAACCATCGCGGTGGTAATTAAGAAGAAGTACTGCAGCGCGTGATGTCAATTGCCGGGTAGCGCTGCGCTTACCCGGCCTGTGTTTCCCGTCAGACTCCCTGCATGGTTCGGATGCGTGATGCATCCTCTCCCGGCGTGACGCCGAAATAGCGCTTAAACTCCCGACTGAACTGCGACGCACTTTCGTAACCCACCCGCATCGCCGCCGCGCTGGCCTTCATGCCGTCGTGGATCATCAGCATCCGCGCCTTATGCAGCCGGTAGGTTTTAAGGTACTGCAGCGGGGAGGTGCTGGTCACCGACTTGAAGTTATGGTGAAACGCCGAAACGCTCATGTTCGCTTCCGCCGCCAGCTGGTCGACGCTGAGGTTTTCCGTGTACTGGCTTTCAATACGCTTGAGCACGCGGCTTATCAGGCTGAAGTGGGTCTGTCGGCTCACCAGAGCCAGTAACGCCCCGCCGCCCGGGCCCAGCAGCACATGGTAGAGAATTTCGCGGACAATCTGCTTGCCCAGAATGCGCGCGTCCAGCGGCCTTTCCATCACGTCCAGCAGACGTTCAATGGCGCAGAGGATCTCTTCCGAAAGCGTCGCCGAGTTAATCCCGCTCGACGCCATCGAAGGCTGGAAGAACTCATCTTCGCCTATCTCCATCAGCAGCTCCTGCAGCTGAAGAATATCGACGTTGACGCGAATACCGGCCAGCGGAACGGCCTCTGTCGCGAAGGTTTCACATTCGAAGGGTAAAGGTACCGTCAGGAGCAGATATTCATTGGTGTCGTAGCGGAACACGCGTTCGTTGATATAGCCAATTTTATGGCCCGAGAAGAGAAAAACGATGCCCGGCTGGTACATGACCGGCGTGCGCGTCCCGAGCTGCGTGCCATAAAGCAGGCGAATGTCAGGAAGCAGATCGCTGACACCATTTTCTTTATCTATCAGTCTTTTAATCTGCACAGTGAGCTGCTGGCAGATAGCCTCACGGTTCATCTTGCGTTACTCCGGGTACGTTTTTCGACGTTGACAGTGTGCGTCGTTTTCCGCGCTTTCTCCAGCGCTCTGTAGAAATGGGCAAGACATCGGCAGGAATGTGCATTGAGGGCGTAGCCCTGGACAGCCACAATGTGCAGCATCAGGTCGCCCTCAGCGCCACCACGGTTTTCCACCCACTAAAGGGAAC
The DNA here is from genome assembly GCF_008364625.2 of Enterobacter dykesii. Lineage (NCBI taxonomy): Bacteria > Pseudomonadati > Pseudomonadota > Gammaproteobacteria > Enterobacterales > Enterobacteriaceae > Enterobacter > Enterobacter dykesii. The sequence goes on from NZ_CP126604.1 coordinate 3,820,735, forward strand.
GAGCAATGAACAACTTTAATCTTCACACCCCAACCCGCATTCTGTTTGGTAAAGACGCTATCGCCGATCTGCGCGCCCAGATCCCTGCTGACGCCCGCGTACTGATTACCTACGGTGGCGGCAGCGTGAAAAAAACCGGCGTGCTGGATCAGGTTTACAGCGCCCTGGACGGTCTGGACGTGCGTGAGTTCGGCGGCATCGAGCCAAACCCGTCTTACGAAACGCTGATGAACGCGGTGAAAATCGCCCGCGAAGAAAACATTACCTTCCTGCTGGCCGTCGGCGGCGGCTCCGTGCTGGACGGCACCAAATTCATCGCGGCGGCAGCGCACTACGCTGACGGCATCGATCCGTGGCACATCCTTGAAACCCGCGGCAGCGACATCAAAAGCGCCATCCCGATGGGCTCCGTACTGACCCTGCCGGCCACCGGCTCTGAATCCAACAAGGGCGCGGTGATCTCCCGTAAAACGACCGGCGACAAGCAGGCCTTCATGAACGAACACGTTCAGCCTGTATTCGCCATCCTGGATCCGGTTTACACCTACACCCTGCCTGCGCGTCAGGTAGCGAACGGCGTAGTCGATGCCTTTGTTCATACCGTTGAGCAGTACGTAACGTATCCGGTAGATGCCAAAATTCAGGATCGCTTCGCGGAAGGCATTCTGCTGACGCTCGTCGAAGATGGCCCGAAAGCGCTGAAAGAGCCGGAAAACTACGACGTGCGTGCCAACGTCATGTGGGCGGCAACGCAGGCGCTTAACGGCCTGATCGGTGCTGGCGTGCCGCAGGACTGGGCAACCCATATGCTGGGCCACGAGCTGACGGCGATGCACGGTTTGGACCACGCGCAAACTCTGGCCGTTGTGCTGCCTGCGCTGTGGAACGAAAAGCGGGATACCAAGCGTGCCAAACTGCTGCAGTACGCAGAACGCGTGTGGAACATCACCGAGGGTTCTGACGATGCGCGTATCGATGCCGCCATCGAAGCGACCCGCAGTTTCTTTGAAGGTCTGGGCGTGCCAACGCGTCTCTCTGGCTACGGTCTGGACGGCAGCTCCATCCCTGCCCTACTGGCGAAACTCGAAGAACACGGCATGACCCACCTGGGCGAGCACGGCGACATTACGCTGGACGTCAGCCGTCGCATCTACGAAGCGGCACGCTAAGCGTTTTTGCCCTCCCGACTTTCGTTTTTTGACATTTCGTCCAGACTTAATGCACACCCCATCGCCGGAGTCTCCCTCCGGCGATGCGCACCTGAAGGAGGAAAAATGGCAAACCAAACCGTAATCAAGCTGCAGGACGGCAACGTGATGCCCCAGCTGGGGCTAGGTGTATGGAAAGCCGGTAACGACGAGGTCGTCTCCGCCATTCATAAAGCCCTGGAAGTCGGCTATCGGTCTATTGATACCGCTGCCGCATACAAGAACGAGGACGGCGTGGGTAAGGCACTTGCCAGCGCTGGCGTCCCCCGCGATGAGTTATTCATCACCACGAAACTGTGGAACGACGATCAAAAACGCCCCCGCGAAGCGCTGGAGGAGAGCCTGGGGAAACTCCAGCTCGATTTCGTCGATCTCTGGCTGATGCACTGGCCGGTTCCGGCTATCGATCACTACGTTGATGCCTGGAAAGGGATGATTGAACTGCAGAAAGAGGGGCTGGTGAAAAGCATCGGCGTCTGTAACTTCCAGGTTCATCACCTGCAGCGACTGATTGACGAGACGGGCGTTACGCCGGTGATTAACCAGATCGAGCTGCACCCGCTGATGCAGCAGCGCCAGTTACACGCCTGGAACGCTACGCATAAAATCCAGACCGAGTCCTGGAGCCCGCTGGCGCAAGGCGGCGAAGGGGTGTTTGATCAAAAGATTATCCGTGAGCTGGCGGATAAATACGGTAAAACCCCGGCGCAAATCGTCATTCGCTGGCATCTCGACAACGGCCTGGTGGTCATTCCGAAATCGGTCACGCCGTCTCGCATCGCCGAAAACTTCGACGTCTGGGACTTCCGGCTGGACAAAGAAGAGCTGGGTGAGATTGCGAAGCTGGATAAGGGTAAACGTTTAGGCCCGGATCCGGATCAGTTTGGCGGGTAATACCGAAAACGAGCCCGGTCTTCCGCCGGGCTCGTTTTAATTTATAAACCGGACTGACATCTCGCTTCTCCGGGAAGGTCAGGCAATATGCAAATAACGTTATACGCTTTCCCTTCAAGCTTGTGTGGCCCACCGAGACCGCCGCCTGCATCTGCTTCATATTCCTTTCCGTTGACGCTTATCTGGAGCGGGGTGTGATAAATCCAGTCCATCGGACCTATTGGCAGAAAAAAGATCCACTCATGCTGGCTCTTAAAAGCAAAACGACCGTTGTCGTCAGAAAGCGTCTGCTCCCTCTCTAATATTATTTTTGCGTCCGGGACAGGCTTACCTGCGCTGTCGACTAGACGTCCTTCCACTTCTGGCTGCGTCTGGCGGTGCATTACACAACCGCATAGCGTCAGGCCAATCAGCATGACTCCTGTTAACTTCCTTAATTTCATTCTGGGCCTCCTACCCTTATGCAGAAAAAAGCCGGGTGGCGGCTTCGCCTTACCCGGCCTACGCGCCGACCTGTAGGCCCGGTAAGCGCAGCGCCACCGGGCATTGTCACAGGTTTAACCGATCTTGCGTTTTACGTTCTTCTTCGTTCCTGCTCCACCGTTCGAACGCTGATGCACAATCGGCGTGTGCTTGGTCAGCGCCGGGCGCGTATTGCGGTTCTGGCGACGCGCTTCGCGCATCTCATCCAGCGTCGGAGCCGGAACCAGACAGTCGCGGCGCGAGCCGATCAGGTGTTTTTTACCCATCTCTTCCAGCGCCTGACGGATCAGCGGCCAGTTTTTCGGATCGTGGTAGCGCAGCAGCGCTTTATGCAGACGACGCTGTTTATCCCCTTTCGGCACCACCACCTCTTCACTCTTGTAGCCAATCTTACTCAGCGGGTTCTTGCCGGTGTAATACATGGTCGTCGAGTTGGCGAGCGGTGACGGATAGAAGTTCTGCACCTGATCCAGACGGAAGCGACGCTGCTTCAGCCACAGCGCCAGGTTCACCATGTCCTCATCACGTGTGCCCGGGTGGGCGGAGATGAAGTATGGGATCAGATACTGCTCTTTACCCGCCTGCTTCGAATAGGTATCGAACAGCTCCTTAAAGCGATCGTAGCTGCCCATGCCCGGCTTCATCATCTTCGACAGCGGGCCTTCCTCGGTGTGCTCCGGCGCAATCTTCAGATAGCCGCCGACGTGGTGCGTCGCCAGCTCTTTGATGTAGCGCGGATCTTCCACGGCGATGTCGTAACGTACCCCGGACGCGATCAGGATTTTCTTGATGCCCTTCAGGTCGCGCGCGCGGCGGTAGAGGTTGATCGTCGGCTCATGGTTGGTGTCCATATGCTCGCAAATGCTCGGATAGACACAGGAGAGACGACGACAGGTTTGCTCCGCACGCGGCGATTTGCAGCGCAGCATGTACATGTTCGCGGTTGGGCCGCCAAGGTCGGAAATCACGCCGGTAAAGCCCGGCACCGAGTCGCGAATCGCTTCGATCTCATTGATGATCGAATCTTCAGAGCGGCTCTGGATAATGCGCCCTTCGTGCTCGGTAATGGAGCAGAAGGAACAGCCGCCGAAGCAGCCGCGCATGATGTTGATCGAGAAGCGGATCATCTCATACGCCGGGATACGGGCGTTACCGTACGCCGGGTGTGGCACGCGCTTGTACGGCAGCGCAAAGACGCTGTCCATCTCTTCGGTGGAGAGCGGGATTGCCGGCGGGTTGATCCAGATAAAGCGCTCGCCGTGCTTCTGCATCAGCGCGCGGGCGCAGCCCGGGTTGGTTTCATGGTGCAGAATACGGGACGCGTGCGCGTAGAGCACCTTGTCGGCTTTCACCTTCTCGTAGGACGGCAGCAGCACGTAGGTCTTTTCCCACGGTTTCGGGCGCGGCGGCTGCACAACGATAGCCTTCGCTTCCGCTTTTTTCGGCTCAACCGGCTTGTTATCGGCACACGGCAGATCTTCGCCGTACGGGTGCGGGATCGGGTCGATTTTGCCCGGCATATCAATGATGCGGGAATCCACACCGCTCCAGCCCGGCAGCGCCTCTTTCACCATGATGGCGGTATTGCGCACGTCGCGGATGCTGCTCACCGGTTCACCCTGCGACAGACGGTGCGCCACTTCCACCAGCGGACGCTCGCCGTTACCGTAAATCAGCATGTCGGCTTTGGAATCCACCAGCACCGAGCGGCGTACGGTATCTGACCAGTAGTCGTAGTGGGCGGTGCGGCGCAGGCTCGCCTCGATGCCGCCCAGGATCACCGGTACGTCTTTCCAGGCTTCTTTACAGCGCTGGGTATAGACCAGGGTCGCGCGGTCGGGGCGTTTACCCGCCACGTTATCCGGCGTGTAGGCGTCGTCATGACGCAGCTTGCGGTCGGCGGTATAGCGGTTGATCATCGAGTCCATGTTGCCTGCGGTGACGCCGAAGAACAGGTTCGGTTTACCCAGACGCATAAAGTCGTCTTTGCTGTTCCAGTCAGGCTGGGAGATGATCCCCACGCGGAAGCCCTGCGCCTCAAGCATACGGCCACAGATGGCCATACCGAAGCTCGGATGGTCAACGTAGGCATCGCCCGTGACCAGAATGATGTCGCAGCTGTCCCAGCCCAGTTGGTCCATCTCTTCCCGGGACATCGGCAGGAATGGCGCCGGTCCAAAGCAGGCCGCCCAGTACTGGGGCCAGGAGAAGAGGTCACGATCCGGCTGGATCAGGGAAATTGCGCTCATAATGCTTCCGAAGAAAAAATAGACAAAAGGAGCGGGATTATACGCTGTTCATCCGCCAGATTTGAAGAAAAGGATGCCGGAAGCAGGCAGATATTCGTGGAAGTCGTTAAAATACGGCGCCCTGATAATTTTGAATCATAATATTCACTATATTTTCCGGTGATTTGCCCCGGAACGTGTTATTGCGCGGAGCTCTGTCGTGAAGCCCAACGATTCGTTACATGTATCCCAGCTGCGGGTTGTCCTTCATCTCTGCGGTTTTCTGGTTCTGCTGTACAGCCTTTCTATGCTGCCGCCGATGGTTATCGCCCTGCTGAATAAAGAGCGGACCTACTTTGCCTTTCTGACCACCTTTTTAACCTTTTTTACTCTCGGAGGGCTAACCTGGCGCGCAACCCGTCACGCGGGCATACAGCTGCGCACCCGCGATGGGTTTGTCATTATCGTGCTGTTCTGGCTGCTGTTTTCATTCATTAGCGCCATGCCGCTCTGGATGGACGACGGGCTGCAGCTCTCCTTTGCCGACGCGCTCTTTGAAGGGGTTTCCGGGATCACCACCACCGGGGCAACGGTGATCGGGGACGTCAGCGCCCTGCCTAAGTCGTACCTTTATTACCGCGCTCAGCTGAATTTCATTGGCGGGTTAGGCGTCATCGTGCTGGCCGTCGCGGTCCTGCCCCTGCTGGGCATTGGCGGCATGAAGCTCTATCAGTCAGAGATGCCGGGGCCGTTCAAGGAGGAGCGCCTGACGCCCCGCCTTGCCGATACCGCGCGCACGCTGTGGGTGACCTACTTCGCGCTGGGCGTGGCCTGCACTCTGGCCTACTGGCTGGCGGGGATGTCCTTTTTTGATGCCCTCTGTCACGGGCTGTCGACCGTGTCGTTGGGCGGGTTCTCCACCCGCAGCGAGAGCATTGGGTTTTATGACAGCCATGCGATTGAGCTGGTCGCCGGGGCGTTTTCACTGCTCTCCGCGTTCAACTTCACCCTCTGGTACGTCGCCATTGTCCGACGCACCCTGAAGCCGATTCGCCGCAGCCCTGAGGTGAGATTCTTTCTGAGCGCCGCCGCGGTGATTATTGTCATCACCGCCTGGCAGGTCTGGCATGCCGGGATGTACAACGCTACGGATAGCCTGGTGCACGCCTTCTTCCTTGCCAGTTCAATGATGACCGATAACGGCCTTTCGACAGCCGATTATGCCCAATGGCCCGCACACACCATCTTCCTGCTGTTGAGCGCCAGCTTTTTTGGCGGCTGCGTAGGCTCGACCTGCGGCGGGATCAAAGCCCTGCGTTTTCTCATTATGTTCAAGCAGAGTATTCAGGAGATGAACCAGCTGGCGCATCCGCGAGCGCTGCTGAGCATTAAGGTGGGCAAAAGCGTGGTGAATGAACGCGTCCTGCGCTCGGTGTGGAGCTTCTTCTTTCTCTACGTGATGATCACGGGCTTTTTTGTCTGGGCGCTTAATCTGATGGGCTACGACCTGTTTACGTCATTCGCAACGGTTGCCGCCTGTATCAACAACATGGGGCTGGGGTTTGGCGAGACGGCGTCGACGTTCGGCACGTTAACAGAGGGGTCAAAACTGCTGATGTGCGCGGCGATGATCTTAGGGCGTCTGGAAATTTACCCGGTGCTGATTCTGTTCTCGCGCTTTTTCTGGCGGGCATAAACCATTCCCGGCGAACCGGGAATGTTGGGTTAAGGTGCGGGGTTGATCAGCATCTGCCCTACGGACCCCCTGTCCATCATCTCCAGAGTCTGGCTGTGGAACAGGAACGGGAAGTGCGGCCACGAAGGCTGACCATAGTAGACAAGCAGTTCAACCTGACCGTCCACCCAGACGGTATCTTTCCAGCCGCGGTCTTCCGGGAACGGCATCGCTCCGTTGACGTTGCGGATCAGGAATGCCACCCCTTCAATATGGAACGACTGCGGCATATCTGAACGGACCGTCCAGCGCTCCCAGGTGCCCTGCTGCGCGGTAATGTCGATGCGGTTGACGTCCCACAGCGCGCCGTTGATGCCCGGGTCATCGCCCAGGCTGATATCACGGCTGCGCACCGGCGAGCCGCTCATGATCTCCTGCGGCAGCAGGCGCATTGGCAGGCTATCGGTCACCAGCGGCAGCAGACCGGTTGGACGCAGGGTCAGCACCAGGGTCGAGACAAGTATGCTCGACGGTTCAAAGAACCCGCGAATACGGTCAACAATGCTCGCCGCTTCACCGCAGGTTAGCGACACTTCATCCCCGTTGGTCATGTCCACGAGAATTTCGCGACGTTCACCCGGCGAGAGCGCCAGCTGTTTGACGGACACCGGGGCCGGTAAAAAGCCCTGGTCGCCGGAGATCACGTGCAGAGGACGGCCATCGCTCATTTGCAGCTGATAGCGGCGCGAGTTAGACGCGTTGAGCAGGCGCAGGCGCACCCAGCCGCGCGAGACCTCGACATACGGGCTTTGCGCACCGTTGACCAGCAGCGTATCGCCGACAAAGCCACCGCTGCCCGGCTCGCTGTATTCTGGCGTACCGAAATTATCCAGACGTTTGTCCTGGATGATAATCGGGAAATCATCCACGCCGTAGTGGTTCGGGATCGGCAGGGATTTGCTGACCTCATCCTCCACCAGCCACATTCCGGCCAGGCCGTTATAGACCTGCTGCGCCGTGCGGTTAGGCGTGTTGGCGTGATACCAAAGGGTAGCCGCGCTCTGGCGAATCGGCAGAACCGGCGCCCAGTCGGCGCTGGGTGACATCATTCGCGCCGCGCCGCCAATCAGCGGGCCAGGCACCTGTAAGCCGCTGATGGTCATGGCGACATTTTCAGGGGTACGGTTACTGTAGATGAGCTTTACGTCATCGCCATTCCACACGCGTATGGTCGGCCCAAGGTAACGTCCGTTAATGCCCCAGACCGGCGCGCGCGTCCCCTGGGTAAAGGACCAGTGGCTACGCTGCAGCGTCAGGAAAAGCGGCTGACCGCGACGGGATTCAATTAATGGCGGAATGGGCAGCGGCTGTTGCTGCCCGGCGGCGCTGGCTGTCAGCGGCATCGCACCCGCACAAAGGGCGATCCCCGAAGCCTGAATAAACTGACGCCGACTGAGTGACATATAAGCTCCATCTGAAACGACTAACAACGCGGGAATTCGTTTTCCCTTCAACGCCGGATTAAATCTTACCGGCGGCTTCTCTCTCTGCGACTTCTTTGTCGAGCTGCGCAATATGCTGAGCCATCAGCTCACGGCAGTGCGCTGCCAGCTCGCGCACCTGGTCTTTACCGTATTTGCTGGTATCGACGGGTGGCAGCATTTCGACAATCACCAGCCCGTTATTCAGGCGGTTAAGATTAATCTTATTCGAAGTATTGGAAACGCACACAGGAATAATTGGAACACCTGCCGCAATTGCGGCATGAAACGCCCCGGTTTTAAACGGCAGCAGGCCGCGGCCGCGGCTGCGCGTTCCTTCCGGGAACATCCAGATTGAGATTTTGCGCTTTTTAAAATGATTCACCACTTCCGCAATAGTGCTGTGCGCTTTCGCGCGGTTGTTACGGTCGATCAGCAGGTTACCGGTCAGCCAGTAAAGCTGGCCAAAAAACGGGATCCACAGCAGGCTTTTTTTTCCCACCGTCACGGTCGGTGGAAGCACGATATTTGCGGCGGTCACCATATCGTAATTGTTCTGATGGTTGGCGATATAGATGGCGTTACCGAAATTCTCCGCCCCTTCCGGCAGACGTTTTTCAACCTTCAGACCAAACAGCGGCGCAAGACGACCGAACATATGGCCAAAGGTGGCAACATGCTTCGGATTACGCGGACTGAACAGGCAGTAGATGCAGCCGAAAATACAGACCAGAATGCAGTAGATAACGGTAAGAATAAGACGAACAATATATAGCATAGCGACCTCTGAAGCCCCAACAGCTGACAATTATACTTCACCTGTGGCCAGGTAAGGACTTTATTACGAGCGCGTATTGTTAATCGCAACGCACGAATTAACAACGATTTTACGGGAAATTTTATTGAAACTCCCCCTCCGGGCAGAGGGGGATATCACGACATTACTCTTCGCTGTCACCCGCGGTGCTGCGTGCAGGAGAGTCAATCTCCACGCGGTCGATGCGCTGCAGGCCGCGCATCAGCGAGCCGCGGCGACCGCGCTCACCCACCACTTTCTGCAGCTCTTCCGGACGAAGCTTGATCTTACGCTTGCCGACGTGAATGGTCAGCGTGCTCTGCGGCGGCAGGAGGAAGAGGTGCGCCAGGCTATCTTCGCCTTTCGCGGCTTCCGCCGACGGGATGTTGATGATCTTGTTGCCCTTGCCTTTCGACAGCTCCGGCAGATCGCTGACCGGGAACATCAGCATACGTCCGGCGGTGGTGATCGCCAGCAGCATGTCGCTTTCGTTCTCGATCACCAGCGGCGCCATCACGTGGGCGTTGTCCGGCAGGCTAATCAGCGCCTTACCGGCACGGTTACGGGAGACCAGATCGTTGAAGGTACAGATAAAACCGTAGCCCGCATCGGACGCCAGCAGCAGCTTCTGGTCATCGGCTTCCATCAGCATATGGTCAACCGTCGCCCCCGGCGGCAGCGTCAGCTTGCCGGTGAGCGGCTCGCCCTGCCCGCGCGCGGAAGGCAGCGTAATCGGGTCGATGGCGTAGCTGCGGCCGGTGGAGTCGATAAACGCCACCGGCTGGTTGCTCTTGCCTTTCACCGCCGCTTTGAAGCTGTCGCCCGCTTTGTAGCTCAGGCCCGGCGCGTCGATATCGTGGCCTTTGGCGCTGCGCACCCAGCCGCTCTGCGACAGAACAATGGTCACCGGCTCGGACGGCTGCATGTCGTGCTCGTTCATCGCCTTCGCCTCTTCGCGCTCGTGCAGCGGAGAACGACGGTCGTCGCCGAAGGCATCGGCATCGGCCTGCAGCTCTTTCTTCAGCAGGGTGTTCATCTTGCGCTCGGACGCGAGGATCGCCTGCAGCTGATCGCGCTCTTTTTCCAGCTCGTTCTGCTCGCCGCGAATCTTCATCTCTTCCAGCTTGGCGAGATGGCGCAGCTTCAGCTCGAGGATCGCTTCGGCCTGGGTTTCGCTGATGCCAAAGCGCGACATCAGCGCCGGCTTCGGCTCGTCCTCGGTACGGATGATCTCAATCACTTCATCGATATTGAGGAACGCCACCAGCAAACCCTCGAGGATATGCAGGCGCTTAAGCACTTTCTCCAGACGATGGTTCAGACGACGACGGACCGTATCGCGGCGGAAGGTCAGCCATTCGGTGAGGATCTCCAGCAGGTTTTTCACCGCCGGGCGTCCGTCGAGGCCAATCATGTTCAGGTTGATGCGGTAGCTTTTTTCCAGATCGGTGGTGGCGAACAGGTGGTTCATCACCTGCTCCATGTCCACGCGGTTGGAGCGCGGCACGATCACCAGACGGGTCGGGTTCTCGTGATCCGATTCGTCGCGCAGGTCGTCCACCATCGGCAGCTTTTTATTGCGCATCTGGGAGGCGATCTGCTCCAGCACTTTGGCACCGGAAACCTGATGCGGCAGCGCGGTGATCACCACGGCGCCGTCCTCTTTATTCCACACCGCGCGCATACGCACGGAGCCGCGACCGTTCTGGTAGATTTTGCGGATTTCCGCGCGCGAGGTGATGATCTCGGCTTCGGTCGGGAAATCTGGCCCCTGCACGATATCCAGCAGCTCGTCGAGCGTCGCTTTCGGCTGCTCGATCAGGGTAATGGCGGCTTTCGCCACTTCACGCAGGTTGTGCGGCGGAATGTCCGTCGCCATACCGACCGCGATACCGGTGGTGCCGTTCAGCAGAATGTTCGGCAGACGCGCAGGCAGCATCTTCGGCTCCTGCATCGTACCGTCGAAGTTTGGCACCCAGTCAACGGTTCCCTGACCCAGCTCGCCCAGCAGCACTTCGGCATATTTAGAGAGGCGGGATTCGGTATAACGCATCGCCGCGAAGGATTTCGGATCGTCCGGCGCACCCCAGTTCCCCTGCCCGTCCACTAGTGGATAGCGGTAAGAGAACGGCTGCGCCATCAGCACCATCGCTTCATAACAGGCGCTGTCGCCGTGCGGATGGTATTTACCCAGTACGTCACCGACGGTACGGGCGGATTTCTTGAACTTGGCGGTGGCGTTCAGCCCCAGTTCGGACATCGCATAGACGATGCGGCGCTGAACGGGCTTCAGGCCATCCCCGATAAACGGCAACGCCCTGTCCATGATGACGTACATGGAGTAGTTCAGGTAGGCGTTTTCCGTGAATTCATGTAGCGCGAGGCGCTCTGCCATATCGCTCATTACGTGTGATTCCTCAACTCAGAAACCGAAGGGTTTCAGGCAATATTGCCGCAGATACTACCCTATCTGACGAGTTGAGTCACAAAGAAAAAGGGCCGCTTATGCGGCCCATTTCGGGTTATTTGTTTAGCTTGATGACCTGCTTCACGTCGATTTCAAACTCGTTCCAGTCTTTATCAACTTTACCCTGAAGTTCGACCTTATCCTGCGGGGTGACGGTTACGCCGTTCCAGCGCTTGTGGTCGATCTCAACCACTACCGTGCCGGACTCATCGCGGAAGGTGTAACGATCATCGGACAGGCGCTCGGTGATGTTCCCGCGCAGCTTTACCCAGGCATCGTCTTTCAGATCCTTCACTTTTGCCGCGGTGGTGAGGTTGGCGTTGTTATCGACAAAACCGCCCTGCTGGGTTTGCGTCTGGGTCGCGGTTGCAGACGGGCCGCTAAATCCGCCCTGCGCAGCAAAAACAGGGGCAGTGGTCATCATCATGATGGCAGCAACGGCAGCGAATTTTTTCATATTAATCTCTCCCTTTAATGTGGTTTCGTAATCCATTAAACAGGTTAATCCTTAACAACTTCTTAAGGGAAAAATTTATTTATTATTGCTGTACAGCAGGCGCTTTCAGAGGGTTTACTGACGGCATCAAGGAGGGAACATGCGCATTTTACTGGTAGAAGACGACAGGTTAATCGGCGACGGTATCAAGGCGGGGTTAAGCAAAATGGGCTTTAGCGTGGACTGGTTTACCGACGGTAAAACCGGCCAGGCCGCGCTCTCCTCTGCGCCCTATGATGCCGTAGTGCTGGATCTGACGCTGCCGGAAATTGACGGTCTGGAGATCCTGCGCGCGTGGCGCGAAAGCGGTCGCAGCGAGCCGGTACTGATTCTGACGGCGCGGGACGCGCTTAACCAGCGCGTCGAAGGGCTACGTCTTGGCGCGGATGATTATCTCTGTAAGCCGTTCGCGCTGATCGAAGTGGGTGCCCGCCTCGAAGCGCTGGTCCGCCGCAGCCACGGCCAGGCGCGTAGCGAGCTGCGTCACGGGAAGGTCACGCTCGATCCGACCCGTCTCGTCGCCACGCTGGACGGTGAGCCGCTGACGCTCAAGCCGAAAGAGTTCGCGCTGCTGGAGCTGTTAATGCGTAACGCTGGTCGGGTGCTGCCGCGAAAGCTGATCGAGGAAAAGCTTTATACCTGGGACGATGACGTCTCCAGCAACGCCATTGAGGTTCACGTCCATCATTTGCGCCGCAAGCTTGGGAGCGAGTTTATCCGCACCGTGCACGGCATCGGCTACACCCTGGGTGACGCATGAAACTGAGCCTGAAGCTGCGCCTGACGATTCTCTTTTTACTTCTCTCTCTGACGGCCTGGTTTGCCGCCAGCCTGGTCGCCTGGCAGCAGACGACCCACAAGCTCGACAAGCTGTTCGATACCCAGCAGATGCTGTTTGCCAAACGGCTGCTGACGATGGATCTGGACGAGATCCGCGCCCCCGAACGCATGCGCGAGATCCCGAAAAAAGTGAAGCACGGTCGTCTGGACGACGACGCGCTGGCTTTCGCCATTTACGCCGTCGACGGCAAAATGCTCCTCAACGACGGTGAAAACGGACGCGATATACCGTACCACTATCGCCGCGACGGGTTTGATGACGGGAGGCTCAAAGACGACAACGATGAATGGCGCTTCTTATGGCTGACGTCACCCGACGGGAAGTACCGCGTGGTGGTCGGCCAGGAGTGGGAGTATCGTCAGGAGATGGCGCTGGACGTGGTCAGCTCGCAGCTGACCCCTTGGCTGGTGGCGCTGCCCGTGATGTTGCTGCTGCTGATCGTCCTCCTGAGTCGGGAGCTGAAGCCGCTGAAAAAGCTGGCGCAGACCCTGCGCTCCCGCTCGCCGGATGCCACCGATAAACTGCCGACGGAGGGTGTCCCGACGGAAGTGCGCCCCCTGCTTGATTCGCTGAATAATCTCTTCGCGCGCACCCAGGAGATGATGACCCGCGAGCGCCGCTTTACGTCCGATGCCGCCCACGAGCTGCGCAGCCCGCTGGCGGCACTGAAGGTGCAAACTGACGTGGCGCAGCTCTCTCATGACGATCCGCAGGCGCGGGAAAAGGCGCTGATGCAGCTGCATGCGGGCATTGACCGCGCTTCCCGGCTGGTGGATCAGCTCCTCACGCTGTCGCGTCTGGACTCGCTGGATAACCTTGACGATGTCGAATCGATTCCCCTGGCCGACTTGCTGCAGTCGGCCGTGCTGGATATCTGGCATCCGGCGCAGCAGGCGGGCATTGATATTCGCCTGAACATCCATGCACCAGAGGTTACACGCACCGGTCAGCAGCTGCTCCTGAGCCTGCTGGTGCGCAACCTGCTGGATAATGCGATTCGCTACAGCCCGCGCGGCAGCGTGGTGGACGTGACGCTGGAGGCGCGTAGCTTTACCGTGCGCGACAACGGTCCCGGCATTTCATCTGACGCGCTGGCACGCATCGGCGAGCGCTTTTATCGTCCACCGGGTCAGGATGCCACGGGCAGCGGGCTGGGGTTATCCATTGTAAAACGCGTCGCCGCCCTGCACGGGATGCGCGTTTCGCTGAGCAATGCGCCTGAAGGCGGTTTTGAAGCGAAGGTCAGCTGGTAGGGATTATTGCGTTTAATGCAAAAGACTTTGCACATTTTGCTCATTTTACCGCACCGTCCTCGCGCGTAGAATACTCGCCATACTCTCATCATCGAGGACAACTAATGAGCAACATCCTGATTATCAACGGTGCAAAAGAATTTGCGCACTCTAAAGGCCAGCTGAATGACACCCTGACCGAGGTCGCGGACGGTTTCATGCGCGACGCCGGGCATGATGTTAAGGTCGTGCGTGCAGACAGCAATTATGACGTGAAGGCCGAAGTGCAGAACTTCCTGTGGGCTGACGTGGTGATCTGGCAGATGCCAGGCTGGTGGATGGGCGCGCCGTGGACCGTGAAAAAATACATGGACGACGTGTTCACCGAAGGTCACGGTTCGCTGTATGCCAGCGATGGCCGCACCCGCTCTGACGCCTCCAAAAAATACGGCTCGGGCGGCCTGATTCAGGGCAAAAAATATATGCTCTCGCTGACCTGGAACGCACCGCTGGAAGCCTTCACCGAGAAAGATCAGTTCTTTGAAGGCGTGGGCGTAGACGGCGCGTACCTGCCGTTCCACAAGGCTAACCAGTTCCTGGGCATGGATCCGCTGCCGACCTTTATCGTCAACGACGTGATTAAAATGCCTGATGTCCCGAGCTATATCGCAGAATATCGCAAGCATCTCGCGGAAATTTTTGCTTAACTGGTAGCCTGGAATTAAAGGAGTAGTAAACATGCTTACCGTAATCGCAGAAATCCGTACTCGTCCAGGTCAACATCACCGTCAGGCGGTGCTGGATCAGTTCGCGAAAATTATCCCGACCGTACTGAAAGAAGAAGGCTGCCACGGCTACGCGCCGATGGTGGATGCCGCCACTGACGCCAGTTTCCACGCGACCGCGCCAGACTCAATCATCATGGTTGAGCAGTGGGAAACCGTCGCGCATCTTGAAGCGCACCTGCAGACCCCGCACATGAAAGCGTGGAGCGACGCGGTGAAGGGTGACGTGCTGGAAACCCACATCCGCATTCTGGAGCAAGGGGTTTAAGTTTCCCCTCACCCTGCCCTCTTCCGAAGGAGAGGGCGAACAGATCCAGGCCCGGTGAGCGTCAGCGCTACCGGGCTTTGTTTTTAGCTGCTTTTCTTCCCCGGCTTTAACCCACGGTGTAACTCGTTGATGCGCTTCATCGACTTGATGGTGCGCTGCGGCTCGGTGGAGGCGACGGATAAAATGATCATCTCCAGACACAGCAGCACCGTGCCGTGGAGCGGAATTTTGCCTTTTTCGCCGCCGCGCGGAACGTGGATCACCACGCTGGCCTCCTTGCTGAAACGCGAATCGAGGGCATTGGTTAGCAGGATGGTGGGAATGCCCAGCCGTTTTGCTTCACGCAGCGTGGTTTGCCCCTCCCGGTGCGCGGATTTCTGCGCCATCATCACCAGCACGTCGCCGCGCTGAAGCGCAATCAGCTGCTCGGCAAGCCCTATCCCTGTACGGTTAAGCGGCGTGGCGGGTAACCCCATACGACTGAACAGCCTGGCGGTGTACTCGGCCAGAATGCCGGAGGCGCCAATGCCAAATATGGCGACCTGCCTCGCCTGCGCCAGCAGAGAGACCGCCTGGGCCATTGCGTAGCGGTTGTGGGGCTCGGATAACACCTCGCAGGTGTGCTGATGCCCCTCCAGCACGAAATCAATGCTCGCGTTGACGTCGCTGGCGAGCGTATTCACCGTAGTGGACATCTTTTCGCTGGAGGTGACCACCGGACCAAACCACTGCTCCAGCGTTTGCTTGAGATCGCGCAGCCCGGCGAAACCCAGCGCCTGAATGGCGCGTACCACCGTGGCATCCGACGTTTTCAACAGCGTCGCGATCTCCATTGCGGTCTGTTCCATTACCGCTTCGCGGTTGTCATGAATATAGCGTGCAACCTGCAGCAGACGCGGCGTCAGCTGATGCGCACGCGCGCGAAAGCGGTCGCCATAGACATCCACGCGCCCTTTCTCTTTGCGGATCACCGTGACGCCTCCGGCAGCGGACGCCCGGCAATCTGCGACTGCACCTGCGCGGCCATCAGCCCTAACGAGGCGTACGAATTCGAGATGGCCTCTTCACGCGAGATCAGCACGTAATGCCCGGTTCGGCAGGCATTCAGGAACTGACACCAGCCCGGCATGACCGCATCCATCGCCGCCAGCTCGTCCTGCGGTTTACCGCCCGTATCCCCGCGCCAGGTGGCGAAGACGAAATCGGCATCCAGCTCCGGCAGGCGCTCGGCGCTGACGTCAATCCGTCCCCCTTCCGGGATGGACTCAATCAGCGGCGGGAATTTGAATCCTGCGTCGCGCAGAACGCGGCCCAGCGAGTGGTAGCTGTGCATGGCGTTAATCTTCCCCTGATTCGCCTGAATCACGGACACGGTCACCTTGCGGGTATCAATAGTCGCCTTCAGCGCCTTGATTTGTTCCTGATAGCGGCGTTCCAGAATGTCTAGCCTTGCCTGCGTGCCCGTGAGCTGAGCCAGCTTGCGGTAGATCTCCGGCGCGCCGCCGTCGAGATGATCGATGCTCACCGTCGGGGCAATTTTCGCCAGCTGTTCCACCGGGGTGTTGCGGGTCGGCTCGGTAACGATCAGGTCAGGCTTTGCGGCGGCGATGGCTTCAATGTCGATATCGGCCGTACCGATAAATTTAATGTCGGAATTATCGAAGTCGACGCCGGTCAACATGCCGCTTGAGCGCAGAAAGTGGCTGCCATCCGGCCGCGTGCGGCCATGGCTTGCCACCGGCGGCACGCCAAGCTCAATCAGCGGAATGGTGATATCCAGATCGTGTAATGAAACAATCCGCTTCGGATGAACCGGCACCACCACTTTTCGGTTCAGATCGTCAGTAAACGTCTGCGTCGGCTCCGCCGCCCCCACCGCGAACCCCACCAGCAATAGCATCGAAAACAGTACGCGCATCATAGTCTCCTAAAATCTGTCCCGACGCTGCCAGAGCAGCAGCAGGAAAAACGGTCCGCCAATCAATGAAATCACAATTCCCGCCGGCAGCTGCAGCGGGAGGAATGCCAGACGTCCGACGTTATCCGCCAGCAGCACCAGCAGCGCGCCCAGCACGGCGCTTCCCGTCAGGAGCGCGGTTTGCCCACCGCGCAGCAGCAGGCGCGCCATATGAGGGGCAATCAGCCCAACGAAACCAATACTGCCCACGCACGAGACGCAGGCCGCCGTCAGCACCACCGGAGCGAGAACCCGCAGCAGCACCAGCCGGGTTGTGCGCACGCCAAGGCCCACGGCGGCCTGATTGCCGAGCAACGCCACGTCCGCAGCCCGTGCGGTAAACAGCAGCAGCGCAAACGCGGGGGCAGCCCAGAGCGCAGCCAGGCCCACCAGCGTCCAGTTTGCCGCATGCAGGCTTCCCGCCAGCCACAGCATCGCCGTCTGCACGTCGCGCACGTCGGCGGTGGTGATAAAGACGCCCATTGCGGCGGCAAACGCCCACGACACGCCGATGCCGATCAGGATGAACCGCGGGCGCGAGATATCGCGTGCCAGGGCAATGACCAGCAGCGCGGTAAGCAGCCCACCGGCCATGCCGACCAGCGGACGCCAGGCCAGGCCCAGCACCGGGAACTGAAAAATCAGAAGCAGTACCGCCGCGCTACAGCCCTCCTTCACGCCGATAAGCCCGGGGTCAGCCAGACCATTACGGGTGATGGACTGCATTGCCGCCCCCGCCATGCCGAGCATCGCGCCGCACAGCACCGCCATCAGCAGGCGCGGCAGGCGGATATCCATCACGATGTAGCGCGTCTCCGCCGTCAGGCTCTCAGGAGAAAACAGCGCCCGCCCGATGGCGGAGATGGGAACAGGCAGAGATCCGTGCGTCAGGCCAAAGCCCAGCAGGCTTAGCGCCACCAGAGATAAAAGCGTCAGGCACGCCAGCGCCCTCGGGCGAACCAGCGCCGATAAACGGCCAATACGGATCGCGCGGAATCCGGCCCGGTTCATTTGAACATCCTCGACGCCATAAAGATGAATACGGGCGCGCCGACCAGGGCCGTCATGATGCCGGTTGCCAGCTCCCACGGCGTGAACAGCGTGCGGGCGGCGATATCCGCCAGCAGCAGAACCAGCGCGCCACACAGGGCAGACAGCGGCACCATCACGCGTAAATCGACCGACACCAGACGGCGGATGAGCTGCGGCACCACGAGGCCGATAAAGCCAATCGGCCCGGCAATGGAGACGGCCGCGCCGCAGAGCAGCGCAATCGCCAGCAGGGCGAGCAGGCGGGTTTTCAGCAGCGACACGCCAAGCCCCTGCGCCATTCGGTCTCCCAGCGCCAGCATATTGAGCGAGGGCGATAGCGCGATGGCGAGAACAAAACCGGCTGTTGCAGCCCACAGGGCGCTCCGGAGCGTCTGTATGCTGACCCCGGCCAGGTCCCCTGCCAGCCAGGTGCGCATGGCGAGCAGCGTCTGTTCATCGAGGATTAACACCGCGGCGGTAATCGACGAGGCAAACGCCGACATCGCCACGCCGCACAGCGTGACCTTCATCGGCGTAAGCCCGGTGCGACCGGACGAGGAGAACATCAGCACCAGCAAAAACAGCGCGGCGGCACCAGCGGCGGCAACGAGCGGGCGACCAAACGGTAGCGAAAGCCCAAGCGCGCTGGTAATCACTACCGCCAGCGCGGCCCCGGCGTTGAGTCCCAGAATATGCGGCTCGCCGAGCGGGTTGCGGATCACAGACTGCAGCAGCACGCCCGCCACGCCGAGCGAGGCGCCCGTCACCATCGCGGCGCAGAGGCGCAACAGTCTTAATTTGATAATGACGTTATGGTCGAAATTGCGCGGATCGAAATGGAAAAATGCCTCCACCACCGTCTGCGGGGCGATGAAGCGCGCGCCGATGCCCAGATGCATTATCGCGCCCAGCGCCAGCAGCAATGCGAAGATCGGGAAGGCCAGAGAGGAGCGCATCATGGCTGAACGCTGCTCTGGCGAAACGGCATAAAGAACGGCTTGCCGGTCAACGGGTTGATGGACATATGCACGTCCACATCAAACACCGCTTTAATCAGCTCCGGCGTGCAGGCATCGCCCTCATGCAATACGCCTTCAACTTTCCCCTGGCGTAAAAAGACCAGCGAATCGCCGTAGTTTACGGCGAAGTTGAGATCGTGCAGCACCACCACGACGGTACGTCCGTGCTGGCGGGTCAGGGCGTGCAGCAGTTCCAGGATCTCCACCTGATAGCGGAGATCGAGAAACGTCGTGGGCTCGTCAAGCAGGATATACGGCGTTTGCTGCGCCAGCGCCATAGCGATCCAGCAGCGCTGACGCTGGCCACCGGATAAGCTTTCCACCGCCATATGGGCAAACTCTGCCGTGCCGGTCAGGCGCAGGGCCTCTTCCACCGCCAGCTCGTCCTCGTCGCTCCACTGGCGCATAAAGTTTTGCCAGGGAAAACGCCCGCGCGAGACCAGCTCAAAGACGGTTAACCCTTCAGGCAGCAGCGGAGACTGCGGCAGGATACCCAGCTGGCGGGCGACAGCTTTGGTCGGCTGCTCGTGGATCGCCTTACCGTCGAGAACTGCCGCGCCGCCAAGCGGCTGAAGCAAGCGCGCAATGGTGCTCAGCAGCGTGGATTTTCCGCAGCCGTTCGCCCCTACCAGCACGGTCATTTTCCGCTGTGGGATCGCAAGGGAGATATCATCAACGATGATTTTTTTCTGATAGCCCGCAGAGAGGTTCTCCAGAACCAGTCCCGGTTTTTTTGTGTTGTGAGCCACGTGAATGCCAACGTAATAAAAAAGCGCAACAAATATAAATAAAAATCATTCTCTTTTGAGAGTTTGACGCTGCGCCATGTAGTAGTCAAGAGAAGAAACACCCTGATAAAACCAGGGATAAGACTGAGGAAAAATGAATACGGAAAGGCTTGCAAAAACATTTATTTCAATAAGTTAATCATTATTCCTCGGCGCTTGTATGCCCGGCGAAACGTTGTAGTCGATTTTTTCTTTTTTCCATTTACTACTACATTCGCTCATGATTGAATGATTCTCAATTACATGTCCGATGCCCGCCGTGGCTAACGGACAGACCGTAAAGGGCAATGACTCACACATTTTTCCGCGAAACGTCATTCGCGGGATATTTCGGGATAACAGATGTAATGGCTACGTTCACACCTTCACTCTCTGGGATAAAAGGGCGCGCGCTCTTTTCACTGCTGTTCATGGCGCCGCTGGTGCAGGCAGCAGATAACACCGCGGCTAAAGACGGCGAAACGCTTACCGTCACCGCCGATCCAAATACGACGGCGGAGGCCACGAATGGCTATCAGCCGATGAACACCTCCACCGCGACGTTAACCAACATGCCGATGCTGGATATACCGCAGGTGGTCAATACCGTCAGCGATAAAGTGCTGGAGGATCAGCATGCCACCACGCTGGATGAAGCGCTCTATAACGTTAGCAACGTGGTGCAGACCAACACCCTGGGCGGTACGCAGGATGCCTTCGTGCGCCGCGGATTTGGCGCGAACCGCGACGGCTCGATCATGACCAACGGCCTGCGCACCGTCCTGCCGCGCAGCTTTAATGCCGCAACCGAGCGCGTGGAGGTGCTGAAAGGCCCGGCCTCGACGCTCTACGGCATTCTCGATCCGGGTGGTCTGATCAACGTCGTCACCAAACGCCCGGAGAAAACCTTCGGCGGTTCCCTTTCCGCCACCTCTTCCAGCTTTGGCGGCGGCACCGGACAGATCGATGTTACCGGCCCGATTGACGGTACGCGCCTGGCGTATCGCCTCACGGGTGAGTATCAGGACGAGGATTACTGGCGCAATTTCGGCAACGAACGTAGCACCTTTATCGCCCCGTCGCTGACCTGGTTTGGCGACGACGCCACCGTAACCGTGCTCTATTCGCATCGCGACTATAAAACGCCGTTCGATCGCGGAACGATCTTCGATCTCAACACTAAAAAAGCCGTCGACGTCGATCGCAAAAACCGCTTCGACGAACCGTTTAACGTAACCGACGGCCAGTCCGATCTCGCTCAGCTCAACGCGGAGTATCGCCTCAACAGCCAGTGGACCGCGAAGTTCGACTATAGCTACAGCCAGGATAAATACAGCGATAACCAGGCCCGCGTGATGGCCTACGATTCCAAAACCGGCAACCTGACCCGCCGCGTGGATGCGACCCAGGGCTCGACCCAGCGTATGCACACGACGCGCGCTGATCTGCAAGGGAACGTGGACATCGCGGGCTTTTACAATGAGATCCTGACCGGCGTGTCGTATGAGAATTACGATCTGCTGCGTACGGACATGATCCGCTGTAAGAACGTTAAGGGCTTCAATATTTACCACCCGAGCTACGGCAGCCTCGGCAAGTGCACCACCGTCTCGGCATCCGACAGCGATCAAACCATTAAGCAGGAGAGTTACTCCGCCTACGCGCAGGACGCGCTGTACCTGACCGATAAGTGGATCGCCGTCGCAGGCATGCGCTATCAGTATTACACCCAGTACGCGGGGAAAGGCCGTCCGTTTAACGTGAACACCGACAGCCGCGACGACCAGTGGACGCCAAAGCTGGGTCTTGTTTATAAGCTCACCCCGGCGGTCTCGCTGTTTGCCAACTATTCCCAGACGTTTATGCCGCAGTCTTCCATTGCGAGCTACATCGGCGACCTGCCGCCAGAAACGTCAAACGCGTATGAAATCGGCGCTAAGTTTGACATTTTCGACGGCATTACCGCTAACATCGCGCTTTTTGATATCCATAAACGCAACGTGTTGTACACCGAAAGCATTGGAGATGAAACCGTCGCCAAAACCGCGGGCCGCGTACGCTCGCAGGGTGTGGAAGTGGATCTCGCCGGATCGCTGACCGAGAACACCAACATTATCGCCAGCTACGGCTATACCGACGCGAAGGTGCTGGAAGATCCGGACTACGCGGGCAAACCGCTACCGAACGTGCCGCGCCATACCGGCTCCCTGTTCCTGACCTACGATATTCACAATGCGTTTGCCGGGAATACCCTGACGCTGGGCGGCGGCGGGCACGGCGTGAGCCGTCGCTCAGCAACCAACGGTGCGGATTATTATCTGCCGGGCTATTTCGTGGCGGATGCCTTTGCGGCGTACAAGATGAAGCTGCAGTATCCGGTGACGCTGCAGGTGAACGTGAAAAACCTGTTTGATAAGACCTACTACACGTCGTCCATTGCAACCAACAACCTGGGCAACCAGATTGGCGATCCGCGCGAAGTGCAGTTTACGGTGAAGATGGAGTTTTGACGTAAAAAAGCCCGGTGGCGCTAGCGCTTACCGGGCCTACGATCCATTCCCTCTCCCGGCGGGAGAGGGTTAGGGTTAGGGTGAGGGCATCAGGCCTCAATATCCGCCATATCGCCTTTCTCCTGCAGCCAGTTACGTCGGTCTTCCGAACGTTTCTTGGCAAGGAGCATATCCATCATGGCGTTGGTCTGCTGCTCGTCTTCGTCGCTGATCGTCAGCTGCACCAGACGGCGCGTGTTCGGATCCAGCGTCGTTTCGCGAAGCTGCATCGGGTTCATCTCGCCCAGCCCTTTAAAGCGCTGTACGTTTGGTTTGCCCTTCTTACGCTTCAGCTGTTCCAGCACGCCCGCTTTCTCTTCTTCCGTCAGCGCGTAGTAAACCTCTTTGCCAAGGTCGATACGGTAGAGCGGCGGCAGCGCCACGTGGACGTGACCGTTTTTAACCAGCGTTTTGAAGTGTTTCACAAACAGCGCGCAGAGCAGCGTGGCGATGTGCAGACCGTCGGAGTCCGCATCCGCGAGGATACAGATCTTGCCGTAGCGCAGCTGGCTCAGATCGTCGCTGTCCGGATCGATGCCGATCGCGACCGAGATATCGTGGACTTCCTGCGAGGCCAGCACTTCATCGGACGAGACTTCCCAGGTGTTCAGGATCTTCCCTTTAAGCGGCATGATCGCCTGATATTCACGATCGCGCGCCTGCTTGGCCGATCCGCCCGCCGAGTCCCCTTCCACGAGGAACAGCTCGGTACGGTTGAGATCCTGCGCGGTACAGTCCGCCAGCTTGCCCGGCAGCGCAGGGCCGCTGGTCAGCTTTTTACGCACCACTTTCTTCGCGGCACGCAGACGACGCTGGGCGCTGGAAATCGCCATTTCGGCCAGCATCTCTGCCGCCTGAACGTTCTGGTTCAGCCACAGGGTAAACGCATCTTTCACCACGCCGGAGACGAACGCCGCGCACTGGCGTGACGACAGGCGCTCTTTGGTCTGACCGGCAAACTGCGGATCCTGCATCTTCACGGAGAGCACGTAGGCGCAGCGATCCCAGATATCTTCCGCCGACAGCTTCACGCCGCGCGGCAGGATGTTGCGGTATTCGCAGAACTCACGCATCGCGTCCAGCAGCCCCTGACGCAGGCCGTTAACATGCGTACCGCCGAGCATGGTCGGGATCAGGTTGACGTAGCTTTCGGTCAGCAGCTCGCCGCCTTCCGGTAGCCACAGCAGCGCCCAGTCCACCGCTTCGGTATCACCGCTAAAGTTACCGACGAACGGTTTTTCCGGCAGCGTCGGCAGGCCGTTTACCGCTTCGCACAGGTAGTCGTTCAGACCGTCGGCGTAGCACCAGGTTTGTGCGGTATTGTTAACGTGGTCTGTAAAGGTAATTTCCACGCCGGGGCACAGCACCGCTTTGGCTTTCAGCAGGTGCGTCAGGCGAGAAACGGAAAAGCGCGGGCTGTCGAAGAAGCTTTCGTCAGGCCAGAAGTGGACGCTGGTGCCGGTGTTGCGTTTGCCGCACATGCCGACAACCTGCAGATCCTGCACCTTATCGCCGTTTTCAAACGCGATGTTGTATACCTGACCGTCGCGACGGACGTTCACTTCCACGCGTTTGGACAGGGCGTTGACCACGGAAATGCCCACGCCGTGCAGACCACCGGAGAACTGGTAGTTCTTGTTGGAGAACTTACCGCCCGCATGCAGACGACAGAGGATCAGCTCAACGGCAGGTACGCCCTCTTCCGGGTGGATATCCACCGGCATGCCGCGCCCGTCGTCGATGACTTCCAGCGACTGATCGGCGTGCAGAATGACGTCAACGCGTTTGGCATGGCCCGCCAGCGCTTCGTCCACACTGTTATCAATAACTTCCTGGCCCAGATGGTTTGGGCGCGTCGTATCGGTGTACATCCCCGGGCGGCGGCGAACCGGCTCAAGCCCGGTGAGGACCTCAATGGCATCAGCGTTATAGGTTTGCGTCATGATTTAAACTAGCAATTCGCATTGATTGTCAGTGGCTGTGCAGTCCAAGAAAATCGACAATCTGGGTGAAATGATTCTCAAAGCCCGTGAAAGCATGGTTTCCGCCCTCTTCTATAGTCTGGCGGCAGGAGGCGTAATACGCCACTGCCTGGCGGTAATCCAGCACTTCATCACCCGTCTGTTGCAGCAGCCAGATGAGATCCGGCGCCTCAAGCGGGTCGACCTGCATAACTTTGAGATCGTAAATATGGCGTGACTCTAGCACATATTGCTGGCCGGTGTAGGGGTTCTCGTTTTCGCCAAGAAAGTCCCTCAGCAGCTCAAATGGCCGAACCGCCGGATTAACCACAACGGCGGGCAGCATGAAGCATTGTGAGAGCCAGGTGGCGTAGTACCCGCCCAGGGATGAACCGACCACACCGAAGGTTTCGCCGCCGTGCGCAAGCACAATAGATTCCAGCATCTCCGCGGCCTCTGCCGGGTAAGGCGGCAGCTGCGGGATAATCATCTCAACGTCGGGGTGATGCTCGCTCAGCCACTGGCGAAACTGTGTCGCTTTTGCGGAGCGCGGCGAGCTGTTGAATCCGTGCAGATAAAGGAGCGTAGACATCAATAGCCTTCTGAAGCGGTATCCGGGCGGAATTTTGCACCGGTCAAACGGCAGACTTCCGTGGTCAGCGTGCCGTCGGCATGCAGTTCCAGCCAGCGCCAGCCTGGCGCGATGGTATCCAGCGTAAAGTTGGCGCAGTGCGGCTTAAACTGAACGCAGGTCGATGGCGTCGCCAGCATGCGGCGCCCGTTCCAGTCGAGATCCTGCTCCTGGTGAATATGCCCGCACAGCAGATTTTTCACCCGTGGGAATTTCGCCAGCACGCGATCCAGCGCTGCGGAGTTGCGCAGGCTGTGCTGATCGAGCCAGCTGCAGCCCGCCGGCAGAGGATGATGATGCAGCAACAGCAGCGTGTGGCGTTCAGGTTCAGCAGTCAGTTTGGTCTCAAGCCAGTCGAGCTGAAACTCGCTTAACTCACCGTGCGGGACGCCGAACACCTGGCTATCGAGCAGCAGGATCTGCCACTGTTCACCCGCAAAAACACATTTCGCCGGAGAAATCCCCGCATCCTGAAGAGAACTGTACATGGCGGGCTGGAAGTCATGGTTTCCCGGCAGCCAGACGCAAGGCACGCTAAAGCTCGCGATGCCTTCAGCAAAATGCTGGTAGGCCGCGGAGGACTGATCCTGCGCCAGATCGCCCGTTGCGACAATCAGATCGCATGCACGGTTTTCGGCGTGAATGGCGCTAAGTACCGCCTGATAACTCTCCCAGGTATTCACCCCCAGCAGCGTTTCATGCTTTTCGGCAAAAAGGTGGGTATCGGTGATTTGTAATATCCTGACTGGCGCCCCACCAGCAACAGTCAGGTTCAACAGGCTTTCCAAATGGTGTCCTTAGGTAGGTTTATGACGCTAACAAACCGGAATCGCCATTGCTCCATGTGCTAAACAATATCTTAGCCAGTCGGCTAAAAACTGGTTAATTTGATGCTTTTCGTCGCGTTGATGCAACTTTTTATTCGGGTAATCATACCGCGCCTTGAAGCGAAAGATCTGCTGGCTTGAACACACTTCAGCGACCATCGCGTCGTGATAGAGACGCACCGTCATCGACGGCAGGCTCCAGTAGCTAATGCTGGGTGCCGTTTGCTCAATCTCCACCAGCGTAGTGTAGCGCGTTGATTCTGTTATCGTTAACCGATACTGCGCGTTGCTCACCTGATAGCTTACCGTTTCGCCGGGTGCGTCGTTTTTCGGCAGCAGGCGGCGCAACTGTGCGAAATTGGTTTCGCACAGGCGCATCATTTCTGGGAAGTCAGGCGTATAGCGCTTCATTTTTTCCACTCGTTTCGTAATGTCTGATAATGCAGCTGCAGCCATTGCAGGGCGATGACAGACGCTGCGTTGTCGATTTTCCCCTCTTCTACCCACTGATAAGCCTGTTCCCGGCTCACCACATGAACCCGAATATCTTCGTTTTCATCTGCCAGACCGTGGATCCCTTCCGCCGTCGTGGCGTCCACTTCGCCCACCATAATGGACAAGCGCTCGCTGGTGCCCCCAGGGCTTGCCAGATAGCTCAGCACCGGTTTAGTGCGGCCCACCACCAGCCCGGCCTCTTCCAGCGCCTCGCGTCGGGCGACGTCTTCAACCGTCTCACCTTCTTCGATCATCCCGGCCACCATCTCCAGCAGCCACGGGCTCTCACTGACGTCATAAGCGGCGATGCGGATCTGCTCCACCAGCACAACTTCGTCACGCACTGGGTCAAAGGGTAGCAAGACTGCCGCATGCCCGCGCTCAAAAATTTCGCGTCTGATTTCGCCGCTCATTTCCCCGTTAAACAGGCGATGCCTGAAACGGTAAAGATCCATTGAAAAAAAACCGCTATAAAGCGTTTCTCGTGCAATAATTTCTACATCGTTTTTGGCGAATGTCACGGGCAACTTTTCTGGTTTTTGCATGAGTCGAGTCCTGGTAGCAATGGTGATGAAATTGTGAATTTCAAGGCTGTTTGGCTGCCGTTTGTAAGGCTATATGGTAGATTGGTGCAAATTACCGCCAGATGGCACGTTACGCCAACCTTTTGGTATGGAAGATTCTGTTAGAATCGGCAATTATTTTTTAATTAGATCAGCGCTAATACTGCTTCACAACAAGGAATGCAAATGAAGAAATTGCTCCCCATCCTTATCGGCCTGAGCCTGACGGGCTTCAGTGCAATGAGCCAGGCGGAAAACCTGTTACAGGTCTACCAGCAGGCACGTCTGGGCAACCCTGATTTACGTAAATCAGCGGCCGATCGTGATGCTGCGTTTGAAAAGATTAACGAAGCGCGTAGCCCCTTGCTGCCACAGTTAGGTTTAGGTGCAGATTATACCTACAGCAACGGTTTCCGCGACGCTAACGGCGTAAACTCCAATGCTACCAGCGCCTCACTGCAATTGACACAGACGCTGTTTGATATGTCCAAATGGCGCGCCCTGACCCTGCAGGAAAAGAGTGCGGGTATCCAGGATGTGACCTATCAAACCGACCAGCAGACGCTGATCCTGAACACCGCCACGGCGTACTTCAACGTGCTGAGCGCGATTGACGCACTCTCCTACACCGAAGCGCAGAAACAGGCGATTTACCGCCAGTTAGATCAAACCACCCAGCGTTTCAACGTGGGCCTGGTGGCGATCACCGACGTGCAGAACGCCCGTTCACAGTACGATACCGTGCTGGCTAACGAAGTGACCGCGCGTAACAACCTCGACAACGCGCTGGAATCCCTGCGTCAGGTCACCGGGAATTACTATCCTGAGCTGGCGTCGCTGAACGTGGACAGCTTTAAAACGGATAAACCGCAGGCCGTTAACGCCCTGCTGAAAGAGGCGGAAAACCGCAACCTGAGTTTGCTGCAGGCGCGTCTGAGCCAGGATCTGGCCCGCGAGCAAATTCGTCAGGCGCAGGACGGCCATCTGCCAACCCTGAGCCTGAGCGCGTCTACCGGTGTCTCTGATACGACCTATAGCGGCTCTAAAACCAATACGTCCCAGTACGACGACAGCAATATGGGTCAAAACAAAGTGGGTCTGAGCTTCTCCCTGCCGCTGTACCAGGGCGGTCAGGTCAACTCTCAGGTGAAACAGGCGCAGTACAACTTTGTTGGCGCGAGCGAGCAGCTGGAAAGCGCCCACCGAAACGTGGTGCAGACCGTACGTTCCTCCTTCAACAACGTGAACGCCTCCATCAGCAGCATCAACGCCTATAAACAGGCCGTGGTGTCTGCGCAGAGCTCCCTGGACGCGATGGAAGCGGGCTATTCGGTCGGTACGCGTACTATCGTGGACGTGCTTGACGCGACCACCACGCTGTACAACGCGAAACAGCAGCTCTCCAGCGCGCGTTACCAGTACCTGATTAACCAGCTGAACATCAAACAGGCTCTGGGTACGCTGAACGAGCAAGACCTGCAGATGCTGAACAGCGCGCTGGGCAAACCGGTCTCCACCTCTCCGGACAGCGTTGCACCGGAAAATCCGGAGCAGGTTGCTGCGGTTGATAACTTCAACGCTAACGGCAATACCCCGGCGGCACAGCCAGCCGCTGCGCGTACCACTACATCCGCCAGCAAAGGCAATAATCCGTTCCGTAATTAAGTTTATGATCTGGCCCTCTCCCACAGGGAGAGGGCGCATCTGAATCACATCCGAACGTAAGCCAACGTAAAGATCCCCCTGATTCCGCCCCTCTTCGCTTCATTTTCAACCACTCATCCTCTATCCTGAGCGTTATTACCACTGGGTCCTGGAAGACAAAGATGAAACGGACAAAATCCATAAATCACGCTTCGTTCCGTAAGAGCTGGAACGCGCGTCACCTCACCCCTGTTGCGCTGGCGGTCACGGCTGTCTTTATGCTGGCAGGCTGTGAGAAAAATGACGAAACGGTATCGCTGTATCAAAACGCAGACGACTGCTCCGCCGCAACCGGCAAAGCCGCTGAATGTAAAACGGCTTACACCAGCGCGCTGAAAGAAGCGGAACGTACCGCGCCGAAATATGCCTCACGCGAAGACTGCGTGGCGGAGTTCGGTGAAGGTCAGTGCCAGCAGGCACCGGCTCAGGCAGGCACCGCACCTGAAAATCAGGCGCAGGCGCAGTCCAGCGGCAGCTTCTGGATGCCGTTGATGGCTGGCTACATGATGGGTCGCCTGATGGGCGGCGGTGCGGGCTACCAGCAGCAGCCGCTGTTTAGCTCGAAAAACCCGGCCAGCCCGGCTTACGGTCAATATACCGATGCCAGCGGCAAAGGCTACGGCGCAGCGACCCCTGGCCGCACCGTGACCGTACCGAAAACGGCGATGGCGCCGAAGCCTGCCACCACCAGCACCATCACCCGCGGCGGGTTTGGTGAATCTGTGGCGAAGCAGACCAGCATGCAGCGTAGTGCGACAGGCACCTCCTCTACTCGCTCAATGGGCGGCTGATCATGGAACGAGTCAGTATCACCGAGCGCCCGGACTGGCGCGAAAAAGCCACCGAGTACGGTTTTAACTTTCACACCATGTACGGCGAGCCTTACTGGTGTGAAGACGCCTATTACAGGCTCACGCTGGCTCAGGTGGAAAAACTGGAAGAGGTGACGGCCGAGCTGCACCAGATGTGCCTGAAGATTGTGGAAAAGGTCATCGACAGCGACGAGCTGCTGGCAAAGTTCCGCATTCCGAAGCACACCTGGGGCTTTGTGCGCCAGTCGTGGAAAACGAATCAACCTTCGCTTTACTCTCGCCTGGATCTGGCGTGGGACGGCAAAGGTGAACCGAAGCTTCTGGAAAACAACGCCGATACGCCAACCTCTCTGTACGAAGCGGCGTTCTTCCAGTGGATCTGGCTGGAAGACCAGGCCAATGCCGGAAACCTGCCGGAAGGCAGCGACCAGTTTAACAGCCTCCAGGAAAAGCTGATTGAGCGTTTTGCCGAGCTGCGTGAACAGCATGGCTTTAACCTGCTCCATCTCGCCTGCTGCCGCGACACGGAAGAAGACCGTGGCACGGTTCAGTATCTGCAGGACTGCGCCGCAGAAGCGGAAGTGGCGACCGAGTTCCTCTATATCGAGGATATCGGCCTGGGTGAAAAAGGTCAGTTTACGGATATGCAGGACCAGGTGATCAGTAACCTGTTCAAGCTATACCCGTGGGAATACATGCTGCGCGAGATGTTTTCCACCAAGCTGGAAGATGCTGGCGTGCGCTGGCTGGAGCCGGCATGGAAGAGCATTATCTCTAACAAAGCCCTGCTGCCGATGCTCTGGGAGATGTTCCCGAACCATCCGAACCTGCTGCCAGCGTATTTTGCGGAAGATGATTACCCGCAAATGGAGAAATACGTCGTTAAGCCGATCTTCTCCCGCGAAGGCGCAAACGTCTCGATTATCGAAAACGGTAAGACGCTGGAAGCGGTTGAAGGGCCGTACGGCGAAGAAGGGATGATCGTCCAGGAGTTCTGGCAACTGCCGAAATTTGGCGACAGCTATACCCTGATTGGCAGCTGGCTTATCAACGATCAACCGGCCGGGATTGGTATTCGCGAAGATCGCGCGCTGATCACGCAGGATCTGTCGCGGTTCTATCCGCATATTTTTGTCGAATAGGCCGCGGCCTGATGCCCTCACTCTGACCCTCTCCCACAGGGAGAGGGTGCAAACACTAAAAACGGCAACCTGAGGTTGCCGTTTTGCTTTTATTATCCCACCTGCACCGACAGCATACTCAGACTTCCCATCTCAATACCGTCGACCGGAATGGTAATTGGCTCCTGACCGTCCCATGCGCCTAATACATAAAGCAGCGGCAGGAAGTGTTCCGCCGTCGGGTTAGAGAGCGAACCGCCATCATGATCCAGATAGTTCACCAGCGGATGCTCCTCAGCCGGACCTTGCCAGGCCAGGTTCGCTTTGACGTAGTCGTTAAAAGAGGTTGCCCACGGGTACGGCGTGTTCTCACCGTGCCAGCGTGCGGTACGCAGGTTGTGCACCACGTTGCCGCTTGCCACCAGCATGATGCCTTCATCACGCAGGGTTGCGAGCTTACGCCCCATCTCCAGATGCCAGGCCGCCGGTTTGGTGCTGTCGATGCTCAGCTGCACCATCGGGATATCCGCATCAGGATACATTTTGATCAGCACGCCCCAGGAGCCATGGTCAAAGCCCCAGGCCTCTTTATCCAGCGTTACAGGGACAGGCGCCAGCAGCTCCAGCAGCTTTTGTGCCAGCTCAGGCGAGCCGGGGGCCGGATAATGCGTGTCGTACAGCGCCTGCGGGAAGCCGCCAAAATCATGAATGGTTTTTGGCGCTTCCATGGCGGTCACGCCCGTCCCACGGGTAAACCAGTGCGCAGACACCACCACGATCGCTTTCGGCCGCGGCAGCGTCTCGCCCAGGTGACGCCAGGCGCGGGTATAGACGTTGTCTTCCAGAACGTTCATAGGGCTACCGTGGCCTAAAAACAGGGCTGGCATACGGGAAGAAGTCATGGTGATATCCTTACAGAAGGTGTCAATTTAATGGTGCTACATTACGCGCAATCCGGCAAAGATGAACGCAGATAAGCGTGAAGATCATCATCAGGAAATTTGAATGTAAGGAATGTGTAAAGCCGGGTTTTCACCCTCGCTTTGCCAGAAATGGATCATTTATATTAATGAGAATGATTATCAAAAGGAGCAATGCATGTCAGTCCCCTTGATCCTGACCATACTGGCGGGCGCCGCGACCTTCATCGGTGCGATCCTCGGCGTGCTCGGCCAAAAGCCCTCTAACCGCGTACTGGCCTTTTCACTGGGCTTTGCTGCCGGGATCATGCTGCTCATCTCTCTGATGGAGATGCTGCCTGCCGCCTTGGGCACAGAAGGCATGTCTCCGCTGCTGGGCTACGGCATGTTTGTCTTTGGCCTGCTGGGATACTTTGCCCTCGATCGGATGCTACCGCACGCGCATCCGCAGGATTTAATGCAGAAAAACGTGACGCCTATGCCGCGCAATATCAAGCGTACCGCCGTGCTGTTAACGCTTGGCATCAGCCTGCACAACTTCCCGGAAGGGGTCGCTACCTACGTGACGGCCAGCAGTAATCTGGAGATGGGCTTTGGCATCGCGCTGGCGGTCGCCTTACACAATATTCCTGAAGGACTGGCCGTCGCCGGACCCGTGTATGCCGCAACGGGATCGAAACGCACCGCGGTTTTCTGGGCGGGTATTTCCGGGATGGCCGAAATCCTCGGTGGCGTGCTGGCCTGGCTGATTCTTGGTAGCCTGGTCTCTCCGGTAGTGATGGCGGCGATCATGGCAGCGGTAGCAGGGATCATGGTTGCACTTTCGGTGGATGAACTGATGCCGCTGGCGAAGGAGATCGATCCAAACAACAACCCCAGCTATGGCGTGCTGTGCGGAATGTCAGTGATGGGATTAAGTCTGGTTCTGCTGCAGAGCGCAGGAATCGGGTAAAAAAACGCCGGGACTTCCCGGCGTTTTTATTTTCAGCTGGCTTTGCGCTCGTGCGCCTGGCGATACTCAACCAGATCTTCAATCGTGACCACCGGCATGTTGTGCAGGCGGGCAAAGGTGATGCACTCCGGCGCGCGCGCCATGGTGCCATCATCGTTGGTCAGTTCGCACAGCACGCCAGCAGGTTTGAAGCCAGCCAGCGTCACCAGGTCGATCGTCGCTTCGGTGTGACCACCGCGGGTCAACACGCCGCCCGCCTGCGCACGTAGTGGGAAGACGTGGCCAGGACGGTGCAGATCGGATGGCTTCGCACCATCGGCAATCGCTGCACGTACGGTGGTCAGACGGTCAGCCGCAGACACACCGGTGGTCACGCCATGCGCCGCTTCAATGGTCACGGTAAAACCGGTACCAAAGGCGCTGGTGTTGTTTTCGACCATCATCGGCAGATCGAGCTGCTTACGACGATCTTCATTAATACACAGGCAGACGATGCCGCTGCCGTGACGGATGGTCAGCGCCATCTGTTCAACGGTCATGTTTTCGGCGGCGAAAATCATGTCGCCTTCGTTTTCACGGTTTTCATCGTCAAGCACCATCACACCGCGGCCTTCGCGCAGTGCATCCAGTGCATGTTCAACACGTTGAGTTGAAGTGCCAAAAGAGGAAAGTAGCGTCTGATTCATGGTAAAAAAACCTCATTAACATTATGGTTACCAGAATCAGGGCAGTCTTAGGAGCGCCGTATAAGCGGCAAAAAGATAACGTGAGCGGGCCCATGCCCGACTTGATCGTTACTCTCTCCCATCCGGACTCTAACCGTCGGCCCCGGAATTACACCGGATCTGCTGACCTTTGAGTATTCACCCAAAGCGCTCGCGGGCTTTCAGCGTCACGCTGATTTACCGCCGGTGGGGAATTTCGCCCCGCCCTGAGAATAAGCGAGATAACTATAACGCTATTGATTATCCCGGGCAATGCATAAGCATCAAACAATTTTGTTTACCCCGGGCATGACGCGCTACAATGGACACTAACACTTTTCCATCAAGGGAAACGCCAATGATTGACCCGAAAAAAATTGAGCAGATCGCGCGTCAGGTTCATGAATCTATGCCAAAAGGCATTCGTGAATTTGGTGATGACGTAGAAAAGAAAATCCGCCAGACGCTGCAGGCGCAGTTGGTTCGCCTTGATTTAGTCAGCCGCGAAGAGTTCGACGTGCAGACCCAGGTTCTGCTGCGCACCCGCGAGAAGCTGGCGCTGCTGGAACAGCGTCTGAGCGAGCTGGAAAACCGCAATGCGCCGGAAGAAGTGAAGCCGGCACCGGCCATTCCACCGGTGGACGATCAGGCGTGAAGTTAATGCAAAACGGCAACCTTGGTTGCCGTTTTTTTATCTTTACTCCCTCTCCCTATGGGAGAGGGTTGGGGTGAGGGCATCAGCTCGCACGAACTACTGACTGTCCTTCTGGATCTTCTTGATGATGTTGGTGGTTGAGCACCCGTCCTCAAAGTTGAGCACCATCACTTCACCGCCGTTGGCCCAGACCTCTTCGCTACCCGCGATTTGCTCAGGCTTGTAATCCCCGCCTTTTACCAGCAGGTCCGGCAGAATGCCGGCAATCAGGCGCTGCGGGGTATCTTCTTCAAACGACACCACCCAGTCCACGGCTTCCAGCGCGCCGAGCACAATCATGCGCTGCTCGAGCGGGTTCACCGGACGCGTTTCGCCCTTCAGGCGTTTCGTCGATGCATCGCTGTTAACCGCCACAATCAGGCGATCGCCCAGCTTGCGCGCGTTCGCCAGATACGAAACGTGGCCCGCGTGCAGAATGTCGAACACGCCGTTGGTCATCACCACTTTTTCACCACGCTTGCGCGCGGCGGCGACGGCCACCTTCAGCTCTTCTTCGGTCATGACGCCAAAACCGGTATCCGCACGACCGCGCACCGCGTTTTCCAGCTCGATTGGCGAAACGGTTGAGGTACCGAGTTTACCGACGACCACGCCCGCCGCGGCGTTGGCGAAGTAGCACGCCTCTTCCAGCGAGTTTCCTGCCGCCAGCGTCGCCGCCAGCACGCCAATCACCGTATCACCGGCACCGGTCACGTCGTACACTTCCTGCGCCTGGGTTGGCATATGCAGCGGCGCTTTGCCCGGCTGCAGCAGCGTCATCCCCTGCTCGGAGCGGGTCACCAGCAGCGCAGACAGTTCAAAGTCGGCAATTATCTTCATGCCGCGCTCAACCAGCTCTTCCTCGCTTTTGCACTTGCCCGCCACCGCTTCAAACTCGGAGAGGTTCGGCGTCAGTAGCGTCGCGCCGCGATAGCGCTCAAAATCGGTCCCTTTCGGGTCGATCAGCACCGGCACGTTGGCTTTACGCGCCAGCTGAATCATCGTCTGCACGCTGGCCAGCGCGCCTTTTGCGTAGTCGGACAGCACCAGCGCGCCGATATTGCCCAGCGCCTGGTTGATACGCTCGTGCAGCGGCTCGGGATCAACGCCTTCAAACCCTTCTTCAAAGTCGAGGCGGATCAGCTGCTGGTTGCGCGACAGCACGCGCAGTTTCGTAATCGTTGGATGGGTCGGAACAGAAACGAAGTCGCACTTCACGTTCACGTCCGCCAGCGACTTGCTCAGCGCGCGCGCCGCATCGTCGATGCCGGTCAAGCCCACCAGACGCGACTGCGCGCCCAGGGAGGCAATGTTCATCGCCACGTTTGCCGCGCCGCCGGGACGCTCTTCAATGGTGTCGACCTTGACCACCGGTACCGGTGCTTCCGGAGAGATGCGGCTGGTCGGTCCATACCAGTAGCGATCCAGCATCACATCCCCAACAACCATAACCCCAGCACGTTCAAACTCTGGCAGTGTTACTTTCATTCCTGACTCCAGAAAGATTCACAATTTGCGCGCGATAATATCACACTTGATTTGTTACGCACGGTTCCACCAGCCACTTCTGCCAGCTGGCCGTTACCTGAGCACGTTCATGAGCAAAACAGTCCAGTGCCACGTGCCCCGGTTCCTCCTGCAGCGCCAGGTGATGAAGCTCATCGCGCAGCGTCGTGTAGGCGCGGGTTAAGGCCTGCGCCTCCTGCTCGTCCATGATGTCGTTTTGCGCCAGCAGCTCCAGAATGCGCACGTTATCGGACCAGCGCGTCAGCTTCGGCTTGTCGTGGGCGTGCAGCAGCACCAGATACTGGGTAATGAACTCAATATCGGTAATCCCGCCCTCGTCGGCTTTAATATCAAAGCGATCGCGGTGTTTATTGCCGAGATGCGCGCGCATTTTCTCGCGCATTTCCCGCACTTCTGTTTGTAATGTGGCGCCCTCTCGCACCGTCGTCATAACGTCCTTACGGATGATGTCAAACTGCGTTTTGAGCTGCGGATCGCCATACACCACGCGAGCGCGCACCAGCGCCTGATGCTCCCACGTCCAGGCTTCATTCTTCTGGTAATCGGCGAAGGATTCCGTTGAGGTCACCAGCATGCCCGCCGCGCCGGACGGACGCAGACGGGCATCGACTTCATACAAAATGCCCGACGAGGTGCGAGTGCTGAACAGGTGCATAATGCGCTGCGCCAGGCGCAGATAGAACTGACGCCCGTCAATCTCGCGCTCGCCGTCGGTCATCACGTCAACCGGGCAGTCGTGCAGGAAGATTAAATCCAGATCGGAGCTGTATCCCAGCTCCCAGCCACCGAGCTTGCCGTAACCCACCACGGCAAATCCTCGCCCCTCACGATCGGCAAGGTGCTTCGGCTGGCCGTAGCGGGCCACCATCTGCACCCACGCCTGATGGACCACCGCGTCGATGATCGCCTCTGCCAGCCAGGTTAAGTGATCGCTCACTTTCATCACCGGCAGCGTTCCGGCGATGTCAGCCGCCGCCACGCGCAGCATCTGAGCCTGCTTAAACTGGCGCAGCGCCTCCAGCTGCTGCTCTTCGTCCTCTTCCGGCACGCGCAGCAGATACTGACGCAGCTCGTCCCGGTAGGCATCCGTCGCCGTGGGCTGATACAGCGTGTTCGGATCGAGCAGCTCATCCAGCAGCAGCGGGTAACGCGCCAGCTTGTTGGCCACCATCGGCGAGGCGGCGCAGAGCGTAATCAGGTGCTTCAGCGCCCCCGGAAACTCGCTCAGGAGCTCCAGATAGGTGGTACGCGTGATAATCCCGCTCAGCAGCGGCATCATGCGCGACAGCGGCACCGGCGCATCCGCCCGCGAGCAAACCTCGCTGAGCAGATGGGGCATCAGGTGATCCAGCACCTGACGGCCGCGCGGGCCGATGGCGCGTTTGTTCAGCTCAAGACGGAAATCAGCGATCAGCGCCACCACGCGATGGCGCGCGTCGTCGGTTAAGTGCGTCAGCACCGGCGTGGTGTCATCTTCCTGGAGCGCGTCCTGCCACAGCTCGCGCCAGTGCTCGGAAAGCGCGTCGTCCTGCGATTCACTTTCGTCATCACCGATCAGCTCGTTAAAGATGCGGCGCACGCCTGCCATGTGGGCATCCAGCCGTTCGGTCAGCGTTGACCAATCGTCCACGCGCATGCCCCAGGCCAGGCGCGCCCGGTTAAGGTCATCCCCCGGCAGGGTCTGGGTCTGTTCGTCATTGATACTTTGCAGCAGGTTTTCCAGACGACGCAGGAACAGATAGGCCTCGCGTAGGGTTTGCGCATCGCCGTCCGGCAGCAGGTGAAGCTGCTCGATGGCGCTAAGGGTCGGCAGCAGCGAGCGGAACTGTAACGACGGCTCACGCCCGCCGCGAATCAGCTGGAAAACCTGAACGATAAATTCGATTTCGCGAATGCCGCCCGCGCCGAGCTTGATGTTGTCCTTCAGCCCGCGACGGCGCACCTCACGGGCGATCATCCCTTTCATATTGCGCAGAGACTGGATGACGCTGAAGTCGATATAGCGACGGAATACGAACGGGCGCAGCATGGCGCGCAGCTCGTTGGCGTAAGCGTCGTCGCTGTCGCCCATAATCCGCGCTTTAACCATTGCATAGCGCTCCCAGTCGCGCCCCTGCTCCTGGTAGTAATCTTCCAGCGCGGCAAAGCTCAGCACCAGCGGTCCGCTGTCGCCAAACGGACGCAGGCGCATGTCCACGCGGTAAACAAAACCGTCCTGCGTCGGCTGGTCCAGCGCCTTGATCAGACGCTGGCCGAGACGGGTAAAGAACTGGGCGTTGTCCAGCTCGCGACGGCCGCCGCGCGTGGAGCCGTTCTCGGGCCAGGCAAAAATCAGGTCGATGTCGGAGGAGAAGTTCAGCTCGCAGCCGCCCAGCTTGCCCATCCCCAGAATCAACAGCGGCTGAGGAACCCCTTCCTCGCTGCACGGCGTGCCCCACTCTTTACAGCAGGCGGCGTAGAGCCAGTCGCGCGCGGCGACAATCAGCGTTTGCGCCAGCTCGCTTAACTGCTGCAGCGTGCTCTCTTCGCTCACCCGCTCCAGCGCCTGAGCCCAGGCAATGCGCACCATCACCCGACGGCGGAACTGGCGCAGGACGCGCATCAGCGTGGCTTCATCCGCAACGTCTTCGAGCGCGGTTTGCAGCCAGCCGGCGTAATGCCGCCACTCGTCCGCCTGCGGCGGCGCGTTCTCAAGCTCTGCCAGCCAGTCCGGGTTGGCGGTGATACTTTCCTGAACAAAATCACTGAAGGCGAGCACGCTCTTTGCCTGCTCGCTTAACGATGACGCCGGTAATGACTCAGGCAGACGTTCGCAAACGGTCTGCCACTGCTGCTGTAACGGTGAAGAAAGCGGCATTATAGGGGTTCCTTGCCAGAGTTAACGTTTTCCGCTGTGCAGCCAGAACGGCTCCTGCGAAATGGCCTCGTTACGGAAATGCTCAATCTCAATATGCTGGCGGGTTTCGATGGCATGCTTCAGCCCCTGCCAGTTTTCCAGCCACGCCTGCGCCTGTGGCCCGTCGTAGGCACCGGAAAGGAGCAGCATGCTGTCGATGTTGCGCGAAAGACGGGGAAGCTGATCGCCATACTTATCGCCGAGCGGATACGCAAAGGTGCTCTTCAGTTCAGCGGCATGACGGGAAAGATGAATATCCGCGAAACGCTTAAAGTTTTCCGCGATTTTGGCCTCGGCTTTCGCATCCAGGAAGGCGCGCCAGCCGCGCGTGACCAGAAACTCGGTCAGCGCCAGTTTTGCCGAAGCGGCCTGCGGGCTGTAAATCGCCGTTTGCGCCGAGACGTCCGAGAGCATCAGCGTTTCGGTTTGCGTCAGCAGATCACGTAAGTGAGCGCTCGCTTTGCGAGGAACGATACCGCCGAACAGCGCCAGGGAATGGCGCACCAGGGCAATCGCCGCCAGCACGTGGGATTTGGCGTTTTTCACGTTTCGCACCCACAGCTCTTCATGGTACTGCCACTGCGAAAGCGCCAGTTCCAGCGCGGCTTCCAGCCCCTGCTCAACGCTGGCTTTCGGCGCAACGTGCAAAATGGTCGTCTCTTTCAGGACGCGCGGCGCATTTCCGGCCGCCAGATGGTAACCCCGCGCGGCTTTACTCAGGCTTCCCTGACGCAGTCCGGACTGGCTCACCAGCCTGCGCGCCAGCTTCAGCACGTCATTCGCGTCCCCTTCCAGCAGCTCAAGCTCCAGTTCACAAATGGATTCCTGGAACTCCCCCGCCTTCACCTCACCGAGATCGAGGGCGATTTCGATGCGGCTTTTACCTTCCGTCACCAGCCATTTTTCGCGCCAGAAATCGGTGCTGAACAGCGGCTGTACCTGTTCCGCCAGCGTGGAGGGCAGCT
Source organism: Enterobacter dykesii (assembly GCF_008364625.2). Classification (NCBI taxonomy): domain Bacteria; kingdom Pseudomonadati; phylum Pseudomonadota; class Gammaproteobacteria; order Enterobacterales; family Enterobacteriaceae; genus Enterobacter; species Enterobacter dykesii. Next base: position 3,859,685 of record NZ_CP126604.1, read on the forward strand.
CGCCTTCCGGCCAGACTTCCGCCGGGAAACGTTCGAGCTCAAGTTCTGGCTTGCTGATGTCGATATTGTATTCCGGGCGCTGATGTAAACCGCCGACCACGCGGCCGGCAATTTTCATCGTCATCTCGTAGCGCCCGCTCGCGCCGCGGATGCGCAGCCCCATATCGTGGCGGCGCAGCCAGTTGTCTGGCGTTTCGTAATAGATATTAAGCAGTTGTACCGGTGCATGGTGTTCGCCGGAAAGCGTATGCAGATGCTGGCGGAGTGCGTCAACGCTGTCTTTTTCGACGATAAACTTTAATTCAATTTCTTGTGCCATAGCCTTGTACTTTTGCGGGCGTCACAGACGCGTCAATGAGGGCGAACTTCCTCGCCATTTGTTTGTCAGTACATAGTATTTTGCGCCAAATTGCCATGCAATGAGCAATTTGTCGGGCGTAAATGTGTAGAGTCGTGACACAGATGATTCTGATTGCTGACGAATGCTTTGCGTAGAGACACTGTTGCCACTACTATCGTTCCACTATTTATGAAAATAACGACTAATGATGCTTAAATTACGCCTGATTGGACTTACTTTACTCGCTTTTAGCGCCGCAACCGCAGTGCACGCTGAAGAGAAGCGTTACGTTTCTGACGAACTGAACACCTGGGTACGCAGTGGCCCCGGAGATAATTATCGCCTCGTGGGCACGGTGAATGCCGGCGAGGAAGTCACCCTGTTACAGACCAACGCGGACACCAATTACGGCCAGGTTCGCGACAGTACCGGCCGTACGTCCTGGATCCCGCTGAAAGAGCTGAGCACCGTGCCAAGCCTGCGCACGCGCGTGCCGGATCTGGAAAACCAGGTGAAGACTCTGACCGATAAGCTGAACAACATCGACGGCACCTGGAACCAGCGCACCGCTGAAATGCAGCAGAAAGTGGCGCAAAGCGACGGTGTGATTAACGGTCTGAAAGAAGAGAACCAGAAACTGAAAAACGAGCTGATTGTCGCGCAGAAGAAAGTGAATGCCGCCAATCTGCAGCTCGACGACAAACAGCGCACCATCATCATGCAGTGGTTTATGTATGGCGGCGGCGTGCTGGGCGTAGGTCTGGTGCTGGGTCTGGTGCTGCCGCATCTGATCCCAAGCCGCAAGCGTAAAGATCGCTGGATGAACTAATTCGTCTTCTCTGCCAGACTTACGTATCATTCTGGAAAAGAGAAAACGGGAGAGTTGGGCGTGAAGAGTTATCTGGTCGGTGGTGCGGTACGTGATGCGTTGTTAGGTCTGCCGGTCAAAGATAAAGACTGGGTGGTGGTTGGCGCCACCCCGGAAGAGATGCTCGACGCGGGCTACCAGCAGGTAGGCCGCGATTTTCCCGTATTCCTGCACCCGAAAAGCCGTGAAGAGTATGCCCTGGCGCGTACCGAGCGGAAATCGGGCTCGGGCTATACGGGCTTCACCTGCTATGCCGCGCCGGACGTCACGCTGGAGCAAGATCTTCTGCGCCGCGATCTCACCATCAACGCGCTGGCGCAGGACGAGAACGGCCAGATTGTTGACGCCTATGGCGGTCAGGACGATCTGCGCAACCGTCTTTTACGTCACGTCTCCCCGGCGTTTTCTGAAGATCCGCTCCGCGTGCTCCGCGTGGCGCGCTTTGCCGCGCGTTACGCCCATCTCAGTTTCCGTATTGCCGATGAGACCATGGCGCTGATGACCGCCATGACCGAGGCGGGCGAGCTTGAACACCTGACGCCAGAGCGCGTCTGGAAAGAGACGGAAAATGCTCTCACCACGCGCAACCCGCAGGTCTTTTTCCAGGTCCTGCGCGACTGCGGCGCGCTGAAGGTGCTGTTCCCGGAAATAGACGCGCTGTTTGGCGTGCCTGCCCCGGCAAAATGGCACCCGGAAATTGATACCGGCGTACACACGCTGATGACGCTCAGCATGGCCGCCATGCTCAGCCCGGACGTGGACGTGCGTTTTTCCACCCTGTGTCACGATCTTGGCAAAGGCCTAACGCCAAAAGAATTCTGGCCTCGCCACCACGGGCACGGTCCGGCAGGGGTGAAGCTGGTCGAGGGTCTGTGCCAGCGTCTGCGCGTGCCGAACGAGATCCGCGATCTGGCGAAACTGGTGGCCGAGTTCCACGATCTGATCCACACCTTCCCTATCCTGAAACCGGCCACCATCGTTAAGCTTTTCGATAACATCGACGCCTGGCGCAAACCCCAGCGCGTAGAGCAAATCGCGCTCACCAGCGAAGCTGACGTGCGCGGGCGTACCGGGTTTGAAGCGTGCGATTACCCGCAGGGACGTTTACTGCGTAAAGCCTGGGACGTTGCGAAAGCGGTGCCCACGAAGGACGTTGTCGAAGCGGGATTCAAAGGGCCGGAAATTCGCGAAGAGCTCACGAAACGGCGAATTCAGGCGGTGTCGGACTGGAAGGAAAAGCATTGCCCTCAGCCGAAAGACTGAGGGCTATCGGTCAGAAGAAGACCACGTACACCGCAGCCGCCACGATAAAGCGATAGATCGCGAACGGAATAAACGAGATACGCTTAATCAGCTGCAGGAAGGTTTTGATGGCAATCAGCGCCACGATAAACGCGGTGATGAAGCCAACGGCGAACATCGGAATGTCGCCCGTGGTAAGGAAACCAATGCTTTTATAGAGGTCAAGCGCGGTGGCGCCCATCATCATCGGCACCGCCAGCAGGAACGAGAACTCTGACGCGGCGTAACGGCTTACGCCCATCAGCATCCCGCCGGAGATGGTTGCGCCTGAACGAGAGAAGCCCGGCCACAGCGCCAGACACTGGAAGCAACCAATGATAAACGCCTGACGATACGTCATATCGTCCAGCCCTTCCGCGCGCGGCGTTTTTGGCTTCAGCACTTCCGCTGCGATCAGCAGGAAGCCACCTACCACAAGTGCATACATCACGTTAATCGGGTTAAACAGCGATTTGATGGCGTCGTGGAACACCAGGCCCAGCACCACCGCAGGGATCATCCCGAGCAGAATATGGATCAGCGACAGGCGGCCTTTACTCATCCCTTCGTGCTGAGGCGGACGGCCAAAATGGATGCCAATCAGACCAAACAGACGGCGCCAGAACATCACCACCACCGCCAGAATAGACCCCAGCTGGATAACCACTTCAAACGTTTTGGCGGTATCGCCTTCGAAGCCCAGCAGATGGCCAACGATGATCATATGGCCCGTACTGGAAACCGGTAAAAACTCCGTCAATCCTTCGACCACACCCAGTATTGCCGCCACCAGCAGCGAGTGCATATCGCTCATCTATAAACCCCTAAAAAAGATATAAAAAAACGGCGTCCCATACGGACAACCGATAAAGATACATTCCTGAGACCGGTATAACCTAAAATGGTTTAGCTATTATGACGTCAAATCTTTCCTTTCAGATTTGTGCCACGCTCGATAATGACCCCTACGTTGGCGGCTCGCGCCACCGCGCCCGGTTTGCTCAGCTTGATGCGCACCCACGGTGAGTTGAATTTTTTCAACAGCAATTCTGCGACTTCTTCCGCCACCCGTTCGACCAGCGCAAAACGTTGCCCTTCAACGTGGGCGATGACCGCTTCACTGATATCGGCATAGCTCAGACAGTCATTCACGTCATCGCTTTTTGCCGATTTGCGGTTATCCCATCCCATTTCGATATCGAACACCAGCTTCTGTTCGATGGTCTGTTCCCAGTCGTAAACACCAATTGTGGTGATTACCGAAAGTTGCTCTATAAATACAATATCCATCACGACCTGCCTGCTTTTTGGCTAAACCGGATACCACTTCCGGCGAATTATGCGTATTATCCACAGATGCTGAGAATACAGATACATTTTCAAAACGGAACAGCGTTATGAGTGCAATCGCGCCTGGAATGATCCTCCTCGCCTATCTTTGCGGCTCAATCTCCAGCGCCATTCTGGTCTGCCGCATTGCCGGGTTACCTGACCCGCGTGAAAATGGTTCCGGGAATCCGGGGGCGACCAACGTACTACGAATTGGCGGCAAGGGAGCAGCCGTAGCGGTTTTGATTTTTGATGTTCTGAAAGGGATGCTGCCCGTCTGGGGCGCGTATGCGCTGGGCGTTACGCCGTTCTGGCTGGGGCTCATTGCCATCGCCGCCTGCGTCGGCCATATCTGGCCCATTTTCTTTGGTTTTAAAGGCGGAAAAGGCGTTGCGACGGCCTTCGGTGCGATTGCACCTATCGGCTGGGATCTCACCGGCGTTATGGCCGGAACCTGGCTTCTGACCATTCTTCTGAGCGGCTACTCGTCGCTGGGCGCCATCGTCAGCGCGCTGATCGCCCCGTTCTACGTCTGGTGGTTTAAACCCCAGTTCACCTTCCCGGTGTCGATGCTCTCCTGTCTTATCCTGCTGCGTCATCACGACAATATCCAGCGCCTGTGGCGTCGTCAGGAGACCAAAATCTGGACTAAGCTCAAGAGAAAGAAAAAAGACGCTCCGAAGAGTTAGTTATGCCTTATAGCCAAATGTGATTTTGGTCACCTTCTGCCTGTGGTAACTGTTAGGGACACAACACAACCACATAAGAAGAAAATGGCTGAAATCACAGACACCACTTCCCTTTCAACGGCAGGTACTCCTCCTGATGGCGACATCCAGTGGGTGCGCAGCGCATCGGATGTGTCACGCCTCGTTAATGACGGCTCTCAGGGCCGGGCAAACGCCCGTATCGTGGTCGGTATCGCGCTGGGCGGGATTTTCCTCGATGCCTACGATCTGGGCGCGCTGGCGTTCGGCATTAAAGACATCACCCGCGAATTTAACCTGACGCCCGCCGGTACCGGTATGGTGGCCTCGGCGATTACCTTTGGTGCCATTGTCGGGGCGCTGCTCGGCGGTTACCTCACGGATAAAATCGGGCGCTACCGCGTTTTTATGGCTGATATGGTGTTCTTCGTGGTGGCAGCGATCGCCTGTGCGCTGGCCCCGAACGAATATGTGCTCGCGGGTGCCCGCTTTGTGATGGGGCTGGGGGTCGGGATCGACCTTCCCGTGGCGATGGCGTTTTTAAGCGAGTTTGCCAGGCTGAAAGGGCCCGGAAATAAGGCCTCCAGCGTCGCGATGTGGTGCCCCACCTGGTATGCCGCCATCAGCGTCTCTTACCTGCTGGTGCTTTTCTTCTACGCCGTGTTGCCGGAAAGCCACAGCGACTGGCTGTGGCGTTTGATTCTCGGCTTTGGCGCGGTGCCCGCGCTGGTGATTATCGCCATCCGCAGCCGCTATATGAGCGAATCTCCGGTCTGGGCGGCGAATCAGGGCAACCTGAAAGAGGCGGCGTCAATTTTACGCCAGTCGTATAACATCAATGCCCACGTGCCGCAGGACGCGCTCGGCCAGCCTGCACCTGTCGTGAATAAAGCGAAATGGTCAAATTATCTGAACCTGTTCCGCGGCATCTACTTGCGCCGCACGACGCTCGCCACGCTGCTGTCCGTCGTCTCGTCGTTTGCCTATAACGCCGTGGCGTTTGGCCTGCCGGTGATCATCTCCAGCTTCTTTGTCCAGTCAATGCTGACCACCATCCTGATTTCTCTGGTGCTTAACCTGCTGTTTGCCTTCGTCGGCGGACTGCTGGCGGTACGCTACGTACCGCGCTTCGGTGCCTGGCGGATGTCGCTGGCGGGTTATGCCTGCCAGCTTGTCGCGCTGCTGGGCCTGGCGCTGATTGGCCGACCGGAAGGCGCCTCTGAAGGCGTGCTTGCCGTGGCGATGCTGGCGCTGTTCCTGTTCGGTCAGGGCTTTGGCCCGGGCGCGCATACCATGACGTTCGCCTCTCTGAGCTACCCGACCTCGCTGCGCGGAGTGGGCGTGGGTCTCAACCAGACGCTGATGCGCAGCAGCTCCACGCTGTCGCTGTTCCTGTTCCCGCTGCTGGTCGCGTCTCTCGACACCGCCGTGTTCTGGGTGATTGCGCTGGCGCCGTTTATCGGCCTGGCATCGCTGCTGGCGATCCGCTGGGAGCCGTCGGGGTATGATGTGGACGCGGAGGACTACCGGTAACGACACATCACTTCGGTGGGTTCACCCCACCGAAGGGTTCTTACAAATCGTCGAGCAGCGTCCGGGAGAGTTTTTTTAGCGTCTCAAGCTCATCGTCATTCATCCGCATGCTGCAGCGGATCTGGTCCGGCAATTCCATCACCCGTTTTTTCAGTTCTTTCGCTTTATCGGTCAGTACGACATTTTTCATCCTTTCATCACCCACAACCGCGATACGGTTGAGGAATCCTTTTGCCTCAAGCTTTTGTACAAGCGGGGTCAATGTGCCCGAATCAAAAAAGGTCTTATCGCTGAGATCGCGAAGTGGGATGTTGTCTTTCTCATAAAGCGCCATCAACACAACGAATTGCGGATAGGTCAGATCCATCTCTTGCAGTAAGGGGCGATACTGGCGAACAAACGCGTTGGTGACCGAGTACAGCGAGAAGCAAAGTAAATCATCTAGCGTTTTGTTTTCTTTCATTTTTCTATCAACTCCGAATCGGTTTCCTGAAAAAATTATAAATAATGTTTGACTAAAAGTATCTTGCGCGCAAGTATCATATCAGCAACTAAGTAGCGCACTATTCAGTTATCTCATCCGATCAAATACGCATAAGAGGCATTACCATGAAAACACTCACCGCCATTCTGGTTTCTTCCGTCTTCGCGTCAGCCGCGGCATCCGCTCAAACCACCAATACCCCAACCCCGACCGCAGGCGTACAGGCATTTCTTAATGTTTTGAATTCCGGCAAGGGTAAGCCAATGGAACAGATGACCCCGCAGGAGGCCCGCCAGGTACTGATTGGCGCGCAGCAAGGCGCAAAACTGCCGCCCGCTCAGGTTTCTGAAAAAACGATCCAGGTAAATGGTCAGGCAATCAAACTGAAAATAGTGAAACCTGAAAACGCCAGCGGCACGCTCCCCGCCTTTATGTTCTTTCACGGCGGCGGTTGGGTGTTGGGTGACTTCCCTACCCACGAGCGCTTAATCCGCGACCTCGTTCGCGCTTCGGGTGCCGCTGCGGTTTACGTCGATTACACCCCGTCACCTGAGGCCCATTTCCCGGTGGCCATTAATCAGGCCTATGAAGCGACAAAATGGGTCGCCGAGCACGGTCAGGAAATTGGCGTGGACGGTAGCCGTCTGGGTCTGGTGGGTAACAGCGTCGGCGGCAACATGGTGGCTTCGGTGGCGCTGCAGGCCAAACAGTTCAATGGGCCAAAGATTCGCTACAACGTCATGCTCTGGCCGGTTACCGATGCGAACTTTGATACTGCCTCGTATAACCAGTTCGAAAATGGCTATTTCCTGTCGAAAAACATGATGAAATGGTTCTGGGATAACTACACCACCAGCGCTGCCGATCGCAACAATATCCTTGCCTCTCCGCTTCGCGCCAGCACCGCGCAGCTGAAAGGCTTCCCCGAGACGCTGATCCAGACGGCTGAGCTGGACGTTCTGCGGGATGAAGGTGAGGCATTCGGGCGTAAACTGGATGCGGCTGGCGTCCCGGTGACCATCACGCGCTATAACGGCATGATCCACGACTACGGCCTGCTTAACCCGCTGAGCCAGGAGCCAACGGTTAAAGTTGCCCTTGAGCAGGCAGGTGCAGCGTTGCATGAACACCTGAAGTAGGATCGTCATTCTTAATAAAGAGCACGGCCCCGGCCGTGCTTTTTTATTTCTCCTGCCTGGCCATCCATAAGCGACTCATATGACAGCCTTCATTTCCGCCAGGGCATACTGAAACGTATCCCGATGGTGTGGAAATGGATGCAGCATGTTAGCAGCTCAGGTCACTGATAATACGTATAAAGGCTGGCAGGCGTCGCTTGCCCTGCAGTTTTGTCACACCCCTGAGAAAACCCTCCTGCACTCCGCCCACCACGTCGGGCCGCTCACCGTTCAACGTCCGTTTTACCCCGAAGGGGAAACCTGCCACCTTTACCTGCTGCACCCGCCCGGCGGAATTGTGGGCGGCGATACGCTGGACATTTCCGTTCGGCTGGACGCCAAAAGCCACGCGCTCATCACCATGCCCGGGGCGAGCAAGTTCTATCGCAGCAGCGGCCCGCAGGCGTGTCTTAACCAGCACTTTTACCTCGATGAAGATTCCACGCTGGAGTGGCTGCCGCAGGACACCATTATCTTCCCCGGCGCGAATGCCGCGCTGCGCTCCGTTTTTCATCTGAAGGCCTCCAGCACGCTGCTGGCGTGGGAGCTGTACTGTCTGGGACGCCCGGTGATCGGTGAGACCTTCAGCCACGGCACGCTGGAAAGCCGCCTTGAAATCTGGGTTGAAAACGAACCGCGCCTGATCGAGCGTCAGCATCTTAGCGACGGCGATCTCACGCCCGTCGCCGGGCATCCGTGGCTCGGCACGCTGCTGTTCTATCCGGCCAAAGAAGAACATCTCGACGCGGTGCGCGAACGGCTCGCGCCCCTGGAAAATTATGCAGGTGCAACGCTCACAGACGATCTGCTTTCGGTGCGTTTTCTCTCCGATGACAACCTGATTTGCCAGCGGGTGATGCGCGACATCTGGCAGTCGCTTCGCCCGCTTCTCACCACCAAAACCGCCTGTTCGCCGCGTATCTGGCAGACATAAGAGAAACGTTATGGAACTGACCCCCAGAGAAAAAGACAAGCTGTTGCTGTTCACCGCCGCGCTGGTTGCCGAACGCCGCCTTGCGCGCGGGGTAAAGCTCAATTACCCGGAATCGGTCGCGCTGATCAGCGCCTTCATTATGGAAGGCGCGCGCGATGGCGAAACCGTCGCCTCGCTGATGGAAGCGGGCCGCCACGTCCTGAAGCGCGACCAGGTAATGGAGGGCGTCCCGGAGATGATCCCCGATATTCAGGTCGAAGCCACCTTCCCGGACGGTTCGAAGCTCGTCACCGTCCACAACCCGATCGTCTAAGGAGCGCGTGATGATCCCAGGTGAATACCAGATCCAGCCCGGAACGATTGCCCTCAACGTCGGGCGTGAAACCCAACGCGTGGTTGTCGAAAATCACGGCGACAGGCCGATCCAGGTCGGCTCGCACTACCACTTTTACGAGGTCAACCCGGCGCTGAAGTTCGATCGGGAAGCCACCAAAGGCTACCGGCTGAACATCCCGGCAGGCACCGCCGTGCGCTTTGAGCCCGGTCAGAAGCGGGAAGTGACGCTGGTTCAGGTCACGGGGGCGCAGCGCATTTTCGGCTTTCGCGGCGAGGTAATGGGCGAGGTGAAACATGGCTGAGATTTCGCGCCGGGCTTATGCCGATATGTTCGGCCCCACCACCGGGGATAAAGTGCGGCTTGCCGACAGCGAGCTGTGGATCGAAGTGGAAGACGATCTCACCGTCTACGGCGAAGAGGTCAAATTCGGCGGCGGAAAGGTGATCCGCGACGGCATGGGCCAGGGGCAGATGACCGCTGACGGCTGCGTGGATCTGGTTCTTACCAACGCGCTGATCGTCGATCACTGGGGGATCGTAAAAGCCGATATCGGCGTCAAGAACGGGCGGATCTTCGCCGTCGGCAAAGCCGGGAACCCGGACATTCAGCCCGGCGTGACGATCCCGATTGGCGCTGCAACGGAAGTAATTGCTGCCGAGGGGAAGATCGTCACCGCCGGCGGGATCGATACCCACATCCACTGGATCTGCCCGCAGCAGGCGGAAGAGGCGCTGGTCTCCGGCGTCACCACCATGATCGGCGGCGGCACCGGGCCGGCGGCGGGCACCAACGCCACCACCTGCACGCCGGGGCCGTGGTATATCGCCCGCATGCTGCAGGCTGCCGATACGCTACCGGTGAATATTGGCCTGCTCGGCAAAGGTAACGGCTCCAACCCGAACGCCCTGCGCGAGCAAATCGCCGCGGGCGCCATCGGGCTGAAGATCCACGAAGACTGGGGCGCGACGCCCGCCGCCATCAATTGCTCGCTGGAGGTGGCTGACGAGATGGATATTCAGGTGGCGCTGCACAGCGACACGCTGAACGAGTCCGGGTTTGTGGAAGATACGCTGGCGGCCATCGCCGGGCGCACCATCCACACCTTCCACACCGAAGGCGCTGGCGGCGGCCACGCGCCGGATATCATCACCGCCTGCGCGCACCCGAATATTCTGCCCTCCTCCACCAACCCGACCTTGCCCTACACGGTGAACACCATCGACGAGCATCTCGACATGCTGATGGTTTGCCATCACCTCGATCCGGATATCGCCGAGGACGTGGCTTTTGCCGAATCCCGCATTCGCCGGGAGACCATCGCCGCGGAAGACGTGCTGCACGACATCGGCGCGTTCTCGCTCACCTCGTCAGATTCACAGGCCATGGGCCGCGTCGGGGAAGTGATTATCCGCACCTGGCAGGTGGCGCACCGCATGAAGGTCCAGCGCGGCGCGCTGCCGGACGAGACAGGCGATAACGACAACTTCCGCGTGAAGCGCTATGTCGCCAAATACACCATTAACCCGGCGCTCACGCACGGCATCGCCCATGAAGTCGGTTCGATTGAGCCGGGCAAGCTGGCGGATCTGGTGGTCTGGTCTCCGGCGTTCTTTGGCGTCAAACCCGCCACCATCGTCAAGGGCGGGATGATCGCCTGTGCGCCAATGGGCGATATCAACGCCTCGATCCCTACGCCGCAGCCGGTGCATTACCGCCCGATGTTTGGATCGCTGGGCGCCGCGCGCCTCGCCACCCGACTGACGTTTATCTCGCAGGCCGCCAGTGCGAACGGCATCCCTCAGCAGCTCAACCTGCAGAGCGCCACCGCGGTGGTGAAAGGCTGCCGGACGGTGAAAAAGGCGGACATGATCCACAACGGCCTGCAGCCGAATATCACCGTCGACTCGCAAACCTACGAGGTGCGCGTCGACGGCGAACTGATAACCAGCGAACCGGCTGACGTTCTGCCGATGGCGCAACGCTATTTCCTGTTTTGAGGAGTGATGATGATCTATTTAACCCAACGCCTGGACCACGCGCATCCGATTACCGCCAGCGTCACGCTGTCGATTGACGTGCGGGTGAAAAGCCGCGCCCGCGTATCGCTGAACGACGGTCGCGAAGCCGGGCTGATGCTGCCGCGCGGCCTGCTGCTGCGCGGGGGCGACCTGCTGACTACCGACGACGGTCGCGAGGTCATCGAAGTGATCGCCGCCCCGGAGTCGGTTTCCGTGGTGCGCTGCGCCGATCCGTTCCTGCTCGCACGCGCCTGCTACCACCTGGGCAACCGCCACGTGCCGCTGCAAATCACGCCCGGCGAGCTGCGCTATCACCACGACCACGTTCTCGACGACATGCTGCGCCAGTTCGGGCTGGACGTGACCTACGCCAGCCTGCCGTTTGAACCGGAAGCGGGCGCTTACGCCAGCGATGCCCACAGCCACAGCCATTCTCACGCTCATTCACATTAAGGATCCATCATGCGCAAGTATTTACCGCTGTTACTGCTGGCTTTTTCCGTTCCCGCGCTCGCGCATCCCGGCCACGGTACCGACAGCTTTCAGGCCGGTTTTCTCCACCCGCTGACCGGGCTCGATCACCTGCTTATGCTCACCGGTGCGGGCGTGCTCTCGGCCCTGAGCGGCCGTAAACTCCTGCTGCCGTTTGCCACCCTCGGGATGATGCTTGTCGGCGCCATTGCGGGCAGCCTGCTCGGCGGCTTCAGCGGCATGGAGATGCTGATTATCGCCTCGCTGGCGGTATCCGGCGTGATGATGTTTAAAACTGAAAACCGTCTGCTGCTGGCGGTGCCTGCCCTGGCGATGTTCCACGGCTGGGCGCACGGCGTGGAGATGTCCGGCCACAGCTTCTGGCTCTTCACCAGCGGCTTTATGCTCGCCAGCGCCACGGTGCTGTGCGCCAGCTTTGCCGCGGGGCTGCTGCTGCGCCGTCACGACGGCCTGCGTAAAACCTTCGGCGGCGGGCTGATCGTCTCCGCCCTGCTGGCGTTGATGAGCTGATGGAGCACGCCCGCCAGAGGCTGCGCCTGATGCAGCTATCCAGCAGCAGCCTGCCGGTCGGGTCGTTTACCTGGTCGCAGGGGCTGGAATGGGCCGTTGAGGCAGGCTGGGTCACCAACGCCGACGCGTTCAAACGCTGGCAAATCCAGCAGATGGAGCAGAGCTTTTTCTGCGTCGACCTGCCGCTGTTTATTCGGCTATTCCGGGCCTGCGAGCAGCAGGATCTGCCGATGGCCAAACGCTGGACGGCATACCTGCTCGCCTGCCGGGAAACGCGCGAGCTGCGCGAAGAGGAGCGTAACCGCGGAGCGGCGTTTACGCGCCTGATTAAAAGCTGGGAGCCAAACTGTCCGCCCGAATGGCTGCCGCTGTTTATGCAAAGCCAGCTCTGCGGCATGGCCTGGCTCGGCGTGCGCTGGGGCATTAGCGCGCGCGAGCTGGCGCTGAGCCTCGGCTACAGCTGGATAGAGAGCGCGGTGATGGCGGGCGTCAAGCTGGTGCCGTTTGGGCAACAGGCCGCGCAGCTGCTGATTATCGACCTGGGCGACCATTACGCCGCCGGGCTTGAACAGGCATTTTTGCGTAGCGACGACGCGCTGGGGGCAGCAACGCCGCTGTCCGCCATCGCCTCCGCGCGCCACGAAACTCAATATTCACGACTATTCCGTTCCTGAGGAGTCAACATGGCTGATTACAAACATCCCCTGCGCGTGGGCGTGGGCGGCCCGGTAGGGTCGGGCAAAACCGCGCTGCTGGAAGCGCTCTGCAAGGCGATGCGCGACACGTACCATCTTGCGGTGGTCACTAACGATATTTACACCAAAGAGGATCAGCGCATCCTGACCGAGGCGGGCGCGCTGGAGCCGGAGCGCATCGTGGGCGTGGAGACGGGTGGCTGTCCGCATACCGCCATTCGTGAAGATGCGTCGATGAACCTGGCGGCGGTAGAAGCGTTAAGCGAGAAGTTCGGCAATCTGGATCTGATCTTCGTTGAAAGCGGCGGAGACAACCTGAGCGCGACGTTTAGCCCGGAGCTGGCGGATCTGACCATCTACGTGATCGACGTGGCCGAAGGGGAAAAAATCCCGCGCAAGGGCGGACCGGGGATCACCAAATCCGATTTTCTGGTGATCAATAAAACCGACCTCGCGCCGTACGTCGGCGCGTCGCTGGAGGTGATGGAGCGCGATACCAACCGCATGCGCGGCGAGCGCCCGTGGACGTTTACCAACCTGAAGGCGGGTGACGGGTTAGCGACGATTATTGCGTTTCTGGAAGAGAAAGGGATGCTGCGGATGTAATCAAACGATCCCCTCTCCCTTTGGGAGAGGGTTAGGGTGAGGGATTACGCCTCCGGCAGTTCCGCCAGCGGCCAGCGCGGACGCACGGACACGCTCAGGTCAGACGTCGCACCCGCATTCAGGCGCACCATTCCCGCGTAAGCGATCATCGCGCCGTTGTCGGTACAAAATTCCGGACGGGCATAGAACACTTCCCCGCGACGCTTTTGCATCATCTCGGCGAGCTTCGCGCGCAGCGTGCGGTTAGCACTCACGCCACCGGCCATCACCAGACGCTTAAAACCGGTCTGATCCAGCGCGCGCTTGCACTTGATCATCAGCGTGTCCACCACCGCATCTTCGAACGCGCGGGCGATATCGGCGCGGGTCTGCTCGCTGTCATCGTTATTGCGAATCGTATTCGCCGCGAAGGTTTTCAGCCCGGAGAAGCTGAAATCCAGCCCTGGACGGTCGGTCATCGGACGCGGGAAGACAAAGCGCCCTTCCGTTCCCTGCGACGCCATTTTGGACAGCATCGGGCCGCCCGGATAATCCAGGCCCAGCAGCTTGGCGGTTTTATCGAACGCTTCACCGGCTGCGTCGTCGATCGATTCGCCCAGCAGCTCGTACTTGCCAATCCCCGTTACGCTAATCAGCTGCGTATGGCCACCGGAGACCAGCAGCGCCACAAACGGGAATTCAGGCGGATTCTCTTCCAGCATCGGCGCCAGAAGATGCCCTTCCATATGGTGAACCGGGATCGCCGGCACATCCCACGCAAACGCCAGCGAACGGCCAACCGTCGCGCCGACCAGCAGCGCGCCGACCAGGCCCGGGCCTGCGGTATACGCCACTGCATCAATCTCTTTTGCCGTTAATCCCGCTTCTTTCAGCGCCGCCTGAATCAGGGGAACCGTTTTACGCACGTGGTCACGAGAGGCCAGTTCAGGTACGACGCCGCCGTAGTCAGCGTGCAATTTCACCTGACTATACAGCTGGTTGGCCAGAAGTCCTTTTTCGTCGTCGTAAATGGCGATGCCGGTTTCATCGCAGGATGTTTCAATACCCAGTACACGCATGACTTGTTTTACCTCGTTTCAATACCGCGCAGTGTAGAGCCTGGGCGGGTTGATGTAAAACTTTGTTCGCCCCAGGAAGAAGGCTCGTGTATACTCCTCACCCTTATTAAAGTCCCTTTCAAAATCGCATCGGTGCTTTACAAAGCAGCAGCATTTGCAGTAAAATTCCGCACCATTTTGAAATAAGCTGGCGTTGATGCCAGCGGCAAACCGAATTTATTAAAGGTGAGAGTTACATGCCGGTAATTAAAGTACGTGAAAACGAGCCGTTCGACGTAGCACTGCGTCGCTTCAAACGTTCATGCGAGAAAGCAGGTGTTCTGGCTGAAGTTCGTCGTCGTGAGTTTTATGAAAAACCAACGACCGAACGTAAGCGCGCTAAAGCTTCCGCTGTGAAACGTCACGCGAAGAAACTGGCTCGCGAAAACGCACGCCGTACTCGTCTGTACTAATTGGTTGAGGGCCTCAGCCCTCAATTGACAGACAGAGTAATAGTCGTAAGGCCGTGCTTCCGGAAGGAATGCGCGGCTTGTTTTCGTTTATAAGTCGCTTAAAATTTTGGGGCATATGGCCGGAAGAATCCCACGCGTTTTCATCAATGACCTGCTTGCCAGAACCGACATCGTCGATCTCATCGACGCGCGGGTAAAGCTAAAAAAGCAGGGCAAGAACTACCATGCGTGCTGTCCGTTCCATAACGAAAAAACCCCTTCCTTCACCGTAAACGGTGAAAAGCAGTTTTACCATTGCTTCGGCTGTGGTGCTCACGGTAATGCCGTTGATTTTTTAATGAACTACGACAAGCTCGAGTTCGTTGAAACCGTCGAAGAGCTGGCGGCGATGCATAACCTTGAAGTGCCGTATGAAGCAGGCAGTGGGCCAAGTCAGATCGAGCGCCATCAACGGCAAACGCTGTATCAACTGATGGATGGCCTGAATTCGTTTTACCAACAGTCTCTTAAGCAATCTGCGGCTGAGCCTGCGCGTCAGTATCTGAACAAGCGCGGACTGAGCGACGATGTCATTGCGCGTTTCGCTATTGGTTACGCCCCGCCCGGCTGGGACAACGTGTTAAAGCGTTTTGGCGGCAATAGCGAAGATCGTAAGTCTCTCATCGATGCAGGCATGCTGGTCACCAACGACCAGGGACGAAGCTACGACCGCTTCCGCGAACGGGTGATGTTCCCGATCCGCGACAAGCGTGGCCGGGTAATTGGTTTTGGTGGTCGCGTGCTGGGTGATGCCCTGCCGAAGTACCTTAACTCCCCGGAAACCGATATTTTCCATAAGGGCCGCCAGCTGTACGGCCTTTATGAGGCGCAACAGGATAACGCGGAACCTCCGCGTCTTCTGGTCGTCGAAGGCTATATGGACGTCGTTGCGCTGGCGCAGTACGACATCAACTACGCGGTTGCGTCGTTAGGTACGTCCACCACCGCCGATCATATTCAACTGCTGTTCCGGGTGACCAACAACGTCATCTGCTGTTACGACGGTGACCGCGCAGGACGCGACGCCGCCTGGCGCGCGCTGGAAACCGCGCTACCCTATATGACCGACGGGCGTCAGCTACGCTTTATGTTCCTGCCCGACGGTGAAGACCCGGATACGCTGGTGCGTAAAGAGGGCAAAGCGGCGTTTGAAGCGCGGATGGAGCAGGCTCAGCCGCTCTCCACGTTTTTGTTTAACAGCCTGATGCCGCAGGTCGATTTGAGTACCCCTGACGGGCGCGCGCAGCTCAGCACGCTGGCGCTGCCGTTAATCAGCCAGGTGCCCGGCGAAACGCTGCGCATCTATCTGCGTCAGGAGTTAGGCAACAAGCTCGGCATTCTGGATGACAGCCAGCTTGAACGTTTAATGCCAAAACAGGCTGAAAACGGTGCGGTTCGCCCCGCGCCTCAGCTAAAACGCACAACCATGCGTATACTGATAGGGTTGCTGGTCCAAAACCCCGAGCTCGCACCGCAGGTGCCGTCGCTGGCGGGTTTAAACCACGAAAAATTGCCCGGACTTGGCTTATTTTCAGAACTGGTCAACACGTGTTTGTCTCAGCCAGGTCTGACCACCGGACAACTTTTAGAGCATTATCGCGGCACAAAAGAGGCCGCTACCCTTGAAAAATTGTCGATGTGGGACGATATAGCAGATAAGGACATTACAGAAAAAACGTTCACCGACTCACTCAACCATATGTTTGATTCGATGCTTGAGCTGCGCCAGGAAGAGTTGATAGCTCGCGAGCGCACACACGGTTTAAGCAGCGAAGAACGCCGGGAGCTCTGGATGATTAACCAGGAACTGGCGAAGAAATAAAGAAATTTAACGGCTTAAGTGCCGAATATCGATCGGGAAGCCCCCGGCAGCCGCACTGAGAGGCAGCGGCAAAAATATAAGTACGCCCTCGCTTTAAAGGTTGGCAGCCCCATCGCCGACACCAATCAAACGAATTAAGTGTGGATACCGTCTTATGGAGCAAAACCCGCAGTCACAGCTGAAACTTCTTGTCCAACGTGGTAAGGAGCAAGGCTATCTGACCTATGCCGAGGTCAATGACCATCTGCCGGAAGATATCGTCGATTCAGATCAAATCGAAGATATCATCCAAATGATCAATGACATGGGCATTCAGGTGATGGAAGAAGCACCGGATGCCGATGATCTGTTGCTGGCTGAAACCTCCAACAACACTGACGAAGATGCGGAAGAAGCTGCTGCACAGGTACTGTCCAGCGTGGAATCTGAAATCGGGCGTACCACTGACCCGGTCCGCATGTACATGCGCGAAATGGGTACCGTTGAACTGTTGACCCGCGAAGGCGAAATTGACATCGCAAAACGCATCGAAGACGGGATCAACCAGGTTCAGTGCTCCGTTGCCGAGTACCCGGAAGCGATCACCTATCTGCTGGAGCAGTACGATCGCGTTGAAGCGGAAGAAGCGCGCCTGTCTGACCTGATCACCGGTTTTGTCGACCCGAACGCTGAAGAAGATATGGCGCCTACCGCCACTCACGTCGGTTCTGAACTGTCTCAGGAAGAGATGGATGATGACGAAGACGAAGATGAGGAAGAGAGCGACGACGACACCGCGGACGATGACAACAGCATCGACCCGGAGCTGGCGCGTGAGAAGTTTGCCGAGCTGCGTACCCAGTACGAAGTGACGCGTGACACCATCAAAGCGAAAGGCCGCAGCCATGCCGCCGCTCAGGAAGAGATCCTGAAGCTGTCTGAAGTATTCAAACAGTTCCGCCTGGTGCCAAAACAGTTCGACTACCTGGTGAACAGCATGCGCGTAATGATGGATCGCGTACGTACCCAGGAGCGCATCATCATGAAGCTGTGCGTTGAGCAGTGCAAAATGCCGAAGAAGAACTTCATCACCCTCTTCACCGGCAACGAAACCAGCGAAACCTGGTTCAACGCGGCTATCGCGATGAACAAGCCGTGGTCTGAAAAACTGCACGACGTGAAGGACGATGTGCATCGCGGCCTGCAGAAACTGCATCAGATTGAAGAAGAGACCGGCCTGACCATCGAGCAGGTTAAAGACATCAACCGTCGTATGTCCATCGGTGAAGCGAAAGCCCGCCGTGCGAAGAAAGAGATGGTTGAAGCTAACTTGCGTCTGGTTATCTCTATCGCCAAGAAATACACCAACCGTGGCCTGCAGTTCCTGGATCTGATTCAGGAAGGCAACATTGGTCTGATGAAAGCGGTAGATAAGTTTGAATACCGTCGTGGTTACAAGTTCTCCACCTACGCAACCTGGTGGATCCGTCAGGCTATCACCCGCTCTATCGCGGATCAGGCGCGCACCATCCGTATTCCGGTGCATATGATTGAGACCATCAACAAGCTCAACCGTATCTCCCGCCAGATGCTGCAGGAGATGGGCCGCGAGCCGACGCCGGAAGAGCTGGCCGAGCGCATGCTGATGCCGGAAGACAAGATCCGTAAAGTGCTGAAGATCGCCAAAGAGCCAATCTCCATGGAAACACCAATCGGTGATGATGAAGATTCGCATCTGGGTGATTTCATCGAGGATACCACCCTCGAGCTGCCGCTGGACTCTGCGACCACCGAGAGCCTGCGCGCTGCGACGCACGACGTTCTGGCTGGCCTGACCGCCCGTGAAGCGAAAGTCCTGCGTATGCGTTTCGGTATTGATATGAACACCGACCACACGCTGGAAGAAGTGGGTAAACAGTTCGACGTTACCCGCGAACGTATCCGTCAGATCGAAGCGAAGGCGCTGCGTAAGCTGCGTCATCCAAGCCGCTCTGAAGTGCTGCGTAGCTTCCTGGACGATTAATCGGTCCTGACAGTGAAAAAGCTCCCAATCGGGAGCTTTTTTTTGTGTATTCTCTCTCCCTGTGGGAGAGGGTCAGGGCGAGGGCATCAGGCCGCAGAGACCCTAAAGCCCCCGCACCATCAGCGCCTCATCCAGCTCGCGATACGCCTCAACCAGCTTATCCAGCGTCGCCCTGTTGAGCCCGCTCGGGTTCGGCAGCACCCACACCTGCGTAACGCCAATCATGATGCTCTGCTTGCCCCACTGCGTTCCGCGCTGGCTAAACGCCTGCTCGTAGGCCTGCTTGCCGAGGATCGCCAGCGCGGCCGGCTGGTAGTCTTCAATTTTCTTCACCAGCTCCCGCCCGCCGCTGCGCAGCTCATGCAGGTTGACCTCACTTGCCTGCACCGTAGGCCGCTCGACCAGCATGGTAATTCCGCAGCGCGTGTCCAGCAAATGCTGTTCCTCTTCGGGCTTGAGTAGCCTGTCGGTAAACCCGGCCTGGTAGATCACCTTCCAGAAGCGATTGCCCGGATGGGCAAAGTGAAAACCGGTGTGCGCCGAGGACTTACCCGGGTTGATTCCGCAGAACACCACCCGCAGGCCAGGGGCCAGAATATCGTTGATCATCTTTACTCCCGCTGATACATCGTTATGGAAGTATAAAGGATTGATTATGCGTTGTTTATAAAAACAGCAGGCAGGTGTGAATGGCTGGATTGCTGCGGGGAGTTACTTTATAATTCACCGCCACGGCCCCTTAGCTCAGTGGTTAGAGCAGGCGACTCATAATCGCTTGGTCGCTGGTTCAAGTCCAGCAGGGGCCACCAAATTTTAGTTTTAGAATCATATGATTAAGCCACTCGACTGAGTGGCTTTTTTATTGGTTTTTTGAGCCGGTAACGCAGCCGCTAACCGTGGTTCAGCGAAGCCGTTCGGACACGCTCAGAGGCGCCCGGGGTCGCGATCAGGCGCTCCACGGACTCCATCGTCACGAACGTACAGCTGCAGTCCACATTGGTGCACTGATGATAGCGTTCTTTGGTATTTTCACTGAGATAGCGACTGGTACGCGCATGCGCAGAGTGCTTGCACTTAGGACAATGAAACATGTACCCCTCCACTTAATTCACATTTTGTGAATCAATAATACCCAAAACAAAACCAATAGCAACTACATTACTCACTATCAACAGTAAATTTTTCGTCGCTGACGTTCAGCTCAAGCTTAAGCTGCGTGGTAAACCCGCTATCGTTGAGGGTATGCACCACCTCGCTGATGATCCACGCCTGCTCGTCAATGACGCGTTTAAAACCGTTTACCAGCACGGGCGTTTCAGGGAACAGATCGGCGCGTCCCAGCGCAAGCTGGATGGAAAACCCCACGGTTCCCCGCTGAAGCGTGCGCCACTTCGCCTCTGCGGCCCTAAGCGCCTGCTCTTCAGAAGCATAAACCGTGGTGAGCTCAAATACGTTTTCCGCCGATCCCACCAGCCTCTCTTGCGGTTTCTGCTCCTTGCCCCCTGCTTCCGCTACCGGTGCGGCGGCATTCGGGTGCTGCAGTGCTTCTGTCGGCTGACCTCCGGGCTGACGAAAAATACTCAATTGAGGATTTTGTTGTTTAGGGTCACGCGTTTGCAGCCATTTGGCCGTTACGCCGGAATAATTTTCACGGTCAGCGACGGAAAAAAGGTGCCGATCGCCATCCCCACGCTCAATCATCATTAAGGAAAGCGGATTGCCGCTGGCCGTCACGGCCTGCCCCGCTTTCATAAAGATAATCTGCCCGGCTTTGATTGAAACAAATGCCCCATTACGTTCGGCAAGGCGCGAGAGAAACGCCGCGTCAGTCTCCTGAGACTGGTCAATATGAGAGATGGCGATGGATGCAAGCCCCGCCGCGACGCTGGCGGTCAACTGGTTACGCTGAGCAATGGTATCGACTATCGCGCCAATCGTCGTGTCATGCCAAGACTGTTCGCGCCGCACGTTTAGCTTCCCACGAAAATCTGCGCTGCATCCCCGGATGGTCAGCGTGTCCGGCGCACCCCGGAATTCAATCGCATCTATCGTAAAGTCCCCTTTCTCCTCGAGCGGAGTTCCCTCCCATCCCAGCCATAAGGAGAGCCTTGCCCCCCGGGCAGGCAAGTCCAGCAGCCCGTCGGAATCATCCAGCAGAATATCCAGCTGATCGGCTTCCAGCCCCCGTTTGTCGGTCATGGTCAGGCTGATAAGACGATGGCTGAAATTTTGCGTGATATCACGATCGTCAAGCTTAAGCATAAAATCAGGGGCGATTTTTCCACCCGCCCGGATATTCATTTCGGCGATCATCCCACCAGCCCTCCAATGCTATTCCGTGCGCTTTCCACCAGCTCTGAGGCCTGCGTTCGCAGGTCGCCAAACGTCGTCATCAGCGATTCGTCCACGCGTTTTAGCGACAGGGTAAACTCAATTTTTCGGGCGGTACCGTCACTGTAAAAATCCGAATGCGTGTGGGTGACTTTCTCAATGACAAACATGCCGTGAATGATGCCGGTACCGTCTATCAACGGCCATGCCCGGCCCTCATTTGCCATCAGCTCAACCGCCTTGAGTGAAAGCCGCCCTCCCGTGAGTTCCGGGTAAAGTAAGCCGGAGAGGCTAAAGGATGTCTCACCTTCGCCAAGGTACTGCCAGGCTTTGGGTTTCCCGATGCGAGCGCTGGATGCCCAGCGGTAGTCTTTTGTGAATATCATTGACTGATACGGTAAGGTACGTCGTTCAAAGACAAACAGACCCAGCACCATTAACATTTTCTCTCTCCTCAACTATACATAAAGCTGGATTGCTGCCGTCTCGCTTTATCCTGTTCAATGTTATCTATCGTCTCCCGGATTTGACGCGTCAGATCCGTTCCGGAGGCCGTGCTCCCCTGCAGCGTGATGTGATATTCGCTTTTACTCTGATCGACGTAAGAGCGTCCTCCAGTAGCGATGGTCGGCTGATACTCCAGGCTGCCGCCAGAGATCCCCGCGCCCGGAATATAAGCGCTGCCCGCCGGTGAAGATGCCGCTTCAGCTTTTGCCGCAGCGGCGTCGAGATCGCCCGACTCGTTTTTGATAAGACCGAGTTTCTCCAGCAGCCAGCTGGCCTTGCCGCTCAGGCTGTTAAAGAGATCAAGCGGTGCCATTAACGCATCGCCCAGCGCCTGACCAAAAATCACGCCAGCGTTTTTACAGCCATCCAGCGTTTCCTGCGTCGCCTTGATCGGCGTAATCAAGTCGGTGAACCATTGCCAGATACCGCCCAGCTTCTCCGAGATAGCGTCAAATACCGCCATCACCGGTGAAAACAGCGCACCCAGCGGTGCGAAAGCCGTCGAAAGCCCTTCCATCACCCCGCCAAAAAAGGCACTGATGGGCTCCCAGTATTTAAAAATCAGTAAGGCGCCGGCAGCAATCGCCGCGCCAAGGGCAATCACCGGCCAGCTAAGCGCGCCCAGCACCGTCATGATGGCGCCGCCCACCACGCTGAATACCGTTCCCAACATCCCGGCCGCGGTAATCACCATATTGACGCCCGTCAGAACCGGGCCGATAACCGTGCCTACGCCACCCAGCACGCCAGCAAACGCCTGCGCGCCGACAACGATGCTGGCGAGGGTCTGCGTCAGCTCAGGGTTGGCATTCACCCAAAGGGAGGCCGTGCCAAGCCAGCCGGTTGCGGTTGTTATCAGGTTGCGTAGAGCGCCATCCGCTTTATCAAATACATCAATCTTCAACCCGTTCCACGCGGCCTGGAATCGGTTGATATCGCCGTCAAGATTATCGGTCTGCACGGAAGCCGCGAGCGCGGTACTGCCCTTTGCCCCCTGCAACTGCTGGCGTTTTTCATCAAGCGATCCATCACCCGCAGCGGAAGCCAGCGCCCCCGCGGCTTTTATGGCATCCGGAGTCTGAACATGGCGCAACATCGCGCTGAGCGCGTCCCCGGCGGCAGCGCCTTTCATTCCTTTTTCTGCCAGAACGCCCAGCAGCGCGGTTGTCTCTTCAAGCCCCATACCGGCGGCATCCGCAGCGGGCGCAGCGGAGGTGACGGCCGCCACCATCTCAGCGAGGCTGGTATTCGAAGAGGTAAAACCGCGCGTAAGCACATCTGCGATGCGTCCCGCATCCGCATCGGCCAGGCTATACGCGGCCTGCGTGCTGGCGATCATATCGGCCGCTTTAGCCGCGTCGACACTCCCCGCCAGGCTGAGGTTGACCGTTGGCGCGGTGGCCGCAAGCAGCCCATCGGCGTCATAGCCTGAACGAGCCAGTTCGGTTTGTGCCCGGAGGACCGTATCTGCAGGTACTCCGGTCCTGGCACTGACCTCCCGCGCCTGCTGGCGAATGGCCTCAAGCCGGGAGTCCCCCTTCGCCAGGCCAAGGTTTGCCTGAATGGCCGACATCTGCTTTTCAAAGCTGATGCCAGGGGCGATAAACCGGGACGTCTGGTCAAAGCCCGCTTTTGCCATGCCCACGCCCGCATTCGCAAGCTGACGCACCCGCGCGGTAACGCGTTTGCCTGACTCGTAGCGATTCTGAACGGTACTCAGCCGCTCCTGCTGCTGATTGACGCGGGCCAGCGCATCCCGCTGTCGGTTAAGCTGCTGCGTTTTTTCGCTGATGTGACTTTTTAAACGACGTTCATCCGACGAGAGCGTGCGCGTATTCACTCCCGCCTGAGCGAGTTCAGTACGCTGACGCTGTACCGAGTAGCGTAAGCTGTTGTACTCATGCTTCAGGTCGACTGCCGATTTTCGGGCTGCAGTCAGCGCATCAGCCTGCGCCTGGGTGGGGTTTTGCGTGTTTTTAAACTGTACCGCCAGCGCCGCGGCCTGCTGTTTCGCCTGAGCAAGCGACTGCTCCGTCGTGGCGAGCCGGGCATTTGCTTTTCTGAAGCCGTTAATGCGCCCCGCCTGCTCATCGAGCGCCCCCAGCGCCGTCTGCACATCGCGGATATCGCTCGCGAGAGTGAGGCTGGCGTTCTGGAGAGCGTTAAGCGGTCGGGTTGC
Source organism: Enterobacter dykesii (assembly GCF_008364625.2). NCBI lineage: Bacteria > Pseudomonadati > Pseudomonadota > Gammaproteobacteria > Enterobacterales > Enterobacteriaceae > Enterobacter > Enterobacter dykesii. Next base: position 3,883,387 of record NZ_CP126604.1, read on the forward strand.
CCGGTCGACTGCCTTAAGCAGCTCCTGAAGACTGACATTATTACTCATGGTGGTTTCCGCTTCGCTGCAGCGCTTTTTCGCGCCATAAGAGGAGTTCGGTCACGCTAAGGGAGTACAGTTCTGACGGCGGCCAGTGAAAGATCACCGCGATATCCGCCATCAGATCGTCGACCGACACATTTTCGGGAAATTTCAGCGAGCCGAAGCCGGTGACAAAAAACCGATCACCTTACCTGCAAAAGAGAGCAGATCGCAGGCATCCAGGCGCGCAACCTCATGCTCGGTCAGCGCCGGCGAGGTCATTCGCGGCAGCACCTTAATCAGCGCATCAACGTCAGATTGCGCCAGCGACGCCAGCGATACGCCGCGCAGGGTCCCCGCATTGGGTTTTGCGACGGTCACTTTTTCGATTTTTTGCTCGCCGCGCTGAACGGGGCTATCAAGCGTGACGATATGTGGGTTTTCACTTTCGTTCATGGCGGTATCGTTGATATTTTCCATTTCGTTACTCTTCTGAAAGTTAACTCACCGGCCGGTAATCCCGGCCGGTTAAAGGGTTACAGGCCGATGGCCTTACGGTGTTCTGCCAGGCGATCGACGCCATCGACTTTGAGCACCATGTTGATGATGTCGATTTCGATGATCTCTTTGCCATCAATGGTCAGCTGGTAGTAAGCGCACTCGGTGGACATCTTGGTAGTGCCGCTCTCGCCCTGCTTGTTTTCACCGCCATCAAACTCTTTATGACGGCCGCGCATGACGATTTCGACGGCGGAGATTTCGCCGGTGTCATCGCGCTGATAAGAGCCGGTAAAGCGCAGCGGCACGCTGTCCGCGCCCGGAGAGGCATACTGTGCCCACAGCGCGGCGTCCGGCAGACCGCCAACGGTCCACTCCAGCGCCAGGGCATCATCGTCCAGGCCGAGGTCGACAGAGACCGAGCCCGGCATACCGCCGCCGCGATACTTCTCCAGCTTGCGGGTAAGCTTCGGTAAGGTGACAGACTCAACAACGCCCATATAGCTCAGGCCATCGTTGAACATATTCAGGTACTTAAGTTTGCGTGGTAACGCCATGCTTCAGCTCCTTAGCTGTTAACCGAATCTGACAGGTCTGCCAGATAGGTGTCGGTGATTCGCTGGCGCAGGGTCAGATTTTCCAGCGGCGGGACGGGGGTGTAGTCGTAATCGATATACAGTTTCCCCGCTTTCAGGGTGGTTGCATCGTTCGACTCAGGGTCATACCAGCAGGAGCCGTCGACGATATAGCCGTTGGTTTTCAGCTCGCGGAACTTGGCGTTAATACCGGAAACGATGTCGCGAATAAGCGTTGGGGTGATGGGTTTATCCATCGCCCACGCGTGCGCTTCCGCCATGGTATCGGCCAGCACCTGTGCGGTACGGGTGTAGTTTTCAAAGACGAATAACGGGTCGTCTGAGCAGGTACGGTTACCCCAGAATTTGAAGCCGTCGTTGCGAATCAACGTGGTAACGCCAGCCTGGTTAAGCAGGTTCGCGTCGGTAGCCTGTTCCTGCAGATCCCAGGAGACAGAGGCGCTTACGCCCGTAACGCCGTTGACGCCAACGTTTGACAGGGTTTTATGCCAGCCGATTGTCTGGTCGATTTTGGCGCGCAGGCCAAGCGCACGGGCGGTAGCCCAGGCCGTTGTCGTTGCGTTCGTGGTGGTATCCCAAGCCAGAAAATCAGGATGGATAACCATCAGCTCGCGCTGGCTGAAGTTTTTGCGGTAGTTGATCGCCTCAGAAATGGTTTTACATCCCCACGCGCTGACATAGCCGAACGCGCGCAGGCTCTGGCACATAGCGGCCAGTGCGGTCGCCACTTCCTGAGAGTCCAGCCCCGGCACGCCGAGAATACGCGGCTTAACGCCGGTTACCGTTTTCGCGGTCAAAAGCGCCTTCAGGCCGGTGTATTTACCGTTTTCATCGGTGGTACCGATGATGTTGGAAACGGTCTGCTTGCGCGCCTCTGCCGGGGTTTCAGCGGTGCCTTCGGCCACGCGAACAACCACGACAACCGGTTTGCACTGGTCGGCGATCGCCTGCAGAGAAGCGGACAGCGTCCCCGCCTTGCCGGCTTTCGCAATCGCGTTTTGCACGTTGGTAATGAGCACGGGCTCGTTTAAAGGAAATGTCTTGTCGTCAGCATCGCTGGCCGTACAGACCATGCCGATGATTGCCGTCGAGACGGTGGAAATGGTGCGGGTGCCATCGTTGATTTCGATAACTTCCACGCCGTGGTGATAGTCGCCCATCCGGTTAACTCCTTCGTTTATTGGTGAGACTATTGTCTGTGGAGCGCGCGATGGATGCGACGTATTGGGGTTGGGGAAAGGATTACACAACAAACGAAAAACCCTCCGGAATGGAGGGTTTGGGTTTAGTCAGGCAATGGTACGATCTTGCTGACTCCTATCTCTGTATCAGGTAATGGAGGCCAGTCCGGTTTACTCACGTCAACACGGCTCAATAACACACGGAATTTTTTCCACGTCTGCAGCTTCACAGCGTCTTCCTCGGTCGCCATATCTAGCTCAATCGCATCCTGAAGCATGGTAATCGCATTATTTGCCTGAGTTAACAGTTCCAGTTTTTTTCGTTGTGCTTCTGCCCGATAATCCACCGGAGCAAGGATTATCTTCCCGCCATCAAAAATAAACGCGCCACCTAGCGCATTATTTCCAGCATTTGTGAATTCATCAGGCACATTGTCTGCCTCGACTTCCACGACAATCTGATTAATAGGAAAAATAGCGCTAGCATCGTAAGAAAAGTGAATGATCTTTTTTGATTGTGGATTAAAAGATATCTTAAGCGTATCTTTTGAAAGCGTCTTTAACCATCGATACCAATCATTGCCATACTCATCTTTCAAAAAAACAATATTTACCCCAGGAGATTTCGCAATATAATATAGCTCAAGTTCCTCCTGTGAAAGTTTAGCCACTTTGTCAGCAGTATACTCTCCCCATTTGTCTAACGGGTTATATTTTTCGAATACACCTGATTGCATTGTCATTAAGCCACCCACGCTGTGTACCAGTTTCCACCGATGTTATATTGAAGGGAGCGATATTGTACCGCTGTGTAATTCGTTTTTTGCTGCACAGCAGTGACTACCGTCCCGTTAGGTGCATATGCAAATTCATTATCATTATTTCCGTTTGTAGCGACTCCCGCCGATGCAAGCCTGAGCCCTCCTTGCAGGAAATTTGCAATAGTCCATGCTGTAGTTGCATAAGGGCTCAAATCCTGCTTTGGCGGTGGGTTGTTTGATGAATAGACACGTACTTTGCCGCCTGATTCAAATACACCTTGCCCTGAATAGATATTTCCACTACTCGCAATCGCTCCATCTGGAGCCACTGTTGCCAGAAGACGATTGTTGAGCCATATAGCAAATCCGGTGGCATCGGTACTTCCACCTCTCGTCAGGCCGATAGCCATCGAATTATCGTACCATTCGAATATAGCGCCAGAGACAATCCCACCGGGTCCTCCTGGCTGCGCGCTAATAAGCACTGAAGAGTTTCTTTCAGTTGGCACCGTTCCTACCCTGCCAAATCTGAATGTACCGTTATAATCTCCGCCATTCGCTGATACCGCGCCAACTTCGTCAGGGGTGGGTTTATTTGCGGCGTCATATTGTTTTATCCATGGTGACCACGTACCGCTGTATAGCGTACGGATATATGAACGAGATCCAACATATATCCGGTAAACCTGTGTAATACCTGCGTGTTTATAAATCTCAAGCGCCCCGGCAACAGCCTCAGGATAGTTTTTCCCGGTTTGCGCCTGAGCGTTTGAGGGCTGATAATACAGTCCCGGTGTGGTGTAGGCATTCAGATCAGCAGCATTACCGATTTCCACAGCCTGAACATTAAAAATATCCTGGGCGGTAATACTGATATCTTCCGTCAGAGTATGTCCGTTAACCTTTCTTCCTGATGGCACACGACTATTAGCATTATCATTAGCTGCCTTTACCGCTTTCGGCGTCGCAGCCAGCACTTCTGAGGAACTGTCAGTCGCACTACTAAGCTGGGTAAACCCTTTAGCCGTTAGCGTGGCATCAGGATGGCGGCGAGATTGTTCATGATCTTCGAACTTCTCATCTACGTACTCCTCGGTCGCCATTACCGTAGACGTATCAATAGAGAGCTCGATAGAGGCAATATCACTGACCATGATCACCATTCTCACAGTCTGCGCGCGCCCAGATCCCTCATCTAACAACGGCTTATAGCTTTCCGCCATGTTACCGACGGCAATCAGCGTGCCGGCATCATCGTAAAGCCCCATTTCTCGCATCCAGAAACCGCCGGTTTCTGGTGGAATGAGCAACTCCGCGATCACATAATTTTGATTCTTGCTGTCCTGGCTGATTTTGTTTAGCTCATGACGCCAAACCTCATTGACGAGTGTCGTCTGACTGGCATCGGGCACCGGTAATGCCCCCCCACCGTCACCCACGGCCATCGCGGTAAAATTCACTTTCTTCTTGTTCGGGACGGTCGCGGCAGCCAGTTTTTCGGCACCGGCTTTGGTGATAACCGTTTTATATTTCACTGTCATTCTGCTCTCACTTATCCGGGGTAAACCGTGATGATGTCGCCGTCATAGCTCAGGGCACCGGTATAGAGATAACCCGGAATGTCCTGGATGATATTCAGGCCAATAAGGTGGCGGCTGGCAGGCTTCGCATCGGCGATAAGCCTCTCCATTTCGTAATACATTTCCTCGGTGATGCCCGTGTCCAACACGCCGATATCAAGGCGGAAGGTGCCGGGCGGATCGTTGGTTTGCCACCACTCGGTGACGTTAATCAGATAGCCAAGCGGCTCCACCACGCGGCGCACGGCGCCAATCGTTCCCTTGTGGGCATGAATAAACCACGCGGCGCGGATCACCTCCCGTTTGGTGGCTTCTGGCCAGTTTTCATCCCAGCGGTCAACCGAAAACGCCCACGCCAGCCAGGGCAGCAAATTTGCCGGGCAGGTGTCCGCGTTCCAGAGATGGCGCAGCGGAACCGGCGTATTTTCGATGTCCGCACAGGCGCGCGCCGCCGCCACTTCAAGCGGTGACGAGCCAACCGGTAGAAGACGCGTATTACTCATCGTTTCCCCCCACGGTTACGCTGTAGTGGCTGCACCATGAGGCCTGCGTTTCATCAAGTACGATGTCTGCCGCGGGTGCTGTCAGCTCCACCCTCTGCACCCCTTCAACGTGAAGGGCAGCGTAAATGGCGGACTTGCGGATATCGCGTCCCAGCCGATGCTGAGCCGTGATGTAGGTCTGTAATCGGGCTCTTGCCGCATTGAGTACCGGTTCACTTTCGGGACCGGGAAAAAGGAAAAGCGATGCTTCAATGTTGTAGTCGACAATGTTGGCCGACTGGACGGTCACGCGGTCGGCGACGGGCCTGACGTCCTCATCGTTCAGCGCATTGCGAACAACAGCGAGCAGTTCCTCAGACGCTACGCCGTTATTCTCCCGGGAGAGCACGGAGACCGTGACGTTCGCCGGCTGTGGGCTGATCACAGAAATGTCCGCCACCCGGCCATCTGCACTGCGACCATGGAACTGATACGCCCCTGTTGAACCGGCCACGCTCAGCCCTTCCGGCGCCTGCTGGATACGCAGACGAAAGTCGGTATCGGACTCCATGATCGCTGGCGTGGGCGGAAACGTGGTGTCGTCGGCAGGCGTAATCACCAGACGCTCAAGATTAGCGTTTGCCCCAATCTGGTCCAGATCGCTGCCTGCGGCATAGGCCAGCATGACCGCACGCGCAGCCTCATTAACCCGCTGGCGCCAGATAACTTCCCGGTAGGCATTCTCCTGCAGCAGCTTCACAATCGGCTCGGATTCCAGCGTCAGCGTCCGTGCAATCGCTTCTCGCTCCTCTTCCGGATAGAGGGAGACAAAGGTGGCCTTTCGTTCTGCCAACAGCGTTTCATAATCCACCTCCTCCACGACATCAGGCGCGGCGAGCTGGCTCAGATCAACAATAGCCATAGCGTTTAACTCAGTGAAATGGTGATAGAAAAGGATTGTCCGGATGTCGGGCGTGTGCCGGTGATATCGACATACAACGTCCCGTCGTTTTCCGAACGCTCGAAAGTGATGGCCGTCAGGCTTATTCGCGGCTCCCATTTCTGGATGGCGGAATAACAGGCGGCCATGATTTGCAGACGCAGCGCCGGGCTCTGCGGCCTGTCGATCATCGCCGCCAGCAGCGAGCCGTAATCCCGGCGCATGACCCGCGAGCCAATCGGCGTAACCAGAATGTCGCGCACGCTTTGCCGGATGTGTTCCGCCTCTGAAATGCTAAGCCCGGTCTGCCTGTTCATCCCCCTGTAAAGCACCGTCATTGTGTCCCCTTAGTCCAGCTTCCACCGCTTTGCACACTGCCGTGCGCGTGGTTATCCACCTGCACCCCGTTTGAGGTGAATTTACCGCCGGAATGCTCAATATTTCCGGCCATCACGCCGCCCTTCTGCACTTCAAGAGAGGCAGTAATTAACCTGTTGGTACACACCACTTCAGGCGTATCCAGCGTGATGCGGGACGTTGACGTCACCCTCACCTCCGGCACGGTGGCGGTCAGCGATTCAGAGGCGGTAATGTCGGCCGTTTTAATGCCTGCAACCGTCAGCGCCCCGCGCCCGGGTTCGTACTCGATCACCGCGCCATCCGGAAACGAGACGTGGAATGCATCAGGTGACCCGGACGGCGCAGGATGGTCGTCAGAGAAAATGCCGGGCAGCACAAAGGCGGTATCAAGCTCGCCGCCGATGGCCAGCAGCAGCACCTGCTCTCCCTCGGAAGGGGCCCACCACACGCGCGAACGTCCCGCGCGACAGGTGAGCCAGTTCAGCCAGGTGGTTTTCATCCCGCCGGTCTGGACACGACAAAGCCCTCTGTTGAGGTCAACATCGGTCACAACACCGATACGAATAAGATTGCGGATCGCGCGAGCGATGCCGTTCATGGAAGTTAATGTATTCATGAGAAGAGAATGCCGTTCAGGAGGAACGGCAGCAACGAGACGGGGTTTTCTGCGGGATGATACAACAAGCGGTCCAGACGCCAGGCGGCCTTTAGCGCGGGGAAATTAGTCCTCCCACTGGCTGACGAGCTCGCCGTTGACGTACAGCGCCTTCGGCCGCGTGACGGGCTCCGGCAGCGGCGGCTCGGGGGAATACGTCGCGTGGAGAGCGCCCTGCTCCTGGGAAACAAGAATACGCTCGGTTAACTGCACGCTGATGGTGATATCCATCGTATCGTCATCGTTTAAGACGATCGCGAAGGTGTAACCGTTTTTGCGTCCTTCATCGAGGGTAAAAATATCCGGCTGGTTTTCCCGAAGCCAGGACAGTACCGGGACGAAAAATCCCTCGCTGTCGCCGGTGAAGCCGCTGACCTTCGCGCTCAGCGCATACCGCTTTTCAAAGGAGAGCGAGGAGGCCAGCCGGGCGTCAATATTACCGCCTCCGACCGACATCTGCAGGCGCTCCGGGTTGGCATTGAGTTGGGGGATCGCGTCAATTAATGCCTGACGCAGGCTCTTGAGTTTGTGCATCGAGTTTATCCTGACAGTCTTTGATGGTTTCAACCTGCAGCGCGCAGGCGATAAGGGCGTATTCCAGCCTGCGAATATCCGCGCTGAGATCGCCGTTAGTGGCGGGTTCGCTTCCCGGCATCGGGCAGCGGCTCACCTTCGGGCAGGCGTTGTAAACAATGGGCTGCGGAGGCGCAGGCGGTGCGGGTGTGCAACCTGCGGACAGCATCAGGCAGCTGAGCGGTATACCAGCGGCGTAACGCTTCATTTTCATTGAGTAATCTCCCGATAGTCGCTTCCCGTCTTGCTCTCTCCTCGCCCGCAGTAACAAGCTCCTCACGGAGCCTGACCTGGGCGTTTTCATTTGCTCTGGCCATCCGCTGCGACAGGGACAGCTGCTGGTTAAGCGTGGCGAGGGCCGTTTTTTGCTCGCTGGCGACCCGATTGGCCGTAGCTAAGGAACGGGACAGGTTCAGGTTGTCATGACGAAGCCACAGCGCGATGGCCAGCAGCCCGGCCAGCGCCAGCATGAGCGTTCTCATGGCAGCCCCTTCATGCACCAGGCCTTCTCGCGGACGCGACGGTTTTCCAGGCCGGCATTTTTGACGCCGTTAACGTACACCCAGCGGGTAAGCTGCCCGCATGCCTGCAGCCACTGTTTACGTTTGATAAAGGACACCAGCGTCGAACGGCAGGCAGCGCCTGCGCCGACATTAAAGGTAAAACTCACCAGCGCGTCATAGACCCGGGGCGGCATCTCCACCGGCGCACACGCCGCCAGACGCCGCTCAACGTTGAGCACATCAGCGACCAGATTTACCGCAGCCTCACGCTCGGTAATGTCCCGCGTCGGCACAACGTTTGCCGTGTGGCCAATGCCGGACGTCCATACGCCAGCGCTACACCGGTAGGGCGAGAGGCGACATCCTTCGAGATCGGCAATCAACGCCAATCCTTCCGGGGACGTTTTCAGTAATCGAAAGTCAGGCATCAGCACCGCCAGGGCCAGCACGCCGGCGACGCTGCAACGCTTAATGATTGAGTTCACGAATGCTCTTCTTATCGAGGCCAAGAGACTGGAGATAGCGCCAGGTTTTTCGCTTAAACCAGTAATTCGTTAATGCGGTAAAAATGGCGCACAGACTCCCCACGTACAGCGCGACTTTTTCAGGAGACATCGCCCCGAACCAGGCCAGCGCCACGGCCAGCCAGTAGGCGATAACCGTGGTGATTTTCTCCAGGCTCAGTCCCATAGGTTTATGGATTCTTTTGTGGGGGCGCTATTTACCTCCGGCATCTCTACCGGCGTGCCGTGAGGCAAGATAACGCCTAAATCCGCGAGGCCAGGATTGGCCTTCAGAACGGCTTCAACGACGCCAGCCGTGCGCCCATAAAAGCGGGCGCAAACGGCATCAAGCGTGTCCCCCTGCATTGCATAGATTTTCATCAGACGCTCCCAACATCCGGTTTCCAGGTACTGTAGAGTTTCCCGGGCCAGCAGGCTTTTCGCTATCGCTGAGAGATGGACAATCGCGGGCACAACAGATCGTCCGCGCGCAGCGAAGCGTGGGTCAACGAAAGCGCAAAATCTGAATGAGGGTGTGGCGTTCGGGTAATAACGCTGGGCTAGCGCCAGCTCTCGTCTTCCCAGACTTCCCGGAGGATAGCGTCCAGCGCCTCGCGATCGGCTTCTTTTTCAAGCCCCTGGAGCTCGACCCCCGTCACCGATCCGATTTTCACGTTCACCCGCGATGACGGAAACAGGGAGCCTATTCTGCGGGTCAGTTCGCACTGAAAGGCCTCAACGACGGCATGGCCAATCTGCTGATCTTTATCGAGAGTAATGTTCACCCGAACGTTGCCCTCTTTTTTGATTCGTTCCGGAACAGGCGATGCTGAGAACACAACGGTAAATGCGTTGTTCTTGATTAAATTTCCCCGCGCAATCTCAGCAATCAAATTCAGGGCAATCTCACGATCTCTTTCCTGACACGTTCCTTCCGTCGTCAGTCGCGCAATCAGCTCGACTCGTTCAATCATGACCTGCTCGTTCAACTCTCTGTCCACACAACCTCCACCACGAGATACTGTATAAACATACAGTAGCACGTATTCATAAAAAGAGTGAAGCGAAAAATCAGACCCCTTCACGGTATGTACATGATATGGATGGAGATTAGCGGGCTCTCTGAGCGAAGCGATCCGTTAAATACCCAATACGTTCAAGGATTTTCCGCGCCTTTTGCTGGTAAGAACCCGGTGCCGGAAATAGCGATCCGTCAGCTGCGCCCCTGCACCATTTATCGTTAAAGCGGCTGATGCCTCCCGACATCAGATGCAGGGCTTCTGCCCGGCTGATGGCTATCCCGGTAGCGAGTCCTATCTCATCGATCACCTTCTCCGGTACCCCGTTCTGCGGGTCGCTCGCGTAGACGACGGACGCTGTAGCGCCGGGGCGGATGAATTTGATGCGTTCGGTTAACGCCCGCCTCGCACGCCGGCTAAGAGATTGAGAAAGATCGGTCAGCGTACAGTTATTGACAGAACTCCGAGAGGAGACAGGCACGTTCTTAACATCCGCGGCCCGCCTGGGGACAATTTTCCACTGCGTGAGTCGGGTTACAATCGGGCTGCCCGCGCCAACGGCGGAATCGTACACGCCGCGGATGCGGACCGTTTCCTCGCCGTACTGGTTAAACCCGGCGCGCGACTCATAAAGCGTGCGCACCTGTAAATCATCGCGACGCACAAACGGCCCGCCCTGCGCAGTGACGTAACCCGCCCAGTCCCCGGCGTCGGCAGCTTCATGGACGGCGGCAAACTCAACGCTCAGACCGCGCGCGGCATCGGTATCCGCCAGACGTCGCAGCTCGCGGTAGACCGTTACCGGCGCGCCGCCGATGAACTGAAACTGGCGAATGTGCCAACGTCCCGCCCAGGCCGACACGGCGGACGCCGTCTCCTTCAGAAGCCCGCCGCTTTCGTTATCGGTCTCGCCATCGAGCGCATAGCCGTCGATATTCTTTGAGATGTATTTGGCGATATAGCCGGTAGCGCTGCCTTTCTGAGGATCGATCGCGTCCGCGTGAAAGCGCGCCTGTCTGGCGCTTTCGCTCTGCAGCTCAACGGCATCCTCCTGCCGGGCGTAATCCCCGATAATCCGGCGAACGCATTCGACGTCTTCAGGCAGCATAAACATCAGCATGTGCCAGTGGGGCGTACCGTCGTGATGGGGTTCCGCAACGCGGATACCAAAGATACGGCGCCCGTCCCGGTGGAGCTTTGCGCGGATACGCGCCCAGAGACGGGTAAAGTAGATTTGCGTATCCGCCGGGCTGGCCCCGTTCCACTTCGCGTTGGGGAAGCCTGATTTCAGCGTCGCGTGATACTGAGCGGGCGCGGTTAAGGTATAGAACTCGCCCACGTAGCCCAGCGCCTCACAGATATTTTCAAATCCGCGGATACGGGTCATCAGTTCACAGCGACGTATCGCCGGGTTGGCCACCGAGATGTCGTATTTTTCAATCAGGCTGATGCGGTTGCCCTCTTCATCTTCCAGCTCCATGCCCTTGAGAAATTCGCGTGTGCGGCGCTTCTGCTCGCGCCACTCTGTCACGCAGCGTTTGCTCGCATACGCCGCTCTCCGTTTGCTGACGTTGCCGAGGGCAATCTGCAGATGCTCGCGCCAGGCAGCCGCGACCCGACGCAGGCGCCCGCGCCACCACGCCTCGGAAAACATGCGGATCACCGCCGCGGCAACGTCCTCTTTGTTGAAAAACGTCTTCGACACCCGCTCCCAGTGCGGAGGCGACACGTTGAACTGCCGGGCGATCAGCCCTGCGCGCTGATACCAGACGTACAGCGTCTGGTATTCGCCCATTTCAGCATCGTTAATATTCGCCAGCTCGCCGCGAATAAAGCTGGCGATATCTGCGGCCAGCAGGTCGATGTCCGCGCGGGACATATCCGGAAGGCGGTTATAGCGGGCAACCAGTTCGACCATCCGCGAGGCGAGGTATTGCAGAAGCTGAGTGTCGAAATGGCCGTCGAACACGATCCTGGAGACCTCGTCGTGCAGGCCTGTGCAGGCATAGCGATCAGAGACCCGCCGCAGGCGAGGTAACATCCTTTTGCAGAAGCGGATCAAAAAGGCGTTAGCCTGCGGGCTGCCCCGATGCTGTTCGAGGGCGTCAACCGTGCGCCAAATTTCGAAGCGTACGCAGTCAGGCTGCTGTGAGAGGGAAATTCTTGCCTGCTGCAGTGCCGCGAAAAGGCGATCGCGGCGCTGCTGTTGGGCATGGGTGAGATAAGGGCTGGCAATGGCCAACCGTGGGGCATTCCACGGATAAGCAAATGACGTAGCCAACTTATCCTCCCCGGACGTGTTTATTTTTCATCTCCGCGATCTCCTGGCAGGTTACGCACAGGGCTACGCCAGGCACCGCTATGCGGCGCGCCTCCGGTATCGGGGCATCGCAGTCCTCGCAGAGGAAACGCGAAGGCGATGCGGGTCGTCTGCGGGCGCGATTAATGTACCGCTCTCTGTCTTCCTGCTCGCGCGCCTGCGCAAGATCGATAAAATCGGCCATCAGTGCAGCTCCTGGGATTCGCGCTCGTAGCGGGCCGCCTCATGGCACAGCAGTTCGGCAACATCTTCTCCGCTCATGCCGGTTTTGTAGATATGGCTCGCCAGGGCCTCCAGACGAAGGGAGACCGCGAGGGCTCGCGCGCATCGTTCCTCTGTTTTTGCCTCTGCCAACAGGCGCTTCAGTTCTTCACTTCCGGTTGGATAAGAGCGGTTTTCACTGTTTCGCATCACGCGTTCTCCTTAAATTCAGGCAACAGAGTGCCCGGCGGGTTTACGCCATTAGGTTTCTGGTTGGGTTATATCGGCATGGTCAGCCGTTCAGGAAATAAACTCACGACAGCACGAAAATGATTCATGGCGTTAATCAGCGCCCTTTTCTCCTCTGTGGTTAGCTCACCGAGCTCGCACTCATGACGGGCGACAGGCAATCTCGCCAGGAAAAAGAGGGCGGCCAGCGCCCTGCTGTTCTCCTCAAAACAGGGATCGCGCTTATCGCGCATGTCAGCCATAAACCGCGCCAGCTCTTTTCCGCTATCGCTCCCGTATCGGGCGCGAAGTTCAGCGACGTGGTTAAGGCCGCTAAGGCGAGCTCCCACGCTAAGTGGACCCCCTTCACGGGCAGCTTCTAACGCCATATCTCCCCTCGCGTAAATTCACGCACGCTAGTGCGCTGAAATCGGGCAGAGCACGGTTTTTTCCGCCGTTTGATGATTGCGATTTCAGATGCCATGCTGCATGATTCCCATTTTGATAATGTCTGCAATCACTAGCCTCTGTTTGCCAACGTCTGCCGCTGATTGCCCGAATTTATAATGATACTAATACCCAAATGAGTATTAGTAAACACCCAAAGGAATATATTTTGATTTTAGATTCTCAAGTGAATAATGAAGAGTTACTCGATAGAATCTGTCAGGTATATGGTTTCACGCAGAAAATCCAGCTGGCCCGGCACTTTAATATCGCCGCCAGCTCGCTTCAGAACCGCTACGCGCGCGGCACCGTCTCTTATGACTTTGCGGTTCAGTGCGCGCTGGACACCGGCGCCAGTCTTCGCTGGCTGATGACCGGACAAGGTGCGCAGTTTGAAGGTCACCCCGCGCCGGGCGATCCGGTTTCGGTTTCCACATTCACACTGAGTGATGGAAGGCTGGAAGAAAATACCACTTTGAGTATTGACTCTGGTTTCTTTAGCAAACCGCTGGCTCGCGGCATCGCCGTTCGGGCGGAGGGGAAGCTGCACTTTGTTGAAAAAGAAGCATCGTTAACCGACGGCCTGTGGCTGGTTGAGATTGAAGGTACTGCCAGCATCCGCGACCTCACGCTGCTGCCGGGTAAAAAACTCCACGTGGCGGGCGGCAAGGTTCCGTTTGAATGCGGTATCGACGAGATAAAAACGGTGGGGCGTGTGGTGGGGATTTACAGCGAGGTTAATTGAGGGTGGGTCGTGAGAATCCTACCGGCGGTTGGATTTGCGAGCACTTACCAGACGGTGCAAAAGGCAATCGTATCAGAAAGAAATTCGCCACCAAAGGCGAGGCGCTTGCGTTTGAACAGTACACCGTTCAAAACCCGTGGCAGGAGGAAAAGGAAGACAGGCGCGCGTTAAAAGAACAGGTTGACTCATGGTATAGCGCTAGACGGCTTAAAACGCCAGTTAGCTATGCACCATGCGTTTGAGTGTATGGGCGAACCTCTTGCACGCGATTTCGATGCGCAGATCTTTTCCCGCTACCGTGAAAAACGCTTAAAAGGTGAGTATGCGCGTTCAAACAGGGTTAAAGAAGTGTCGCATTGCACGCTTAATTTTGAGTTGGCCTACTTCCGGGCGGTGTTCAATGAGCTAAAACGCCCTAGAGAATGGAAGGGTGAAAACCCACTGAAATACATGCGCCCATTCCGCACAAAAGAAATGGAAATGGAATGGCTAACTCACGACCAAATATCGCAACTGCTCGGAGAGTGTAAACGACATGACCACCATGATTTAGAAACCGTGGTAAGAATCTGTCTCGCCACTGGCGCACGATGGTCTGAGGCCGAGAATCTGAGAAAAAGCCAGCTCGCGAAATACAAAATCACATACACCAACACGAAAGGCAGAAAAAACCACACTGTCCCAATCAGCAAAGAGCTCTATGAGTCTCTGCCTGATGATAAAAAAGGCCGGTTATTTAGTGATTGTTATGGGGCGTTCCGGTCAGCTCCGGAAAGAACAGGCATCGAACTACCGGCAGGACAACTTACCCACGTTTTGCGCCACACCTTCGCCAGCCACTTTATGATGAATGGTGGTAATATTTTAGTTTTACAACGAGTGTTAGGCCACACAGACATAAAAATGACAATGCGATATGCACATTTTGCCCCCGATCATTTGGAAGATGCGGTTAAACTTAACCCACTGAGCTTCATACAAAAGTAAACTCAACGAATTTGTGAGTTTTAAATAGGGTGTCACTTTAAACAGCCACACCCCAAAATTAGGGAAACATACAATAGGAATAATTAATTAATATTAGACAGGCACGCCCATAAGCTTGAGAAGCTCAGTATATTCATTTTGTTTTTTAACTTCATCTTCTTCATCCTTATAATCAAATAGGTCAGGAAATAAAAGACCCCCTTCGATAGTAACTTTTATTCTATGATTAACACCAGTTTCTGTATCCTCCTTAATGACATCATTCACAAAAAAGTAATCATAAAGCTTTTTTAGATTATCATCATCAGTCATAAATGTTGTCCTTAAATATCTTGCCTGACCTAATCGGGCCTTGGATTCAATTTCCTTGGACAACTTACCTATACGACTAACGGTTTGTATATCAGCTAATGCATTACTTGAATTGAATTTATCCTGGTCATCTTTAAATTTCATAACCTTTTTTGCTGGAATACAGCCATAGATACATGCAAGAGTAGTAACCACTACTGCACTAAATTTATCAATACCTAATTCACTGGATTTTTCAATGACTTGCTTGGATGCAGCCAATCTTTTTGCAGGCGGAAGAGTATTAGCAAGACCTAACGAATTCACATAAAAAAGGAAATTATGATAGTTTTCCCCTGTTGCTTCAGGATGCTCATTTTTCATTTCCTCAACATACGACTCTGTAAACTCTACTTTTTCAATTACCCTAGCTTTTTTGAAGAATCCATTTAAAGCCTTAAGGTCTCGTCCAACTTCCTCTTTTAACTCATCCCGAGATTTATCATTAAAACGATCACTAACCTTTTCCATCATCGCAGGCAAACATGAAATAGCATTATGAGGTAAGTCAATTTCTTCCAACAGTTTCAAAAAATCATACTTATTCTTGAAACGCTCACTTTCATTAATATATTTTTCTTTGTTTTTAATGTTACTAATACAACAGATATCCAAAAAGTATACGGTAGGTATTATATCGTTCCATTCTTTGTAGAATTTTAAAAACGCTTGACTTTCTGGAGAATTATCCAGCGTTAATTTAAGCCTGCTCTTTTCCATCAATAAATTCCTTATCGAATATAATTTAAAATTCAGATCTTCATATCTTTATTAACACAAGTTCACAGGGAAAAGCTTTACTTTTGATCACATAGTCAAAAAAAAATGATATCCGAAATGGCTGAATAACGTTGAATTTTGGTTTGAAGAATGGCGATAAAAATGGCGAACAATGGGTAATATTCGGCAAGCAGTGACAATCTATGTCAATGATAAATAACGCAATCCATTGATTTTTAGTTGTCCCGGTAGGAACTCATAATCGCTTGGTCGCTGGTTCAAGTCCAGCAGGGGCCACCAAATTTTAGCTTTGTAATCATATAATTAAGCCACTCCGACGAGTGGCTTTTTTCTATGTTACTGACAGCGGCCCTTTATCGTCCCCCTACTTCTTAACTGAACCCGTTCCCAATCCAGACCCCAACTGTATGACGCAGAGCAGAGCTGGCTTAACTTCGCCTCGACGACCACCTTGTGGGTCAGTTTTATGATTAGCTTTTGTATCGAGTGAAATGCCGGTAAATTTTTTTCGTTGCCAAAATGGCGAGTACGCCCAGGAGAATTGAAGCTAAGCCAAGGAAAACTAGTAAAGAAAGGAGATGACTGAACAAGCCACCAAAGCTTGTGAAATCACTCAATCGTGCAAACTGCTCCGGAGTGAGTACACGAACGACGATCTCTGGAATAGTTAGAAAGAAAATAATTACTACCAGAACATAAATTGTCACTCTACCGCTTTTTTTCATTATCTTCCTTGCCCCCTATGACAATGATGATCAATTATTGACAGGGTCATGTTACAACAAGGGAAATTACAATGGCAGACGGCTATGCAAAAATGAAGCTGCAATCAGAAAGGAATTTAGCTCTGGCGCTTACCAAAGCATTGCGAGAAATACAAGCCACCAATATGAGCACTATCGAAAATCTGAAGCTTGGTACACAGCGTTTAATCAACTATGGCTCGTGCTTGATACCAGACGATTACTATCGCAATACCTGTCGCGAGCTAATAAATGAGGACCGCCGTCTAACATTAGCACTTGCTGAAATCTATAATCGAAACGATGTTGCTCTTGATATGGTTGAGATTTACTTTCGGAAAACTCTTAAACGACTTGGAGAGCAAAAGAGTAGCAATCTCGCTGTCTTTCTTAAAAAGGAATTAGGCGATAAGGCTTATGAGTACGCCGAAAAATCCAGCAAACTAGCGCTGTCCTTAACTATTGCAAAGCTCATAATCAGTAGTGGTGATTTTCATCAGTCGCATATCAGAATGGTCAATTCATTATCATCAATGTACGTTAACGGTGCCATAATCTATTCGAAAGCACAGGTGGCTGCATTAGCGGCTAATAAGCTCAAATTTCAGGATTCAGCATATTATCAGGCCTTGTACCAACAGAATCTTGAGATGCTTTACTTTCTTATTGAACCACAAATGACAAAAATAATTTATCAAGTTGAATCAGGTGGGAACAATGAGGAAATAATCGGCGATGCTTTATATGAGTTATTAAAAAGATGAAACGAGCAATATTATGGTTTCTGCAGTCTTATATTTATTACATCCCTATAGCACTCATCGTTGCTGGTGCTTATATATTCGCGCGTTTCCTGCCTGACTATTTTGGTTTTCTTACTTTTGCATGGATCATCATTGTTACCTATTTTTATGTAAAACATAATCGTTGGTTCTGATGGGAGCAGGGAAATCAACAGCCCTGACGCGCGCAAAAAAAGCCAACCCCGTACTCTCCAGGTGTTGGCCCTATCTTAAAGCTGCGACAATCTCACCATGTTAAAACACGTACGCATGTCCAGCAAAAATTCGTTAGAAACGATATGTGCCTTCAATCTATATACAGATGCTCAACCGGCGTGTAGCTACGCCTGCATCTAACGCGAAGTCAGATAATTTTACGCGAGCCGTATTCACGGCCAGGATTGTCCTGCCTGCTGCCTGAGTATTCCTTCTCTTACCCCCACACTGCCCGCCCCCCCGGAAAGGAACTAGAATCCCTCTGGTATCCATCTCTCTGGCCCACTGCCTAATCTACAGATATTTTACCGAATCGTAATGCCTTTACTTGCGTATTTAGCGTAGGGATCCGCCTTGCTTCAGAGATTATTTCCTTATATTTCAATGAATTATATTTAACTTCAAAAAGCAACTCTCTTATTCTTCTGTTAAGCGCCCATCTTCACACTCTGTAAATTCTAAAGAAATCCCCCATCGCGCCGATCATCATCCGTGTGTATTATTTCCTGTAGCTTTTACAACAACTAACCTTAACTCAAATACTTAAGCGCCAAAGCGAAAGGCATCATGAGCACACCGATCAAACGGCTAGAAATCATTAAAAATGCCATTGAACTGGAAGATGACGACATCATCCAGAGCCAGCTGACACGCCTGAAAAATGAAGCGTTTGACGATGAGCTACAGGCAATCGTCGTGGCGCTTGAGGAGAAGAACTACACCTCTGCGATGGCGGCCATTACCGCCTGGCTGCAGGGTCAGCGCGCCGTGACCCAGTGGCGCGATCCGCAGGTGGCCGCCAGCAAGCTGGAGCTGAAGGCGCTGGAAGAGCGTCTGCGCGATCTGATTGACCGGCGCAACGCCCGGGTGCAACAGCTTGATGAGTTCAACGATCTCTATTTTTCTCGCCTCGGACCGCTGATGCAGCAGATCCTCGCCCTGCGTAAAACGCTGGCCGAGCTCAACCTGCGTCGTCAGCAGGCGGAAGCGCGTCGTCGCGAGGAAGATTACCGTCGCTGCCAGCGCTATATGGCGCAGGCGGTAGAGGTGCTGACGACGCTCACCCAGCGCTGGCGCGATCTCCCGGCCGACTCCGTGCAGGCAGCCGAGGCGCGTAAACATCTGGAGCAGCAAAGCAATCTCATCGCCAACCTGCTGGCCGAAGCGCTGGAGCTGGAGAGCGGCTTAACGCGCGAAGAGGAGCCTGCGCGTCAGGCGCGCGACGACGCTAATGAAGAGTACGAGAAATATCGCGAGCAGCATCACGATGCCGAAGTGCGGCTGCGCAAGGGTAAGGATCTTTCGGAAGAGGATCGGAACGAGCTGAAGCGTCTCTGGCGGCAGGCGAGCAAGCTCTGCCACCCGGACCTGGTTGCAGACGATCTGAAAGAGGAAGCCAACGCGATGATGGTCCAGCTCAACCAGGCGAAGCAGCGTGGCGACGTTAAAACCATTCGCTCACTGGTGGCCCGCCTGCAGCAGGGCTTTGAGCCATTGATGGCAAGCGACAGGCTGAACGATCTGGAACGTATCCGCAAAAAAATGGCGCAGGTTCGCGAGCAGATAGACATTTTAGTGAACGAGCTGGCAGAGCTGGAGAAAGAGGAGTCCTGGCTTCTGGTCTCGTCGCTCAACAATATGGAAGCGTACTTCGCTCAGCAGGAGAAAGCGCTGCACGAGGTCCGCGCCTCGCTCGAACATCAGGTGAGCGAAGCGCAGCTGGATTCCGCCGCCTGATTATTTGGCGTGCCAGTATGCGCTGGCACGCACCAGCTGTGGGTCAATCGCGTCGGTTTCAAACTGACGGCTCAGCGTCTTCACCACCTTCCCTTCCCCGGTCAGCCAGATGAAGTAATCTTCCCCTGGGACGGTCAGCGCCGTCAGATGGTCCGCTACTGCCTGCTCGCTGTGGCCCACCACCCAGGTGATGTTGAATTCACTCAGGTGCGCCAGATACGCCTTATAAGAATCGTCTCCGACCGTCACAACCGCATGAATTTCCGGGCGAACCGGCAGTTTAGCAATGCTCTCTAAGCGTCGACGCAGCGCAGGCATGCCGGACTCGTCGCACACGTACAGCTGCCAGGCGTAATCCTCCGGCACCACCAGCGAACCGCGCGGGCCGCCGATGGTCAGGCTGTCCCCCGCTTTCGCCTCGACCGCCCAGCAGCTGGCAACGCCGCCGTCATGAATGAAGAAATCGAGTACCAGCTCATGATTTTCCTCATCGTACAGAGGCGTATAGTCGCGCGCCTGAGGACGTACGCCGTCGCCCCAGTCGATGCCTTCATCGGTGACCACCGGCGGTACAAACACCACACCCGGGGCCGGGAAAAAGACTTTGGTATGGTCGTCGAAACCGCGAGAGCTAAAGCCCTCCAGCGCCTCGCCGCCTAAAACAATGCGCTGGAAACCCGCGCTGGCGCGCTCGACGCGGAGCACCGTCAGCTCGCGAAAGCGCAGGTCATTACGAACACGCTGTGGGTAACGGGTAGATGCCATTTATAGCCCCTTCTCTGATGAATACGATATATCTAAATCAATTTTCAAATGATAATGATTACTAATAATGAAAAATGCAAGATCTTTTAGATTGCATCTGAATATATCTTAGATATAGTTTAGATATATCAAATTGAAGGACGTATTATGCGACACGAACACGACAGCGGCGGGCGTCGACCGCGCTTTTTCGGCCACGGCGATCTGCGGCTGGTGATTCTGGATATCCTGACCCGCAGCGCGAGCCACGGCTACGAGCTGATCAAAGAGATCGAGAATCTGACTCAGGGGAATTACACCCCGAGCCCCGGAGTGATCTACCCGACCCTGGATTATCTTCAGGATCAGTCGTTTATCACCATTACGGAAGAAGAGAACGGTCGTAAGACGATTAGGATTACCGCTGAAGGACAACGCTGGCTGGACGAGAACCGGGAACAGCTGGAGCAGATACAGGCACGTATCAAAGCGCGTTCCGTCGGTTTTCAGCTGCGCAAAAACCCGCAGATGAAGCGGGCGCTGGATAACTTCAAAGCGGTGTTAGACCTGAAGGTGAATCAGGGAGAGCTCAGCGACGCGCAGCTCAAGCAGATTATCGGCGTGATTGACCGCGCGGCGCTCGAGATCTCCCAGCTGGATTAAGCCGGAGCGTGCTCGCTCACGCGGAAGACGCGTACCAGCTCTTTCAGGTGCATCGCCTGTTCGTTAAGGGATGCTGCTGCAGCCACAGACTCCTCGACCAGCGCGGAGTTCTGCTGGGTGGTAGCATCAATCAGGCCAATCGCGCTGTTAATCTGCGAGATACCTTCCGTCTGCTCGTGGCTGGCCTGCCGAATTTCCCGCAGGATCACGTCCATCTCTTCCACGTTGCCGACCATCCCGTTGATCAGTCCACTCGCTTTTTCAACCAGGTTCATCCCGTCCTGGGTCTGGCTGGTGGAGCTCTCAATCAGCTCGCGGATTTCGCTGGCAGACGACGCGCTCTTCTGGGCAAGCTGGCGAACTTCACCCGCCACCACCGCAAAGCCGCGACCGTGCTCGCCGGCGCGCGCCGCTTCCACCGCCGCGTTCAGCGCCAGAATATTGGTCTGGAAAGCAATGGCGTCGATCAGGTCGATAATGTCGGACATCCGGTTCGACGTCTCGTTAATCAGGCGCATTTTGCTGGTCACCTGCTTCATCATCTCGCCGTTGTTTTTAACCACCGTGGCGGCATCCGCCGAGAGGTTGGTCGCTTCCCCGGTATGCGAGGCGGTATTTTTCACCGTCGCGGTGATCTGCTCCATCGAGGCGGCGGTCTGTTCTACAGAACTTGCCTGCTCTTCCGTGCGCGCGGCCAGATCCTGGTTCCCGGCGACAATCTGCGCGGCCGCGCTGGAGATATTCTCCGAGCCGGTTTGCACCTGCTGCACGATGTCCAGCAGCCGCGTTTTCATCTCCATCAGCGCATGCAGCAGCAGACCCGTTTCGTCTTTACCGTGTGGCGTGATGCTGCCCGTCAGATCGCCCTCAGAAATGGCTTTTGCAAAATGCACCGCCTCGCCGAGCGGACGAGTGATAGCGCGCACGATAAACCAGCCAATCATGCTGCCTGCCGCAACGCTAAAGAGCGTGAGCAGGATCAGCAGCAGACGGTTAGACCTGAAATCCCCTTCCACCTGCGCGCCAGCGCTCTGCATCTCGCTGTTTTGAATGGTAATCAGCTCCTTCACCTTCGCTTTATAAGCCTGCTGCACGGCGAGGGTGGTGGTCATCATCTCCTGAATAGCACCCGCACGATTGTTGTTCTGCACCGCCTGCAAAATGCGGTAGCGCGAGTCCAGATACTGCTGGCGCACGCTGCGGATTTCCGCCAGCACCTGCTGAGACTTTTGATCCTGCAACGCGTTGTTCAGCTCGCCCAGGATCACCGTAATGTGCTCGCTGATCTCTTTCAGGCGCTGCTGAGATTGCCCCGTGTAAGTGCCCTGCTCGTCCAGCAGCATCAGCTGTTGAGTGCTAATAAATTCCTGGAAGTTATCGATTAACTGGTTCGCTTTTACCGTGGTCGGATAATCACTGGTAATAATCGATTGCATCCCGTTATTAGCCCGGTTCAGGCTCATCAGAGACAGGCTCGCGCTGATGGCCATCAGGACAATAAAGAACCCAAACGCCAGAAATAATTTCGTGCCGATCTTTACGTCATGTAAGAACATATTTTCTCCATCGATGTGATTATTTCTCAGACGATCGCTGTTATCGGTAACGATTTCGCTAACTTTATGAGTTTGATCGTTTTTTTATTTCATAACCGTTGCAATGGATAGGTAGAGACTATTAATATTGCTCCATCGATCGTTACCAGACCACCAGAGGGGTATTTTTCAAAATAGCGTTCTGGATAACTGACTTAGGCAGGAATAAATAACTGAGGCACTTTCTTTAGTTATTTAATATTAAATTAACAATAAACCACATTAATAGTCACAATCAGAAAAATAAAAGCCGCTTATTCCTTACGGAATAAGCGGCTTTTTTGGAACATTACTGGCTCAATGAAGCACAGTCACCGCATCCTTAAGGCGTCCGGCGCGGTGCTTCACCATCGCAGAAATGTGCGCGCTCTCCTCGACCAGGTCGGCGTTTTTCTGCGTGATGCTGTCGAGTTCAGCCACCGCGCGGGTCAGCTCAGAGAGTCCGGTTGCCTGCTCGGAGGTCGCGTGGCTGATCTGGGCGATAAGCTGCGTCACGTTTTTCACCTGCACCACGATATCATCCATCGTGCGGCCTGCGGCGTGAACCTGCTCAGAGCCGGACTGCACCTTGCTGGCGCTGGCATCAATGAGTTTACGAATATCATTGGCGGCGCTGGCGCTGCGGCTGGCGAGATGGCGCACTTCGCCTGCGACCACGGCAAAACCTTTTCCCTGCTCTCCTGCCCTTGCCGCTTCAACCGCCGCGTTCAGCGCCAGAATATTGGTCTGGAAAGCGATATCGTTAATCAGGGAGGTAATCGAGCCAATCCGCTGCGTGCTGTCGGCAATGTCATCCATGGTTTTGACGACGGTCTGCATCGCATTGCCCCCTTTCGTCGCCGCGCTGCTCGCGGCCACGGAGAGTTTGTCCACCTCGGCGGCGGTTTCAGAGTTGCTCTGAACGGAAGCGGCCATCTGGTTCATTGTCGCGACGGTTTGCTGCACGTTCGCCACGGTCTGACGCGTCCGATCGTTCAGGTCTTCATTTCCCTGCGCCAGCCTGTCGCTGCCGTCACGGACGCTTACCACCTGGCTAGACACGTCATTGATTAACCAGCGGCACATCAGGCCCAGCTGCCCGACCGCGCGCAGCGTCAGCCCCAGCTCGTCGCTGCGGTTCAGATGCTGCACGCTGTTGCGCTCACCGGTTGCGACCTTCAGAGCCTGTCGGGCCACATTCTCGATCGGGCGGACAATCTGTTGCTCAAACAGCAATGTCCCCAGCAGCATCACCACCGCGGCAGCAACCAGCGGCATCCACCCGGCGGAGGTCGCGACCAGCGTGGCGGCGAGCAGGGCAAAAAGCACCGCCATCACGCTGCGCACGCGCCAGCGCAGCGGCATCGCCGGCAGTTTGCCCAGCCAGCCTTTTCCAACCACCAGCCCTTTATGAATACGTTTTTTACAGCGCCCGTCGTTCAGCGCCCGGTAGAGCGGCTCTACGGCGGCAATCTCTTCCGCTGTGGCTTTGGTGCGAATGGACATATAGCCCGTGACCTGCCCGTGGCGCACCATCGGCACCGCATTCGCACGCACCCAGTAGTGGTCGCCGTTTTTGCGCCGGTTTTTGACAATCCCGCTCCACGGCTCGCCCTGCTGCAGCGTGTACCACATATCGGCAAACGCGGCTTTTGGCATATCGGGGTGACGAACCATATTGTGCGGCTGGCCCGTCAGCTCATCGAGCTGGTAGCCGCTCACCTGCACAAAGGTGTCGTTGGCGTGTGTGATGTAGCTGTGGACGTCTGTGGTAGACATTAAGGTGGTGTCATCGTCCAGAGGATATTCATTCTGGGTGACATAGGTTGGAGAGGACATGGTGGGCATCCCTTGCAGGTTATTTGAATGTTAATTTTGTGGGTCAATGTTTTTTCGGCGGTAAACAATTTATCTTTAGTTGTTAAACTTGATGAAGATCGCAGATTTGACTTAAACCATACTTTTTGTACGATTTTATAATTCATTGATTTCAAATACTTTCGTAAAGAAATTACCTATAAAGCATGACCAGTTAACGCCCACTTAAGTTGCAGCGAATGCACTTCTTTAGTGCAAATGCGCTTTTCCGCCCACATTTATCCTTTCTGTCCTGTACGGCTAAATCCCGTTTCGGTTGCTCCGGCATGATTAAATATTGTGCAACATTAATTTAACCTGGCGTTTATCCCGATTTTTGTTAAGTCATCTGAAGTGGCGTAATCCCTGCAATACTTAAACCAGTATCATGTGATACGCGATCCCCGGGAGCACATTTTGAACAGGTTACCTTCCAGCGCCTCGGCTCTTGCCTGTACCGCGCACGCACTGAATCTCATTGAGAAGCGAACGCTCGATCATGAGGAGATGAAACAACTTAACCGAGAGGTCATCGATTACTTTAAAGAGCACGTCAATCCAGGGTTTCTTGAGTATCGCAAATCTGTTACCGCCGGCGGGGATTACGGAGCCGTAGAGTGGCAAGCGGGAAGTCTTAACACGCTTGTCGACACCCAGGGACAGGAGTTTATCGATTGCCTGGGTGGTTTTGGTATCTTCAACGTGGGGCACCGTAATCCAGTTGTGGTTTCCGCCGTACAGAATCAACTTGCGAAACAACCTCTCCATAGCCAGGAACTGCTCGACCCGCTTCGCGCCATGCTCGCGAAAACGCTGGCGGCCTTAACGCCCGGCAAACTGAAATACAGCTTCTTTAGCAACAGCGGCACGGAATCGGTCGAAGCGGCGATTAAACTCGCCAAAGCGTACCAGTCGCCGCGCGGGAAATTCACCTTTATCGCCACCAGCGGCGCGTTCCACGGTAAATCTCTGGGCGCACTGTCTGCTACCGCCAAATCCACCTTCCGCAAACCGTTTATGCCGCTGCTGCCGGGCTTCCGCCACGTGCCGTTCGGCGACATTAACGCCATGCGCACCGTGCTGAGTGAATGCCGTAAAACCGGCGATGACGTGGCGGCGGTGATCCTGGAGCCGATTCAGGGTGAAGGCGGCGTGATCCTCCCTCCGCAGGGCTATCTGCCTGCCGTGCGTCAGCTGTGCGATGAGTTTGGCGCGCTGCTGATCCTCGACGAAGTCCAGACCGGGATGGGGCGCACCGGCAAAATGTTTGCCTGCGAGCACGAGAACGTGCAGCCGGACATCCTGTGCCTGGCGAAGGCGCTCGGCGGCGGCGTGATGCCGATTGGTGCGACGGTTGCGACTGAAGAGGTCTTCTCGGTGCTGTTCGACAACCCGTTCCTGCATACCACCACCTTTGGCGGTAACCCGCTGGCCTGTGCGGCCGCGCTGGCAACCATCAACGTGCTGCTGGAGCAAAACCTGCCCGCGCAGGCGGAGCAGAAAGGCGACATGCTGCTGGACGGCTTCCGTCAGCTAGGCCGGGAGTATCCGGACCTGGTACAGGATGCGCGTGGGAAAGGGATGCTGATGGCAATTGAGTTTGTCGATAACGAAACCGGCTACAGCTTCGCGAGCGAGATGTTCCGCCAGCGGGTGCTGGTGGCCGGGACGCTCAACAACTCGAAAACCATCCGCATTGAACCTCCGCTGACGCTGACGATTGAGCAGTGCGAGCAGGTGCTGAAAGCGGCGCGTAAAGCGCTGGCAGCGCTGCGGGTTAGCGTGGAAGAGGCATAAAAATCACCGGGCCTACAGGCGTTTGTAGGCCCGGTTTTTTAGCGGTGAAATTCCGCCACCGTCATGGTGAAGCGAAGCACGGTATCGCCCTCGTTGGCGTAGCCGTGCGCCGCTTCCGTTTTCGCCACAGCCGATGCGCCAGCGTTAACCAGGGTCACCGTCTCATCCACCGTCAGCGTTAAAACGCCTTCGTTCACGTGCAGCAGCTCAAAGGTTCCCGCCGGGTGCCCCGGAGAGGTAAAGCGCTCCCCCGGATACATTTCCCACTGCCAGAGTTCAATCATGTCCGGGCCCGCGGTGCCCGCCAGCAGTCTGGCGCGGCCACCCAGTGCGCCCCGCCACAGCACCGGAATCGCCTCTTCTTCGATAACATGTACCAGCGGCTCGCTGGAGACGTTAACGATATCCGCCACGGAGATGCCGAGCGCGGCGGCCAGCTTGCACAAAATGGCGATGCTGGGGTTGGCTGCGCCCTTTTCGATCTCCACCAGCATCCCTTTGCTGACGCTGGCGCGGCGGGACAGCTCGTCCAGCGACAGCTTTTTCTCTTTCCGCCAGTTGCGGATGCGATTCGCCACGGCCAGGCTTACCTGGGCAACATCGGCACCCGAATCAGTCATTATATTGACTTTATCAGTCATTGGTCACTACCATGGTATAAAACAGTCAATACAGGATTATTTATGTCTCTCGTTACGCCGTCAATAGATTCGCGTCTTGCCGGGATTGCCCCGGGCTTTCGGGCGCTGAGCATTCTGGTTGAAGCTGCGCCGATCACCCATCCGGAGGTAGCGTCCGCCGCGCTGGCGCAGGCCTGCCAGCAGATATTGAATGATGATGTGCCATGGGCTGATGCGCACCTTTCAGGCTGGGATGAAGTGTTTAAAGCCTTCGGCGCGAAACCGAAACGCACACCCTGTTCCGCCGCGGCCCTGCGCAAGCGGGTGCTGAAAGACGGTTCGCTGCCGTCGCTGGATCCGGTGGTGGATATCTATAACGCAGTGAGCATTCGCTACGCCATTCCGGTGGGCGGGGAAAATCTCGCGGCGTATTCGGGTGCGCCGCGTCTGACGCTGGCCGACGGCAGCGAGCCGTTTGATACCTTCAAAGAGGGACACCCAGTGATGGAACATCCGGAACCGGGCGAGGTTATCTGGCGCGACGATCTCGGCGTCACCTGCCGCCGCTGGAACTGGCGCCAGGGGGGGCGTACCCGTCTGGACAGCCAGGCGCAATCTATGTGGTTTATTCTTGAAAGCCTGCCGACGATGCCGCTTGCGGCGCTGGAAGAGGCAGGAGAAGAGCTGGTCAACAACCTGCAGCGGCTGATGCCGGGAGCCACGGCTCGGGTTCAGCTGCTGACGCTGTAGGAGGACAACACGATGTTTCACGGGTTAAGCGCGTTTCCGTTAACGCCCCTGAGAGAGGGGACGTTTGACGAACACTCCTTCATCAATCTTCTGCGCCCCGTTGTCGACGCTGGCGTGGATTCACTGGGCATTTTGGGCTCAACGGGAAGTTATGCCTATCTGACCGTTGAAGAGCGCGGCCGGATCGCACGCTGCGCGGTGGCGCATGCTGATGACATTCCGGTCATCGTCAGCATCGGCGCATTGCGGCTGGACGATATTCGAAGTTTGGCTGACGACGCGCAATCGGCAGGAGTCTCCGGCGTGCTGCTGGCACCCGTGTCGTACCAGCGATTAACGGAAGACGAAGTGTTTAATCTGTATGAAACGGTGACCCGCCAGCTCTCCGTACCGCTGTGCATTTACGATAATCCCGCCACAACTGGTTTTTCGTTTAGCGATGAACTGTTATTTGCCGCCGCGGCCCTGCCGAATATAGGGTCCATAAAGCTTGGCCGCGTGCCGGAGGACCTGTCGCAGGTACGCGCTCGTCTTCCTGATACCGTCACGCTGGGCATCGCCGGTGACTGGCGAGCGGCCTCCGCCCTGCAGGCCGGGTTTGACGTCTGGTACTCGGTGGTCGGCGGGTTGTTTCCGCAAACAGCGCTGGCGATTGCCCGTTCGAAAGAGTCGGCACAATCCGAGCGGCTGGAGCCGCTTTGGGCGCTGTTCCGCCATTATGGTAGTTTGCGGGTGGTAGCGGCAGCGGCAGAAATGCTGGGGAAAGTGGAAACGCCCGCGCTACCCTTCCCCCTTCAGGCTATTCATGGTGAGCCGCGCGAAGCGCTTGCTGCGATAATTGCGGATCTGGCGCTGGCCTGAACAACGCCGGGTGGCGCTAGCGCTTACCCGGCCTATAAAAGCAATACAACCTCAGCATACCGGCATAATGATTCTCCCTTTGGAATAGGATATCATTTGGAAAAAATCGACCATCAACCTTGAGGGACCATGCGCTACTATTTTCTGGAATGGGTAAATGATTTCGAAATTATGATGCTTAATTCTCTGGCGAAGGATTATCCCGTCATGAAAATTAATCGTATTATGCGGCGCTATAAATCAGTTAATGCCCTTATGCCCGGTACGCTGTTAAAAAAATGGCATAAACGTTTTCATTGTGCAGTTAAATTATCAGCGATAAAACCAGATGATATTGTAATTTGTAACGGCTATAGCGTTTTCCCCTTCTTGGATTATATTGCCAGCATACCGTGTAAAAAAGTGTTAATCCTGCGCGATTCGGTTTTGGCCTTAACACGTAAGCGCCGCCTCCTGGGTCAACTCAAAGAAGACGAAGACTATATCGAAACGGTTCGCCCGGTATTTGACGTAATATTTAGTTTTGACTCTGCTGACTGCCAACGCTATAGCCTGGCAATGATTGAGCAATTTTTACCGTTCAGCCTGCATGAAATTCAACGGTTACAAAAAGAGAGCAAGATCGAAAATAAGCGCTGTTTTTTTGTTGGAGGCTATGAACCGATTCGTGCAGAAACTCTGAAAATCCTTACGCCTGAACTTGAGAATAGCGGTTATAAACCCGATTTTTATCTGTTGGATAAATACAACAATCATGATAGCTATCCGGATAACTGTCAAAATAAAAGACTTAGCTACATCGAAAACATTGAGAAGGTGAAGCACGCCTCTGTTTTACTGGAAATCAATAAACCAGAGCAACGAGGATTAACGCTACGTGCTTTGGAAGCACTTATTTTCAATAAAAAATTAATTACCACAAATGCGTCGATTCGAAGCATGGATCTTTACGACCCTGCACGAATCTTTATTTATAACGTGGATGATATTGAAGATCTTCAGGACTTTTTGCAAAGCCCTCTCCCCCATGTGGATGAAAAGCTACTGAGTAAATACAGTGCTGATAATTTGATAATGACATTGCAGAAGGTTAATTTCTGACAACGTGTTTACCCGACAGACAGGCTCTGTCGGGTAACTCCGCTACTCCGGCAACAGCCCAACAAAACTGCGTTTCTTACGCGGCTCCGACATCAGCCCTTCAAGCCTATCCACGCACGCCAGGTAGTGCGGGGTTTGCTTATGCGCCAGCACCGCCTCCTCGTCTTTATAGGCCTCGTAGATAAAGAACCGGGTTTTCACGCGCGGGTCCTGCAATACGTCAAAGCGCAGGTTTCCCGGCTCCTTGATTGCCCCCTCGTGGTTGGCGCGAAACACCTCAAGAAACTCGTCCACCCGCTCGGGCTTAATGTTGATTTCAACCAGCGTCACGTTCATTTTGCTTCTCCCTGTTTCTCTTCCTGCCAGAACTGAAACGCGTCACGGGCATTCCAGTTCTCGTGAACCACTTTCTTCACCGCCTTCAGCATGGCGAGCGGCGCGCTGGACTGGAAGATGTTGCGCCCCATGTCCACGCCGGACGCCCCCTGGTCGATCGCCCGCCAGCACATCTCCAGCGCCTCGTGCTCCGGCAGCTTTTTGCCCCCGGCGATCACAATCGGCACCGGGCAGCTGGCGGTCACTTTTTCAAAGCCCTCGTCCACGTAGTAGGTTTTGACGAACTGCGCCCCCATCTCGGCGGCAATGCGGCTGGCCAACGAGAAATAGCGAGCGTCGCGTGCCATCTCCTTGCCGACGCCCGTTACCGCCAGCGTCGGCATGCCGTAGCGCGCGCCCGCGTCCACCAGCTTGATGATGTTGTTGATCGACTGATGCTCAAATTCGCTGCCGATATACACCTGCGCCGCCACCGCGCAGACGTTCAGGCGCAGCGCGTCCTCCATCGCCACCGCCACGCACTCGTTCGACAGCTCGCCCAGAATCGAGTTACCGCCCGAGGCGCGCAGCACCACCGGTTTGTTCGTGGCGGCTGGCACCTGGCTTCTCAGGATACCGCGGGTGCACATCAGCACGTCGGTTTCGCCAAACAGCGGCGCGATGGAGAGATCGATACGCTCAAGGCCGGTGGTCGGCCCCTGAAAGTAACCGTGGTCAAAGGCCAGCATCACCGTGCGGTTGCTCTGCGGGTTGAAGATGCGCGCAAGCCTGGACTGCATGCCCCAGTCCAGCGAGCCGCAGCCCTTCAGGGTGTAAGGCACATTCTGCTGCGGCGTGCCGATGCCAAAATCCTTGCCGTCTTTGATGTCGTCTAAATCAGCCATTTGCTCCCCCGTCAGAAATCGTATTTGCTGATGTTCTCTTTGGTGAACACCACCCGCTCCGGCAGCAGCACGATGCCGTTGCCTTTCGCCTCATACTGGTAGCCCTGCACGCTGTTCGGCTCTACCTTCAGCGCGCCGATATTTTTGACGTCCACGCTGTCGCCGACGTTAAGATCGCCTTTTTTCAGCAAACGATCGGCGACATTGACCGCAATTTTGCCCTGTTGCACCACATCCCACAGGCCGAAGGCTTTTACCGTGCCGCGCTCAACGTACGGGCGCATCACGTTCGGCGTGCTGAAGCCGACAATCGCCACCCCTTCGCGCTTCAGGTTTTCCGCCGCCTGCGCCGCAGCCGGCAGCGCGTTGGCGTCCGGGGCGATGATCGCATCCAGATCCGGATACGCTTTTAAGATCCCTTCGGCGGTTTGCAGGGATTTGGTGGCATCGTTATAGCCAAACTGGGTCGTCACGACCTGCCACTGGGGGTGATCTTTCTCGATTTTGGCCTTCGCCTCTTTCACCCACTGGTTCTGGTCGGTTACGGTCGGGCTTGAGTAGAAGAACGCCACTTTAGCGTTCGGTTTGGTGACCTGTTTGCCCGCCATCTCCACCAGCAGGCCGCCCAGCTGCTCCGGCGTCCCCTGGTTGATGTAGATGCTGCGGCACTCCGGTTTGGTGTCGGAATCCCAGGTCAGGACCTTGACGCCGCGCTGCATCGCGCGCTTGAGCGACGGGCAGAGGCCGTCCGGCGATACGGCGGAGACGATGATGGCGTTATAGCCCTGGTTGACGAAGTTATTGATGAGCTGCACCTGGCCGGAGACGCTCGGCTCGGTCGGGCCGTCGTAGGTCACGTCCACGCCGAGGTCTTTCCCCGCCTCTTTCGCGCCGTTGCCGCCGCTGGTGAAGAAGCCCACGCCCACCAGCTTCGGGATAAAGGCAATGCGGTCCGCCGCCTGCGCCGAAGCGAAGCTGAGGGCCATTGCCAGGACGAACAGTTTTGTTTTCATCTTACGCTCCGGATAGTTTTCTAAAGAGAGATCGCACCCACTCACGGTGCAGACTCAGCGAACGTCCCATCACCACCACAACCAGCAGCGCCCCTGACAGCGCGCTCGACACCTGGTTGGGGATGCCGACCATCTGTAAACCCTGCTGCAGGTAGCCCACCAGCAGCGCCGCCAGCGCGGTACCGACAACTGAACCTGACCCGCCGTAGATATTGGCCCCGCCGAGCACGGCGGCGGTGAGCGCAGGCATCAGCAGATCGCGGCCCAGATCCGAACGCGCCGAGCCGAAGTAGGAGACCATCACCAGCGCAGCAATGGCCGAGGCCACGCCCACCAGGCCGTACAGCGCGTAGGGCATGCCGTTCACCGACAGCGCCGCATAGCGCGCCGCGCGAGGATTCTGGCCGATTAAAAACAGATGACGGCCAAAGCGCCCGCGGTGGGTAATCAGCCAGAAGAAGACGGTAATCACCGAGAACAGCACCAGCGGGATCGGCAGACCCAGCACCGTGAGGTTAGCGAACGCCGTGAAGCTGTCCGGGAAGCCGCCGATGCCCTCGTAGCCCGTCGCCCCCGCCATGCCGGAGAGCAACAGCGCGCCGCCGCCGTAGAGGTAGAGCGTGCCGAGGGTGATAACCAAAGGACTGATGCCGGTGTAGTGGATCAGCGCGGCATTAAATAATCCGCACAGCAGGCCGAGCAGCAGCGTCAGCGGAATAGCGACCGCCATTGGCCACCCGGACTGCATCATCACGCCCAGCGCGATGGCGCACAGGCCGATGGTTGAGCCGAGGGAGATGTCGATCCCGCCGCTGATGATCACAAGCGTGAGCGGCAGCGCCACGATGCCGATGCAGATAAAATCGCTGGTGCTGAACAGCAGCATGTTAATGTCGAGCATGCGCGGGTTGATGGCGCCAAAGAACAGGATCTCCAGCACCAGCAAAATCAGCAGCGCGCTTTCCCAGTTAAGCCTCATTTACGCCACCTCTTTTTTGCGTTTGGGAAACGGGGTGACGTGCTTTCCCCCTCTGTTACCCGGCTGGAAGCGACCGTACTTCAGCGCCCGCTGATGGCGCGCCAGCGCCTGACGCAGACGTCCGTCGAGCACCAGCACACCCAGCAGCACCAAGCCGGCAATAAAATCGTTCCACCACGCCGGGAGCCTGAACAGCACCAGCACGGTATCGATTTGCGTCAGGAAGAAGGCGCCCAGCAGCGCGCCAATCAGCGTGCCGGTGCCGCCCAGCAGCGAAATACCGCCGAGCACGCAGGCGGCGATGGCCTTCATCTCCAGCCCGCTGCCGGTCTGGTTGGGCACAAAGCCAATCTGCGCGGCAAAGACGATCCCGGCGCAGGCCGCCAGCATGCCGTTCAGGGTAAAGGCGAGCATCCGCGTGCGGTTCACCGCCACGCCCAGCTGGCGCGCGGCGGCGAGGTTATCCCCCACCGCGTAGAAATCACGCCCGAACGCGGTGCGCGAGAGCGTCCACGCGCCGGTGACCGCGATAATCAACACCAGCATGCCGAGCGGCGAAATGCCGATGGCGGCAGGCTCAGAGAGGGATTTCAGCCCAGGCGGCAGCCCCTCAATCCACTTTCCGCCCGTCCAGAGCAGCATCGCGCCGCGGTACAACCCCAGCGTGCCGAGGGTGGCGACAATCGCCGGAATGCGCAGCCCTACCACCAGAAAACCGTTGAACGCACCGGCCAGCGCGCCAATAGACAGCGCGAAGAGAATGGAAACGGGCAGGCTGTAGCCGCTGTTCAGCGCCACGCCGACGGCAATGGCGGACAGCCCGACGGTTGAGCCGACGGACACGTCGATATTGCGGGTCAGCATTACCAGCGCCGCGCCGATGGCCAGCAGGATCAGGATCTGCGAGCTGGCGAAAATCATCCCCAGCGTCTGCAGGCTGAAGTAGGACGGATTCAGCGCCACCAGCACGGCGAACAGCGCCAGAATGGCGAGAAACGCGCTCAGCTCGCGGTTTTTGAGTAAGGTCTTCATGATTGGCCTCCAAACGCCAGCGCCATCATTTTGTCGAGGCTGACGGCGTGGCGCGGCAGCTCGCCGCTGAGCACGCCCTGGTGCATCACCAGCACGCGGTCCGCAAGGCCCGGGAACTCGTCAAGATCGCTTGAGATCATCAGCACCGCCACGTTCTGCGCCGCCACGCTTTTTATCAGCTGGTAGATGTCGGCGCGCGCCGAGACGTCCACCCCGCGCGTCGGTTCATCGACGATCAGCAGTAAAGGGTTGGCCTCGAGACAGCGCGCCAGCAGCACCTTCTGCTGGTTGCCGCCGGAGAGCGTGCGCACGGTTTGATCCGCATGGTTGAGCTTGATCCCCAGCGCCCGGTGATAGCGCTCCACCACCGCAGACTCCCGCTTGCGCTGCTGCCAGAGAGACGGCTCGTTCAGCGCCACGGTATTCCAGCGGATTGGCGCGTCAAGGAACAGGCCTGACACCTGCCTGTCTTCCGGCAGATAGACCAGCCCTTTTTCCAGGCGTGAACTTACCGGATCGCCGGTGATCTCCTGGTTCTCCAGCCAGATGCGGCCCCCGCGTACCGGCCGCAGGCCGTAGAGCGTTTCCGCAAACTCGGTGCGCCCGGATCCCACCAGCCCGGCCAGGCCGACGATCTCGCCGGCGTAGATCTCAAGGCTAAGATCGATAAACCCCTCACCGGTGAGATCGTCCACCCGTAGCACCGGGAAATCCTGTGGCTGAGTGCGCCGGTTGCCCGGCAGCGCCAGCCACAGCTTTTGCGTATCGCTGAGTGATTTATCGCGGCTTACCGGCGTCATGGCGGCGATCAGGGCGCTGTCGTCAAACTCCGCGGTTTCACCGCTCAGCACCACCGCGCCGTCGCGCATCACCGAGACGTGGCTTGAAAGCATGCGAATCTCCGGCAGCTTGTGCGAGATAAAGACAATCCCGACACCGAGCGCCTGCAGGGCGCGGATCTGGCGGAACAGCCGCTCGGTTTCACCCGGCGTGAGTGAGGCCGTGGGTTCGTCGAGGATCAGGATCCTGGCGTTGCGCATCAGCCCGCGCAGGATCTCCACCATCTGCTGATCCGCCACTTCCAGGGTGCTGGCAGTGGCGTCGAGGTTAAGCTGGCACTGTAGCTGCTGGAGCTTCTCCGCCAGCCGCTTTTCCAGATCGCGTTCGCGCGGCAGGCGAAACAGGATATTTTCCCGCACCGTCAGGTTGGGGAACAACAGCGGCTCCTGCGGCACCAGATAAATGCCTAACCCGTGCGCCTGAGCGGGCGTGAGGCGCGCATATGACTGCCCCTCGACAGAAAGTTCACCGCTGTCCGGCGTTTCCACCCCGGCGATGATCTTCATCAGCGTCGATTTTCCCGCGCCGTTTCCGCCCATCAGCGCGTGCACCTGGCCCGCAAGCAGCGTGAAATCTATGCCTTTTAGAACCGGCACGCCTGAGAACTGCTTGCTGATATTCCGTGCGTCGAGAAGTGAGGTCATCATCGCTCCGCTATTGAACAAATGATTTTTAGATTTAATAA